>NZ_CP130318.1:987500-1082500 GCF_032268605.1 Paenibacillus aurantius
TCCGTCATCAGCAGCCCCGACATGACGATATCGAACTTGCCGGCATTGAGACCGGCCAGCAGACCGGAAACATTGCCCGGGACGAACTCCGCGGTCACGCCCAATTCCTTGGCTAAGGCATTGCCCCAATCGATATCGAATCCGGTCAGCTTGCCCTGCTCATCCATATAAGTAAGGGGCCGGTAATTGCCGCTCGTTCCGATGATCAGCTTGCCGCGCTTCTTGATTTGATCCAGAGTGGTTTGCGCCGAAGCATCGGGCGGGGAGGAGGCAGCGCCGTCCGCAGCCGCCGGAGCGGTTTTGGAATTTCCACAGGCCGATACCAGTACCGATAGGGCGACAAAGAGAAGCAGCATCCATTTTTTCATTGTCTCTCACTCCTGATGTATAGTTTTCTTTATCTATTGTGTTATAATATATCACAAGATAAGTGACGTATATAGGGGGTGGACGACAATCTTTTCCCTGTTTTCTTGTGAATGAATCACAAAAGGGCAGGTGAAGTTGTTAGGGATACCTAAAATCCATAGTTTTGTGTTAGATTATATTACATATAATGATTAGGGTAGATAAGGGGGAGAGGGAGATGGATGGAGTATCGGTAGGCGAGATGATTCGGGCGCGTCCTCATTTGTTTGCTTCCTCCTCGGTGCTGGGGGGCACCGGCGGGTTGGGGCGTTTGATTACCAACGTCAATGTCATGGAGGTGCCGGATGTTCATAACTGGGTCCGACCGGGAGATCTGCTGTTGACGACCGCCTTCTCCATTAAAGACAACGAGCAGGCCCAGCTGCAGCTGATCCCTCTTCTAAAGGAAGCGAAGATCGCGGCCATCGCCATCAAAACGAAGCGGTACATGGAGCAGGTTCCCGCCCGGATGATCGAAATGGCCGATGCCTGTGAGCTTCCCATCGTGGAGCTCGCCGACAATGTCAGCTATTCGCAAATGCTGCAGGAAATGATGGACGAAATCATGAGGTACAAGGCGAGGCTGCTCGCGGATATCCAGGAGGGCATTCAGCAGATCACCAACGCGATGGTGATGGGAGAGAATCTGCAGGTGTTCGTGGAGACCGTGGCCGGCTGCTTGGGCCATCCGGTTGCTTTTGCGGCCTTGACCGGCGAGACGGTGGCTTCCGATTCCTCCCGGCCGGTTCCTTGGCCGGACGCTCTTCCGAAGAATGGGGAGTGGCCGGAGGAGCATCGAGTGGACGGGAATCCCATGCTTATCGGAAGGGAAGAGGACGGAACGTTAACCGTGATCGTACCGGTCGAGCGAGGGGGAAGGAATGCCGGCTATCTGATCGGGTGGGAGGCACCCGAAGGGGCTTACCTGAAGCTGGTTTCCCTGCTTCCGCACGCCGCCAAGCTGCTCATGCTTCAGTTGACCAAGCTCGAGTCTCTTCTTCATTTAAAAGAGAACCACAAGGACAAATTTATGAAGAAATGGATTCTCGGGGAGCTGACGGGCAAAGAATCGATTCTGCTCGGGGCGGCGGAGGTCGGCCTGCAGCTCAAGGGCTCGTACCGGGTGGGCACTGGGCATGCGAGCCGCATGATGTCCGATCCGGAGCAGGCGAGGCTGAGGGCGGCCCTTACCCAGAAAGACATTCTTTTCCTCGGGATGGGAAAAGAGCTGGTCTTCCTGCTGCCGCCGCAGCTATATGCCAAGGAGAAGCGGGTCGCCCGCTTTCAGGAGGAAGTACAGGCCCTGCTCTCCCATCACCGTCTGATCTTCGGCTTCAGCCCGGTGCATCCTCCGGAAACAGCCGCCGCCGGGCTGCTCGAGGCCCGGGAAGCCGTGGAGATCGGCCCCCGCGTATTCCCGGATAAGACTCTTTTCTTCTTCGAGGACATGAGGTACCACCGGCTGGTTAAGCTCATCGCGGAGCACGACAAGCTGAAAACGGCGCTGCTTCATTTTCTGGAGCCGCTCCTTGCCTACGATCAGAAGAACCAGTCCCAGCTCCTGGATACGCTGATCCACTACTTCCGCTGCAACGGCAGCATCAAGGAAACGTCCCAGGTGCTGTTCTGCCATTACAATTCGGTGGTTTACCGGATGGAGCGGATCCAGCAGGTGCTGGATGCGAATCTGAACGATCCGGAGCAGAGGCTTCAGGCCCAGCTTGCGGTGCTCGTGTACGATTATTTCCGCAGGCTTTCCATGACGCCTTAGCCTTGTCCGGCGGCTGGTTGCTCTCGGCTTTCGGGCTGTTTGGCGGCGGGGCCGGAATCTTCCTTTCAGGACGCGCGGTGCCGCCGTCCTTTTTTTCTTTTTTCGTTCCTTTAGGGTAGAATGGAGGCAACGATAAAGATTGGAGTGGGACTATTGAGCAGCGAAGAAGTGGTTTTGACCCCGGAAGGGCTGGCGAAGCTCGAGGAAGAGCTGGAGGAGTTGAAGGGACCGAAGCGCCGGGAGCTGGCCGAGCGCCTCAAGGTGGCGATCAGCTACGGAGACTTGAAGGAGAACAGCGAATACCATTCGGCCAAGGAAGACCAGGCCCATATGGAAACGCGCGTTCTGATATTGGAGCGGATGATCCGAAACGCCCGTGTGGTGGACGCCGGCAGCCGGAATACCGACCAGGTGGGAGTGGGCTCCGTCGTGCTCCTGAACGACATCGAATTTGCGGAGAAGATCGAATACCGGCTCGTGGGGCCGGCGGAAGCGAACGTGGCCGAGAATCTGATTTCTTATGAAAGCCCGCTTGGCAAAGAGCTCATGGGCAAAAAAGTGGGAGACAACATAAGCGTCAACGCCCCGATGGGGGTTCTAAAGTACGAGCTTCTCGAAATCAAGCCAGGGTAGAGCCCGAAAGGGGAAACGCGATGAGAACGAAAGCGGTGCTCTTTGATTTTGACGGAACGCTGGCGGATACGCTTCCGGTTATCTTCCATGCATTTCAGACGGTTTTTCGCCGGCATGACCGCCGCGAGGTGTCGCCGGATGAAATCATCGGCATGTTCGGACCCCCGGAGGAAGGGATTCTCCGGAAGGAGCTTTCGCATTGCGGCAGCCTGGAGGAGGCCGTGAAGGAATTTTATCACCTCTATGAGGAGAATCATACCCGGCTGGTCCGGCCGAGCGGGGACATTCGGGACCTGCTGGCGTTTCTCCGGGACCGTTCTTACCGGACGGCGGTCATCACCGGGAAAGGCCGCCGGACGTTCGAAATTTCCGCGCGGGAGCTCGGACTGTCGGATGCCTTCGACGTGACGATCACCGGCAATGACGTGGAGAAGGCGAAGCCGGACCCGGAGGGCATCCTTCGGGCGCTCGATGAGCTCGGGGCGGCGAAGGAAGAGGCTGTCTTCCTCGGAGACAGCGATGCCGATATCGCGGCGGGGAAGGCCGCTGGACTGAGAACCTACGGCGTGCTGTGGCTCCCCACCACGCAGGCATCCGAGTTCCGGGAGAAGCCGGATGCGGTATTCCGCCGGACGGCTCAGCTGCGCGAGCTGCTGGAGGGGGAAGCCGGCTAGATAGGAAGGGGGAGGCTGCCGGTAGGGGGCCGTGTCGGGCGATACTCGGGCGGCTTCCCCATAAGGCTTCGGGCGATGTTCGGCTTCTTGCCGCAGGGCAGTGCCCGTGTGGGGGGTTCCTCCCGCCTTCCGGACCTAGTGCCTGGCCCGGTAATTTGGTTGGTGAGAATGCTTGCGTATGCGCACGACAATCGATAAGGAAGCCGTCTTCCGTTGCAGTTAAGGCACTGGATAGATAAGGAATACAAAACCGCAGGGTCTTTGGAAGACCGCTGCGGTTTCTTTGTGCTGGGGAGGCAGGGGGTGAGCTGCCCGGCATTGTTTGGTAGCGAAACACCTTCCATAGTGTTACTCCAGGATATCCCCCGAAAATAGAGGAACTTCAGTTTCTTATTGCCCGGAAAAGGAACAATTCTCCGGATATAGAGGAACTACCGTTCGCTATTCCGCGGGTTAACGGGCTTCCTGGCCTGTTTGCCCTCCAATAGAGGAACAAAGTTCCTCTCCTTACCGGGAAGCAGCTCCAGGAGAGGGGGTAGCGGATCAAAGTTCCTCTATTTGTTCGGTTACGAATAAGACACTAGCTCAGCGTGGTATTGCGGGCTGCTGCCGAATGACCCGCCACCGCCCGGCGGCCGCTGACCGAGATCCATTGGCGGACAGAGACGACGATCAGCGCTCCGGCAAAGGCTTTGACCGCGTCGCCGATCAGGTAAGGATAGCAGCCGGCGACCATGGCCTTCTGGAAGGTCATGTGGTACGTGTGGGCGAGCCACGGAACCCCGGTGACATAAAGCATCAGGGAGCCGAACACCTCGAGCGTCAGGAAGGTCAGAACAATCTGCTTGGTACGGCCCCCTCGGATTCGGGGGGCGATCATCCCTATGAACAGGGCGGCAAAGGGATAGGCCCATATGTATCCTCCCGTCGGACCGAGAACAAGCGCCAAACCTCCCGAGCCGTGAAGCAAGGGCAGCCCGATGGCCGTAAGGACGACGACCGTCCCTATGCTGAACAGCCCGTAACGGGCACCGAGAAGGGCGCCGGTGAGCATAATGGCGAAGTTCTCCAGTGTGATCGGCACCGGGGAGAAGCCCAGGTGAATGTTGACGAAGCTGAGGACGACGAGCAGGGCGGCAAACATGGCGCTGAGCGTAATTCCCCTGACCGTAAAGCCCGATGTTTTCATTGCAAAAGCTCCTCTCATTTGTTAACCTGTTTCTGAATAATCTGGTTGACAATTCGGATTGTAGCATATCGGCTGCGGGTCGGCCAGAGGGGATCGGAAATTTTTTGCCGGGAAGTAGGAGAGGCGGGGATCTCCGCGGGGGAGAAGGACAGGAAGGGATCCCAGCGCTGAGAAGGAGAGGTCCGGGCAAGCGGATTTGCCTTAACGGAACAATCTGAGTAGAGATTTTTATCACGCGGGGGAAAGAGAGGCGGGGACACCTTGAAGGGGGTTGAATGGGGGTTGGAACCGGAATTTGAACTGAGGGGACTATCGGTGGAATACGAGAAAGCGGACCAGGCGGAAGGGGCCGGGACGGAGACGGTCCTTCAATCGATCGACCTTCAGATCCGGCCCGGCCAATGGCTTGGTGTGGCAGGGCCAAACGGAAGCGGGAAGAGTACGCTCGGGCTCGTCTTGGCCGGATTGTCGGGCTATAGCTCGGGGATCCGGGAGCCGGGCTGGACGGAGGGGCGCCGCATCGGGATGGTGATGCAGAACCCCGAATCCCAAATCGTTGGGGAAACGGTTTGGGAGGATGTCTGCTTCGGGCTGGAGTGGCTCGAGCTGGAGACCGCGGAGCGGAAGGCGAGAGCGGCCGCAGCCTTGGAGCGGGTCGGCCTGACCGCGAAGAAAGAGGAGAAGGTCGAGCGGCTGTCCGGCGGCCAGAAGCAACTGCTGGCCATCGCCGGCAGCCTGGCGGCCGGCAGCCCGATGATCGTCTTCGACGAGGCGACGGCGATGCTCGATCCCGTTTCAAGGGAACGGGTGTGGAAGGCGGCGAAGGACCTGACGCAGGAAGGCACGGCCGTCGTATGGATTACCCAATGGATGGAGGAGCTCGCCGGGAGCGGCGCGATGCTTGCTCTGGAGAAGGGAAGGGTTATTTATTCCGGTACTCCTTCCGGCTTCTTCTATGGCAAAGAGGATGAAGATGCACCTTCGGAGAAAACCCCGTGTGAGCAGCTGGGCTTTACGGCTCCCTATCCGGTGCGGCTAGTCCAGGAGCTGATGCGCCAGGGATTCCGGCTCAGTTCAAGGCCGCTTACGGTGGAAGAAGCCGTTCGGGCGGTGGAGGCGATCCGATGACCATCCAGTTGACGGATATCCGTATCCTTCCAGCCGGCGGCTTCGGAAGGAACATGCTGGACGGAGTGTCCGCCGAATTCTCTGCCGGAGAGCTGACGCTGGTCGCCGGTCCTTCCGGGGCGGGCAAATCGACATTGCTTGATGTCGCTTCCGGTCTCCGCAAGCCCCATGAAGGAAGCGTCCGATTCGAGGGAGAGGCCCTGTGGAGCCGGAGAAGGCCGGCAGGGCCTCCCATGAAGGCGGCCTTCGTGTTTCAGTATGCCGAGCATCAGCTTTTTGCCCGCACGGTCCGGGAGGAGTTCACCTATTCCCTTAAGCCGTACCGGCTTACCCGGGAGGAGGGGGAGCGTCGGATTGTGCGGGCGCTGGAGGCGGTGGAGCTGCCGCAAGCGTTTCTCGACCGCAGCCCGTTCTCATTGAGCGGGGGAGAGAAGCGCCGGGTGGCGCTCGGAACGGCGTTCTCCGTGGAGCCCGACTGGCTGTTCCTTGACGAGCCGAGCGCGGGCCTCGATCCGGAAGCGTCGGGACTGCTGACCGAGTATCTCGCCCGGTTCAAAGCCGGGGGAGGCGGCATCGTCGTCGCGGCTCACGATCTGGACCCGTACCTGCCGTTGGCGGACCGTGTCCTGCTCTTAAACGGCGGCCGGCTGGCCGCCGCGGTGAGCGGCGAAGAGCTGGGCCGCCGGCCGCAGCTGCTCGCGGAGGCGGGCCTTGCGGTGCCCGAGTCCCTCCAGCTTGCGGATAGACTCCGCGGGCTGGGCTGGGACGTGCCCGCGGGGCAGCCGCTTGCGCCGGAGCAGCTGGCGGCGGAGCTGGCCGGGCAGGTACGCCTGCGCTGGGCCGCGGAGCCCGGCGGCTCGCCAGCGGCCGACATGCCCGCAGCCGCCTACGCCGCCACCGCCTCGGCCTCCGCCATCGCCGGCGCGCCGCATGGCGCCCCCGTCCCGTCCGCCGGCTCAGCCGCTGCCGGGCAAAAGCCGGCCGCCGAGCCGTCCAGCCCCAGCGCCGCCCGCGGCCTTACGGCCGCCGACCCGCGGGCCCTGTGGGCCGGGTGCCTGCTGCTCTCGGCGGGCATCTTCAGCCAGAGCTCCACGGCGGCGCTGGCGCTGTCGATCGCGGTGACGGCCGGCGTCACGGCTTACAGCGGGGTGCCCGTTCGGTCGCTGAAGCCCGCGGTTCGGCCGTTCCTGCTTCTCATGGCGTTCTCGGTGGCCATTTCGGGAGCGAGAATCGCCTTTCCGGCGGGATTTCCCGGCTTGCCGGCGATCGGCTTCTCCGTGCCGGACGCCCTGCTGACCCTTCGCCAGTTCGTCAAGCTGCTGTGCGTCCTGGTGCTCGGCATGCTCCTTCCGCTGCTGGCCGGGCCGATCCGGATGAAGCAGGGCCTGGAGCAGGGGCTGGCCGGCCTCTCCCGGCTGAAGCTTCCCGTTGAAGCGGTTGCTTTGACGGCGTCCCTTCTTTTCCGGTTCATTCCGCTGATCCTGGCGGAGCTGGAGCGGTTCTCCCGGATTGCCAGAGCGCGGGGGCGTTCCGGGGCCCGTCCGGGCTCCCTTAGGGCAAGGGACCTGCCCGCCGTGCTCATCCCGCTTCTCGTCTCCCTGTTTAAATCGGCCGAGGACTTTGCCCTCGCCCTGGAGATGAGGGGATATGACCGTCTCGGTCCGCGCCGGTCGCTGCGCGAGCCCCTGCGGTTCTCCCGCAGAGACTATCGTTTGATCGCTGTAAGCTTGTTGGGGTTTGTAGTCCTGATTGGGGCCGGACGCCTTTAGTCCGGTCTTTTTGTCGTGGCGGAAGGATGGCTGATTTCCCACAAAGGGTTTTCACGGGAACGAATGTTTGGTATTCTGATAGGAACCCATAGACCGGAACGGAACGTCCGGAGATTTTTTTAAGGAGTTGTCTTATGAAAGCCATTGAACTTGTCGTCCTCAACCTGGAAGAAGTCCGCCGCCGAAGCGAAAAGGTCTGGAGAAGCCTTCCCGCCGACCGGCTGGATTGGAAGCCCGATGAGGAGGCCTTGAGCATAAAGGAGATGATTCGGCATGTGCTCGACAGTGAGCGCTATTATCATCTTGCTCTTCTTAACCGGGGAAGCCTGACTTCTTATGAGTCTCCGTATGAGGGGAGGGAGTTCACGACGGTGGAAGAGGAATTGACGTTTGCCCGGCCTTGGCGGGAGGCGTTCCTGACCACCGTTAAGTCCTTCCGCGAGGAAGACCTGTCGGCGATTCGTATCGACCGGAGCGATGCCGGGTACGTTCGGACGCTTGGGGATATGCTGCTCCGCATCGCCTATCATGAATCCGTTCATACGGGACAGCTGCTGGATTATATGCGGACGGCCGGCGTGCCGCGTCCCCGGGTCTGGGATTGACCCGCAGCCCTTTCCCTTCAGTAGACCTTCCTAACGTTGATCCGGGACTTCCGTCCCAAATCGTCTTCTGTCTGCTCCGGCCGCCGCATACCTATAGAGAAAGACTTGTCTAAGCCACTTTATGGCTCCCGCCGCTCTCTTTCCTGTTAGAGGAGGGGGCGATTGGGTAAAATGGTAATATTGTTCTGGGATTCTGCCTCTTTTGTTGTCATTTCCCTGAGCTCGAGAGTAGAGTAATATAGAGAGCTGTTCCCGTTTAACTATCACTTTTTTCATGGGAAATCCCGATTATAAAGGTAAAGAGACCCATGCAGTCCCCTTCGGGCCATCCGAAGCCAAGGGCTCCTTTGCAGCCAAAGCAGGTGCAGGTTCCATCTTAAGGATACGCTGCCTTGTGGAGAATCGAAATTTCAGTGAATCGGAGTGAGGCAGATGGCGGTTCAGCAGACAGAGGACATCAGGCGGACTTTCGGAGATCCCCGCGTAACCGACGGGATTTCCGTATGGGAGGACGCTTTTGACAGCCGGTTTTACTATGATGGTGACGATCTGGGCCTGACCTGGTCGGAGGAAAGCTCCCTGTTTAAGGTGTGGGCTCCTACCTCGGAGGAAGCCCGGCTTGTTCTATATTCCGGTTGGGACGGGCCGGCCGAACGGGAGCTGCCCATGACCCGCGGGGAAGCAGGTACGTGGTCGGTTGAGGTGCCCGGCAACCTGGAGGGCCGTTTCTATACGTATAAAGTAAGCGTCGGGGGAGAATGGCGGGAAGCGGTCGATCCCTATGCCCGGGCGGTCAGCGTGAACGGCGGGCGGGGGGCGGTCATCGACCTGCGCCAAACCGACCCGGAAGGTTGGGGGGAGACTCCGCGGCCTCCTTTTGCCCACCCGGTGGATGCGGTGATCTATGAACTGCACGTCCGCGATGCCTCCATTCATCCGGAAAGCGGAATTCGGGACAAAGGGAAGTTTATCGGACTGTGCGAGACGGGCACCCGGGGACCGCAAGGGATTCCCACCGGGCTTGATCATATCATCGACCTGGGGGTCACGCATGTTCAGCTTCTTCCGGTAAACGATTACAGCGAAGAGAGTGTGGATGAAACAAGCGGGGAGCCCCAGTTCAACTGGGGATACGACCCCGTTCATTATAACGTGCCGGAGGGGTCCTATTCGACGGATCCTTATGACCCTTACGTCCGGATACGCGAACTCAAGAAGCTCGTGATGACCCTCCATCAGAAAGGACTCCGGGTTATTCAGGATGTCGTTTACAATCATGTCTTCGATATCCGCACCGCTCATTTGGAAGCGCTTGTTCCAGGGTATTATTTCCGCCGCCGGGAGGACGGGATTCCCTATAACGGCTCCCACTGCGGCAACGAGACGGCGTCCGAGCGCCCGATGATGCGCAAGTTCATCCTGGACTCGGTGCTCTACTGGGCGAAGGAATACCGGGTGGACGGGTTCCGCTTCGACCTGATGGGGCTGCTCGACGTGGACACGATGAACGAGGTGCGCCGCTGTCTGGATAAGATAGACCCCTCGCTGCTTGTGCTCGGAGAAGGGTGGTACATGGATCAGAGCGGCCTTTCCGACGACCGGAGGGCCAACCAGTTTCACGCCCGCCGGATGCCGCGGATCGCCCAGTTCAACGACCAGCTGCGGGACAGTGTGAAAGGCAGCAATTTCTACGGAGAGGGAACCGGATTCGTGAGCGGCAGCGAGGGCTTGGATAACGAAGTCCGGAAAGGGATAGCCGGCTCGATTCCGTACAGCGAGAGCTTCCATTCCTTTCCCCAGGAGCCGGACCAGACGATCAACTATGTGGA
Source organism: Paenibacillus aurantius (assembly GCF_032268605.1). Taxonomy (NCBI): domain Bacteria; kingdom Bacillati; phylum Bacillota; class Bacilli; order Caryophanales; family Paenibacillaceae; genus Paenibacillus; species Paenibacillus aurantius. Next base: position 997,507 of record NZ_CP130318.1, read on the forward strand.
ATGCCACGACAACCTGACCCTGTGGGATAAGCTGCTCCGCAGCGGCGAGCCCTCGGGCGAGGTGCTCCGGCAGATGCACCGGCTGGCCTCGGCCATCGTCCTGACGAGCCAGGGCATTCCGTTCCTTCAGGCCGGACAGGAGTTCATGCGCACGAAGAGGGGACAGGAGAACAGCTACAACCTGCCGGATGAGATCAACCGGCTCGATTGGGAGCGCTGCGCCGAGCGGCGGCATGACGTTTGGTTCATGAAGGAGCTCATCGCCTTGAGAAAGGCCCATCCTGCCTTCCGGCTGAGAACAGCCGAGGAGATCAAGCGGCACCTCGTCTTCGAAGCGACGCCGCCGGACGTGATCGGCTTAACGCTCCGCCACCGCGCGAACGGCGATCCGGCCCGTCACCTCTACGTGCTGTACTCGGCCCGCCGGGACGAGACCGAGGTGCCGCTTCCCCGGCTCGGGCCGTGGAAGGCCATCTTCGGCAGCGAGTTTATCCGCCACCTGGATAACGGCCGGCTGAGGGCCGGAGGCATCGGCATGGTGGTTCTGGCGGTGGACGCGGAGTAAAACGGACGTGCGCACAAAAGGACCCGAGAGCGGCTTTTCCGGCCGTTTATCTCGGGTCCTTTTTACGTTTAAACGAAGAACGGAGAAATCCCGCCTGTCCGATACAGAAAACTTCCCGGCTGCCGTTCTTACAGACGGCCGGAGCCGCTGCCGGTGTCCGGGTCCTCTTCGGCCCCCGCCCCGTTAAGCAGATCCGTCCCGTGGACGACATCCTGGGGAGGAGCAACCGGGTCCACCGGACTGTTGTCGTCCGCGACGGCATCCGTTTCCGGTACGAGGTCCTCGTCGTTCAACCCGCTGTAAGGCGCGTTGTCTTCCCGGAGCCGGTCCTCCTCATAGGCCTGCCCGCGACTAACCCCTTCAGAAGTCTCCGCTGCGTTCCGGTGCCTTCTCAAATACTCATCGGCAGGCATCTCCTCGAACGAAGCCAAATCGCCTAAGTCTTTGTCCACCTCGGTTCCCTGGGAAGCGTCCTGCTCCACGGCATCGTCGTTCAGAATATCCGCGTTGACATCGGTCGCCAACGTTTCCTTCCGATACTCCGGCTGGTCAAAATTGTCGACCTCGCTGCTGTAATCCGTATTCCGGCGGGTGGAATCCAGCTCGGTTTGCACGGCGCTGTCATTCGGGGTAACGCCTCCGTAAATGCCGTAGCCCAATTTTCTATTTTCCAACGCATCCATCGACTGGTCTTTTCGGTCCGTCATGAGGTTCCTCTCCTTTGTGAGTGCTATTCTTCTTTTTACCCATCCGGGTGCCGGCGTAAACGAGAAGCCGGGATCCGCCCTGCCATCTGGACAACCGGTCCACTGCGAAAGCTGCGTCGAAAAAGTCCTTAAATGCCCCTCGGACATCCCCACTTGTCTAGTAATCTACAAATTAATCAACAAAATATAATTTGTAAATTTTTTCCTTAGAAATGCCGAAGCATTCATGTTAAACTTTGGATTGGATAAAAAATGAACGGCTCTCGCATAAGCGGATAAAGCCGTCCCAAAAGAAAGGTTGGACCGTCCATGACGAAAGTGAAAATCGGACTTATCGGTGCAGGCTCTATTTCGGAATCTCATCTCGACGCCTACAGCAAAAACGACCAGACGGCGGAGATTTACGCCATTTGCGACCTTAACGGAGAGCGGGCCCAGGCCAAGGCGGACAAATACGGGGCAACCCGGGTGTATACCGACTACCACGAGCTTCTTGCCGATTCCGAGGTGGAAGCTGTCAGCATCTGTACGTGGAACAATACCCACGCCGAAATCGCAATTGCCGCGCTTCGCGCCGGCAAGCATGTTCTGGTTGAGAAGCCTCTTTGCCGCACGGTAGAGGAAGCTCTTCAGGTGGAACAGGCCGTTAAAGAAAGCGGAAAAATCCTTCAGGTCGGCTTCGTCCGCCGTTACGACCGCAACGCGGAAGTGGTGCGCCAGTTCATCGACAGCGGAGAGCTTGGGGAAATCTACTACGCGAAAGCTTCCTGCCTGCGCAGACTGGGCAATCCGGGCGGCTGGTTCTCCGACATCGAGCGTTCCGGCGGCGGCCCTGTCATCGATCTGGGCGTACACGTCATCGACATCTGCTGGTATATGATGGGCCGTCCGAAGGTGGTCAGCGTCAGCGCCAATACATACAACAAGCTTGGCAACCGGGCGAATGTCAAAAATCTTTCGTTCTACAAAGCGGCCGACTACGACGCTTCGAAGAACACAGTCGAGGATCTGGCCAACGCCCTCATCCGTTTCGAGAACGGGGCTTCCCTGATGGTGGACGTCAGCTTCACGCTGCATGCCAAGCAGGACGAGCTGTCCGTCAAGCTGTACGGGGATAAGGGAGGGGTTGAGCTGGAGCCGAACATTCAGCTGGTCCTCGAGAAGCACGATACCATCCTTAACGTGACGCCGCAGACCGACAGCACTTCGTTTAATTTCCCAAGTGCGTTCCAGAACGAGATCCGGATGTTCCTTCACAGCGTTCAAAGCGGAGATACTCCGCGCAGCCCGGTTCAAGACGGCGTAGAAGTGATGAAGATGCTCTGCGGCATTTACGAGTCGGCCGCCAAAGGACAGGAAATCCGTTACTAAAGGAGAGAGGACAATGAAGCTTGGGTTAAGCTCGTACAGCCTCGTTAGAGCCATACAGTCGAATGAAATGACCGTTCTGGACGCGGTCGATTGGATCGCCGAGAACGGCGGGGAGCACCTGGAGCTGGTCCCTATGGGATACACGCTGACGGACAACCCGGACCTGATCGCGGCTCTCAAGAAAAAAGCCTCCGACGCCGGAATCGCCCTGTCCAACTATGCGATCGGCGCGAACTTCATCAAGGACACGAAGGAAGAATACGAGGCGGAGATCGCCCGAGTCATGAAGGAAGTGGACACGGCCGGAGCTCTCGGCTTGAAGCTGATGCGCCACGATGCGGGTTCGCACAGCGACACGTCCATGGCCATGTTCTTGAAGGAGCTGCCGCGTCTCGCGGAAGCATGCGCACGCGTCGCCGACCATGCCGCCCAATACGGCATCACGACAAGTGTGGAGAACCACGGGTACCTGGTTCAGGCCAGCGACCGGGTTCAGGCTCTTATTCAAGCGGTGGACCGTCCGAATTTCCGGACGACCCTGGATGTGGGCAATTTCATGTGCGCTGACGAGAATTCCGTCGCCGCCGTGAAGAAGAACATTCCTTTCGCTTCGATGGTGCACGTCAAGGACTTCTACCTGCGTCCTTCTTATGAGAACCCGGGCCAGGGCTGGTTCCGCACGACAAGCGGCAATTATTTGCGCGGGGCCATCGTCGGACACGGCGACATCGACATGCGGGAAGTGCTTCGCACCGTGAAGGCGTCCGGCTACGACGGCTACGTGTCCGTGGAATTCGAAGGCATGGAAGAATGCCGCACCGGCTCGAAGATCGGAATGGACAATGTCCGCCGGATCTGGGACGAAGTGTAGCGCGAATAAAAGAAAGGGAGCTCCTGAATTTCAGGGGCTCCCGCTTTTTTTAGGGTGGGGAAGCGTCCAGGCATCATTGGTTCATTCGCCTGAACGTAAAGCAAGGATGAGACCGGGTACCGCCCTCTAGCCGAACAGAACATCCAGGACCGTTCCGAGCTGGCCGCGGCTTTTGCCTTCAAGCACCCTCGGGTTGTACACCTCAACATAGCCGCAGTGGGAGCAGGAGACGAACAGGAAATGATTGTGCTGGATGTCGAACATTTTGCTCAGGCCGGTTCCCGTCATCGCCACTTCCTTGATCAGGCACTCGGCGTTCCCGCACTTGGTACACTTGAACCTTTCCTTGATGGCCGCTTCTACACTCATCGGGCATCCCTCCGTTACTTGGTCTTCCTTTCCATACGGAAAAGGAACGGCTTCGGTTCCCTTGAAAGGGCCTAGGAGAGCTCCAGCTCTTCCATTTCCCTGCTCCAGCGGCTGTGAATGGCGGTCAGCTCGTCCTCCAGCCTCATTTTCCCCTCGTCGAGGGTATGCCCTTCCGCCTCGTACCAGTCGAGCATCATACGGAGTCCGTCCCGTAAGGTCAGGGAAATCTGGAAATCCGGAATATCCCGTTTGATCTTCGCGTTGTCGAACAGGCCCGCGTAGCTCTTCTCGTAATGGAGATGGGCGAACAGGTCGGGATCGGCCTTCAGGAGCAGGTCGGTCGGGAGATGGACGATGACCGGCTCGGCACCGAGAATCTGCCCCCACTCCCCATACAGATCGTCCCATACCCGGTTCTCTTCGCTCGTGGCATGATACGCCTGGCCGTACGTTCTCTCGTTGCCGACGGCCCCCACGAAGGCTTTGGCCAGATCGGGCGCAAAGGTAAAGCTCCACGGCAGCCGGCCGTCCCCGAACATGACCAGTGGAAGGCCTTGGCGGATGCGGTGGACGATGTTGTAATTCTGTCTCAGCACGCCGAGATTGGCTCCTCCTACCCCGTAGGTCAGCGAAGGCCGGATGATGGTGACCGCCAGGTTCTCCTCGCGGATGCGGCTCTGCAGGTAGAGCTCCATCCGGGCCTTATCGTAAGCATAAGGAAAGGCGGGGTCGTCGAATAGCGCCTCCGCTTCCTCCTTCACGGGCGTGGTGCGGAAGGGCCGCTTGTACGCCGCCCCGGTGGAGCAGAAGATCAGCTGCGGGACGCGCCCGCGGAAGGTTTCCACCGTCAGGCGGGCATCCGGCTCGTTAAAGCTGATCATGTCGATGACGGCGTCGAAGCGGCGCCCGGCCATCTGCCGCTGAAACGTCTCCCCGTCCGCCTTGCTGCCGACGATCCATTCGTATTGGCCGGCGTCCGGCAAGCTTTTGGACCCCCGGTTGAAGACGGTTACCTCATGTCCGGCCGCTAACAGCTGCTGGGAAATTTGGCTGCTGATGACGCCGGTCCCTCCCAGGATCAACACTTTCATTAACCTGGCCCCCTCGTTTCATAGGATTGCAAACGTTTGCATACGTCTTTTTATTCTACCACGCAGCCCCTCATCCTTCCAGCGGGTGCCCCCGCAAGTTGAATTGCCGGCCCCGTCCGGTTTAGTATGGGAGGAGGAAGGCCACCCTGGTAGGACAGGGGTGGCGGCAGGGAGACCGTGCCGTCTGCTCGGCCACCCGCGAAAGAAAACCATAAGGAACGAGGCGGATCGAAGATGGAAGTAACGATTATGGACGCAAAGATGACGAAGGATGAGGAAAGCGGGTACGTGGGCCAGGTTGTGTTCCAGCTCCCCGGGGAGAGGAACGTATACGAGCTTACCCTCCAAAGCAAAAAAGCCCGCGATTGGGGCTACAGCCTGCATTTTGCCAAAGAGTCGGGCACCGAGGAAGAGCTGGAAGCGATGGAGGAAAGGCTGGAGGAAGACGACGAGCTGTTCGACCGGCTGGTCGGCGAGGCGATGAGCCGGCTGCAGGACTGACCGGCCTCTACGGCTGCAGGAGCACGGCGGGTCATCCTAAGGAAGCCGCTAGAGGCGGCTTCCTTCCGACAGGACGTAGACCTTCACGTTAGGCTTGACCCCGAAGTGCAGCGCTTCCTGGAGATCATTCATATATATATCGACGCGCTTGCCCTTGATGGCGCTTCCCGTATCCTCCGCTTGGCGGATGCCGATATTCTCGATATAAACGGTGGAGCCGAGCGGAATGACCGAAGGGTCGACCGCAATGGTCCGTCCCTCCTTCACCCGGCTTCCGGAATACGTGATGCCGTACGACGGGTCGGAGGGCCGCTTGCCCGTGGATTCGTAGCCGGCCGTGTAGGCGGTCAGCTTGGCGGACAGCACCTCGCGGACCGTCTGGTTACGCAGCGAGGGAATCTCCGCCGGCCCGGACGGAATCCGGATGCCTTGGCCGACCTGCAGCCGGGCCGGATTCAGCGAGCTGTTTACGGCCAGGAGATCGTCCACCGAGAGGCCGAATTCCGCCGATACCCGGTACAGCGTATCGCCGGGCCGGATGTGGTAGGTCAGGGCCGGTGCATCGTCTGCCCGTGCCGCCGGAGAACGGTCGTTCAGGACGGCAAAATAGTCGGCTGCTTCCGGCGCCGTGTCCGAATTGTCCGGATCGGTTATTTGAGGGAAGGCCGCCGCCTCGCCCGGCCGTCCGCATAAGAGAAGCAGCAGCAGGAGCAGCAGGCTTTTTCGGTTCGTCAATTCTATCAACCTCCAGGTTCTGGTTGGGATAGTCACTAGAATCTCCAACTCTAGCGGCTCTTATACCTGTCGGAGTGATTTGCTAGATTACGAGAGGATCGAGAAGGTGCCGTACGCGCCTGCGAACCAGCATCGAAGGAGGAAGAACACTGGAAGGAAACGGATTGGGCTGCTTGTACACATACGCCTGCCACGAGGAGGAAGAAGAGCTCTGCCGGATGGAGCGGAGGGCCCTCTTCGGGACAGGGGAAGAAGGGAGAGACGGGGCGGAGACGGCTCCGTCTTTGAGAGGGAAGGGGTGGTTCCGCAGCGCGCGGAGGCTGGACCCGGGGCGGAGCCCTTTTCTCCATGAACGGATGGACATTCAGTATGAGGCGGAGAGCCTGGAGGAGCTCCAGAAGCAGGTGAAAGGGCTGGAGCTCGGAGGACGCACGTTCAAGGTGATGTGCCTGGACACCGACAATAGCTGGGATTACACCGAGAAGCGCAGGATCGAACGCGAGCTCGGAGCTGCCATCCGGGGGCGGGCGGAGATGAAGAAGCCCGAGCGGCGGTACGGGGCGGCCCTCGTTCACGGGCGGTTGTTCTTCGGACCGCTTCAGCAGGGGGAAGCCCACTGGCTGAAGCATAAGAACAAGCCGCAGAACTATTCCACGGCGCTCACCACCCGAATGGCCCGGGCCGTGGTTAACGTGGCCGTGCCGGAGCCGGAAGGCGTCCGTGCGGTGGACCCGTGCTGCGGAATCGGCACCGTGCTGGTCGAAGCCCTGTCGATGGGAATCGCGATCGAGGGCTTCGACCTGAACCCGCTTGCCGTTCGCGGGGCACGGGCCAATCTGGCGCACTTCGGCTTTCCGGACGTGGTGCGTCTGGCGGATATGCGCCGTCTAACCGGCCGCTATGACGCCGCGGTGGTGGACCTGCCGTACAACCTCTGCTCGGTTCTGCCTCCGGAAGAGCGGCAGGAGATGCTGCAGAGCGCCCGCCGGCTGGCGGACCGGGTCGTACTGATCACGACCGAGGGCATCGAGGCCGCCGTAGAGGAGGCGGGCTTCACCATCCTCGACCGGTGCCTGATGAAGAAGGGCAGCGTGGAGCGCCGGATTTTACTGTGCGAGTAGGGAACGCGGCGTTCGGATTTGCTCTTAATAGGACAAGCTGCACGGAGAGCCGGTTCGGAGATAAGCCCGCAACGGGAAGCGGGAAAGGCAGCCCGGTAATTTTTGGCCAATGGCAGGGTTGACATCCCGGTTATTAAATGTCATAATGACATTATCAAATCGAGAATAAAGGAGGGTGCCTCATGGCGGAAGAGAATGAGAAGACTTATTCCGCGGCGAAGTACCGGACACCGGACGGAGCCCCGGCGGACATTGTAATATTCACCATCACCTCGGAGCAGCGCCCTAGCATGACGAAGTCCCTTCCGAAGCGGGAGTTGAAGGTGCTTCTTATCAAGCGCAAGGTTTGGCCGCATGCGGGCATGTGGGCGCTACCGGGAGGGTTCTCGCGGGAGACGGAATCGGTCTACGAAACCGCCCGGCGCGAGCTCCAGGAGGAGACGGGCGTGAAGGACGTACACATGGAGTACTTCAACGTGTACAGCCGTCCCGGCCGCGACCCGCGCGGCTGGATGATCTCCCACGCCTTCTTCGCCCTCGTGAACGAAGAGGCGCTCGGGAAGCTGGAGGCGGCGGACGATGCCGAGGAGGCGGGGCTTTTTTCCGTAGAAGAGGCGCTCGGGGGCATGGAGCTTGCCTTTGACCACCGGGAGATTCTGCAGGACGCATTGGCCAGGGTGAAGGAGAAGATGCTTGTGACCCCGATTGCCGGCGAATTCCTTCCCGGTGAGTTCACGCTCGGAGAGCTGTACCAGGTGATCCGGACGGTCGTGCCGGATTTCGAGGAGGCCAATTTCATCCGCAAGATGAAACAGACCCAGAGCCGCAGCGGGGTGCTGGAGGAAGTGAGAACGGAGCAGGGCGCGCTCAAGAAATCGAACCGCTATTCCCAGCGGGCGGCGCAGCTTTACCGGTTTTCGGGCGATGTGCCCCGGCTGTCTTTGTACAGCTGAATTTTTTTGAACTACAATAATGTCATTGTGATAGTATTATAAGCGTGATAAGGGGGAATGGAATATGAACGGAAAATACACGATGTGGATTCTCATGGCGGGCATGCTGCTGGTGGCCTATCTGACTTCTTCGACCTGGCTGGAAATCGCGGCCACGACGACCGGGCTCTTAAGCGTCTGGCTGACCGCCCGGCAGAATATGTGGTGCTGGCCCGTCAGCCTGGTGAACGTGGGGCTGTTCTTCTTCACCTACTTCGAGGCGAAGCTGTACGCGGACATGACGCTTCAGGTGCTGTTCTTCCTTCTCAGCATCCAGGGCTGGATCGTCTGGGCGACGCGTCGTGGGGGAGCCAAGGTCCGGCCGACCTCGCGGATTACGCCCAAGCTGACGGCTCTGCTGGCCGTCATCCTGATTGTGGTTACGTTTGCGTGGGGCCATGTGCTGGAGCGCTTCACGGATGCGTCGATCCCGTATGCGGATGCGTTCATCGCCACCCTGAGCATCGTGGCACAGCTTCTGCTGTCGAGCAAAATCCTCGAAAACTGGTACGTTTGGATTGCCGTCGACGTTCTCTCGATCGGGATGTTCCTGTACAAAGAGCTGTATGTGGTGGCTTTTCTGTACCTGATTTTCCTTGGCATTGCCACGGCCGGGCTAATCAGCTGGAGGAAAGACTACCGGCTGGCCGCCGAAGCGGCGGGACCCGTGAACGGTAGCCGGCCGGGGGCTGTGGTTTAGAGCGAGCGAAAGGGCGGTTCCTCACCGGTCCTGCCGTTTCGTAAGGACCCCGAGAGCCGCGTACCCGATCGCCACCGTAACGCCAATGACAGTCAGTATAAAGATCACCTCATCCGCCAAATGCGGGCGTTGAAGGAGCTTATAGAAGGTTATTAACTCCAGGACAAGGACGGCCGTCCAACAAAGAAAGATAACGGAAATGCCGGCACGGTACATCAACTTCCACCTCCTGTAAAGGAATGACATTAAAGGATACTCGATCAAAACGCCAGGCATCCCTTTTTTTGAAAGAGACTAAGGGAGGAGAGAACCAAGATGCCCCTTACGACAGGCCTGACACTGGGCAAATTCTCGCCCCTGCACAAAGGGCACCAATTCATGATCGAGACGGCCCTCCGGGAGACGGACGAGGTGGTCGTCGTCATCTACGACTCCCCGGATGTTACGAACGTGCCGCTGCCGGTAAGAGCCGGGTGGATTCGCACCCTCTACCCCCAGGTGGAGGTGATAGAAGCGTGGGGAGGGCCGGAGGAAACGGGCTACACCCGGGAGATCGAGAAGGCGCACGAGGACTACATCGCTTCCCTTCTCGGCGGCCGCCGGATCACGCACTTCTATTCGAGCGAGCCCTACGGGGAGCACATGAGCCGCGCGCTCGGGGCCGTGGACCGCCGGGTCGATCCCGACCGGAAGACCTTCCCGGTGTCCGGTACGGCGGTGCGTCAGGCCCCCTTCGAGAGCCGGGCTTTCGTGGATCCGGTCGCGTACCGGGACCTCGTGAGCAGCGTGCTCCTGCTCGGCGCCCCCTCGACCGGGAAGTCGACCTTGGCCGCCCGGCTGGCGGAGGAGCTCGGCACCGTTTGGATGCCGGAGTATGGACGGGAGTATTGGGACGCCCATCAGGTAGACCGGCGGCTTACGCCGGAGCAGCTCGTCGAGATTGCCGAGGGCCATCTGGAGCGGGAGGAGAGGATGCTGGGCGATGCGAACCGGTACCTCTTCGTGGACACGAACGCTCTCACGACACGCATGTTTGCGCAGTATTATCACGGCTTTGTGCTTCCCCGGCTGGAAGAGCTCGCGGTGAAAGCGGCGGTCCGCCACGATCTCGTGTTCGTCTGCGGAGACGAAATCCCCTACGACGATACCTGGGACCGGTCGGGCTTCGGGATGCGCGACTTGTTTCAGCGGAAGATCCTTGCCGATCTGGCAGTCCGCCGGATTCCCTACGTGACCCTGACGGGCACGGTGGAGGAAAGGGTGCGCCAGGCCAAGGCGGTGCTGGAGCGGCATGAGAAATACCGGAGCCTGCCCGACCGGCTGGCCCGGGAGCTGGGGGTGTTGTCATGATGCAGCTCAGCCTGCAGGACCGGATCAAAGGCGGCCTCTACGGTGTGGCCGTAGGGGATGCGCTCGGCGGAACGACCGAGTTTATGAGCCGGGAGGCCATCCGCCGGGAGCATGGCTACCTGACAGAGATCGTGGGAGGCGGCGTCTGGTCGCTTGCCCCCGGCGAAGTGACCGACGATACGATGATGACCATCGCCGTGGCGGAGGGCATTCTCGAGCATCCGGCGGATCCCGTGGAGGCGATCGGCGAACGGTTCCTCGCCTGGTACCGCTCCGACCCGAAGGACATTGGGAACATCATCCGGCTCGTGTTCAGCCGCTACCGGGGGAATTGGCCGGAGGCGGCGCGCTCCGCCCACCTCCAGCTCGGGAGGAGTGCGGGGAACGGCTCGCTCATGCGCTGCCTGCCGGCGGCTCTTGCCTACGGCCGCCTCGACGACATGGAACGGGTCACGGCGGAGCAGTCGGAGATGACGCATCACGATCCGCTCTGCCGGGAGGCGTGCCTCCTCTACAACCGCATCGCATGGCGCCTTCTGGAAGGCGGGGAGCTGCGGTCCGCGCTTGCCGCCGAGACGAAGGGAACGCGCTACGAGCCGGCCCTCGGCGCCGAGCCTCCGGATTGCCCGCCTGACGGCTACGTCGTCCATACGCTCCGCTGGGTGCTGCACCTTCTGAACCGCGCTTCCTCCTTCGAGGAAGCGGTGCAGGAGGCGGCGAACGGGGGGGATGATTCCGACACGGTCGGGGCCATCGCCGGAGGTTTGGCCGGAATCTACTGGGGCTATTCGGGAATTCCAGCCCGCTACACGCAGGCTATTCTCGTAAAGGATAAGCTGGATGAGCTGGCCGAACGCCTAGCCGGGAACCGCTTGAAGACCTCTGGGTTGTAGAGCGAGCCCCTTTCCCGCGCGATAGAGCGCCTTTCCTTCCCCTTGCGGGAAGGTGTTCCTGCTTTGTAGAGGGAGCCTCTTCCCCACTCGATAGACCACTCCCCTTCCCCTCGCGGGAAGGGTTTTCTTGTGCCCGGCCGCTCCCCGGCTCGTCCCTTTTTTTGAAGGGCGAACGCCCATGGGCTATAATGAATAGACTGCAGGGAAAGGAGCGAGGGTTCATGGCCAACACACACACGTACACCCGCGGGGAAGAAATCGCGAACGCCGTAACGCACGGAATCGGAGCGCTGCTAAGCATTGCGGCCTTGACGCTGCTTGTCGTTTTTGCCACCTTGGAAGGCACCGCCTGGCATGTCGTAAGCTTTACGATTTACGGCGTATCCATGCTGCTCTTGTATACCTCGTCGACCCTCGTTCACAGCTTCCCGGAGGGAAGGATCAAGGACATTTTCGAGATCTGCGACCATTCGTCGATCTATCTGTTCATAGCGGGAACCTACACGCCGATTGTGATGAATGTCATCCGGGGAACGCTCGGGTGGACCCTGCTCGGAATCGTCTGGGGCTTTGCCCTGGCGGGCGTCCTGTTCAAGGCCTTTTTCACCAAGAAATTTCTCTTTACCTCTACGCTCATCTACCTCGTGCTGGGCTGGATTATCGTGGTGGCTTGGGGTCCGCTTACGGCGCATATGGACGCGGGCGGCATTGCGCTGATCGTGCTCGGAGGCTTGTTCTATACCGTGGGGACTGTGTTCTACGTATGGCGAGGGTTCCTTTATCATCATGCCGTCTGGCATCTGTTCGTGCTGGCCGGGTCGGTGATGCACTTTTTTGCCATCTTGTTCTATGTTTTGCCCTGATTATTGGGTATAATAGTATGCTATAACCTTAACATTATAAACCGGAGGGGTTGGTCCCATGGAGACGAAAGCCGCAGCACATAACCATTTTCTGAAAACAATTATTATCGATGACCTCCAGTCGGGCCGGACGAAAACCGTGGTGACACGCTTTCCCCCGGAGCCGAACGGATACCTGCATATCGGGCACGCGAAGTCGATCTGCCTTAACTTTGAGCTCGCCGACGAGTTCAACGGGCGCACGAACCTGCGCTTCGACGACACGAACCCGGTCAAGGAAGACATCGAATACGTTAACTCCATTAAAGAAGACGTCAAATGGCTCGGCTTCGAGTGGGACGGGTTGTTCTTCGCCTCGGACTATTTCGATGAAATGTACGAGCGGGCCGTCCTGTTGATCAAGAAGGGCAAGGCGTACGTGGACGACCTGACGGCGGACCAGATCCGTGAAATGCGCGGTACGCTGACCGAGCCGGGCAAGGAGAGCCCGTACCGGAACCGGACGGTGGAGGAGAACCTCCAGCTGTTCGAAGCGATGCGCCGGGGGGATTTCAAGGACGGGGAGAAGGTGCTCCGCGCCAAAATCGACATGAGCTCGCCCAACATCACGCTGCGCGATCCCGTCATTTACCGGATCTCGCATGCTCATCACCACAATACCGGAGATAAGTGGTGCATCTACCCGATGTACGCTTACGCCCATCCGCTCGAGGACGCCATCGAGGGGGTTACCCATTCGATCTGCACGCTGGAATTCGAGGAGCTTCGTCCTTTCTACGACTGGGTGATCGAGGAATGCGAGACGGAAGCGAAGCCGCACCAATACGAGTTCAACCGCTTGAACCTAACCAATACCGTCATGAGCAAAAGAAAGCTGAAGCTTCTCGTGGACGAGAAGGTCGTGGACGGCTGGGACGATCCCCGCATGCCGACCATATCGGGCCTCCGCCGCCGGGGCTTCACGCCGAAGGCCATCCGCGACTTCGTCCGGGAAACCGGCGTGTCCAAGAATTTCGGGGTCGTCGATTTCAAAATGCTCGAGCATTTCATCCGCGAAGACTTGAAGCTTCAGGCGCCCCGTACGATGGCGGTGCTTAACCCGCTGAAGGTGGTCATCACGAACTATCCCGAAGGACAGACGGAAATGCTTGACGCCGAGATCAACCCGGAGAATCCCGAGATGGGGACGAAGCAAATTCCGTTCGGCCGGGAGATTTACATTGAGCAGGACGACTTCATGGAGGAGCCCGTTAAAGGCTACCACCGTCTGTTCCCGGGCAACGAGGTGCGCCTGAAGAACGCGTATTTCATCAAGTGCAACGACTTCGTGAAGGACGAGAACGGGAACGTAACGGAGCTTCACTGCACGTACGATGTGGAGACCAAAAGCGGAACGGGCTTTACCGGCCGCAAGGTCAAGGGAACGATCCACTGGGTAGAGGCATTGAACGCCGTCCCGGCGGAATTCCGCCTGTACGACTCCCTCATCTTCGATGAGAACGGGGAGGAAGAGGAAACGGAAGGGGCGTCGAGCTTCCTGAACCGCCTCAATCCCGGATCGCTTGAGATTGTCCAAGGCTTCGTGGAGCCGGACATGAAGGCAGCCGAGCCGCAGGACAAATTCCAGTTTTTCCGGCACGGGTACTTCAATGTTGATCCGAAATACTCGAAGCCGGGCGCGCCGGTGTTCAACCGGGTCGTTTCGCTCAAGAGCTCCTTCGTGATCGGGAAATAGCTTAGAACAGAAAAAGCAAAGACCAAGGACATAAGCGCGGGCAGCGCGGCATCAGAGAGGAAGCCCTTCGGCTGTGAGGCTTCCGGCCGCACCCTGCCGCTTCCCGCCTTGAAAGCTGCAGTGGGGAATCCCCAGTATCCGCTGCCGGTCATCCCGTTATCGATGCCAAAGAACGAACCCGCATGCAGCCTGGGCGGTGATTCGTTGAATTAGGGTGGTACCACGAACGCATTCGTCCCTGACGAATGTGTTCTTTTTGTTATCTTCATTCATTGTTAAGGGGAGGAATGATTCATGAGGCAAAGCACTTTGCTGGGATCAACGATGCGGGAGGCGCCGGCGGAGGCCGAGGCGGTCAGTCACCGGCTGCTGCTGCGGGCGGGCTTTATCCGCCAGTTGGCGGCGGGGATCTACACGTACCTGCCGCTCGGCCGGCGGACGCTCCGGAAGCTCGAGGGGATTGTCCGCGAAGAGATGAACCGGGCCGGTGCGCAGGAGGTGCTGCTGCCGGCGCTGCAGCCCGCCGAGCTGTGGGAGGAGTCCGGCCGGTATGCGGCCTACGGACCGGAGCTGATGCGGCTGAAGGACCGGCATGACCGCGAGTTCGTGCTCGGGCCGACCCACGAGGAGGTCATAACGGCGCTCATCGCGGGAGAGGTGAAATCGTACCGCCGCCTGCCGCTTACCCTGTACCAGATCCAGACGAAGTTCCGCGACGAGCGCCGTCCGCGCTTCGGCCTGCTGCGGGGACGCGAGTTCCTGATGAAGGACGCCTACTCGTTCGACGCGGATGCGGAAGGACTCGACCGCACCTATTGGCGGATGCATGAAGCCTATCACCGGATGTTCACCCGGATGGGCTTGAACTTCCGCGCGGTGGAGGCGGACGCCGGGACGATCGGAGGGGAAGGCGGGACGCACGAATTCATGGCCCTCGCGGCCGTCGGAGAGGACACCATTGTCAGCTGCACGTCATGCGGATACGCGGCCAACCTGGAGAAGGCGGAGTCGGCAGGGCCGGTCGGCGCGAAGCCGGGCGGGAGAACCGCCACCGGAGGGAGCAAGCCGGAAGCATCCCCGCAAAAAATCCATACGCCCGGCTGGAGAACCATTGGCGAGCTGACGGCTGCTCTTGGAGTGGAGGCGTCCGGCTTTATCAAAACGCTGATTTACGTCGCCGACGGAAAGCCGGTTGCCGTGCTGGTTCGCGGCGATGATGAGGTCAACGAAACAAAGCTGAAGAACTTCCTGGATGCTGAAGAGCTCGAGCTCGCGGACGCCGAAACGACCCGGCGGGTCACCGGAGCTCCTGTCGGGTTTGCCGGTCCGGTCGGCCTTTCCGTTCCTCTTGTGGCGGACGAACAGGTGGCTGCTATGCCGGCGGCGATCGCCGGGGCGAACGAAGAGGACTACCACCTGGGCGGGCTTGTGCCGGGAAGGGATTTTTCCCTGGAGAGGACAGCCGATCTGCGAAACGTGAAGGAAGGGGAAGGCTGTCCCCGGTGCGGGGCTCCTCTGGCGTTCAGCCGGGGGATCGAGATGGGGCATATTTTCAAGCTGGGCACCAAATACAGCGAGAAGCTCGGGGCCCGCTATCTCGACGCTTCCGGACGGGAGCGGACCATCCTCATGGGCTGCTACGGAATCGGCATTTCGCGGCTGCTGTCCGCGATCGTCGAGCAGCATCATGACGGGGAAGGCATCCGCTGGCCGATGGAAACGGCTCCGTTCCACGTCCATCTGATCCCCGTGTCGGGAAAGGATGAGACGCAGATCCACGTGGCGGAGGAGTTGTACCGCCGTCTCCATGCGGAGGGGCTGGAGGTGCTGCTCGACGACCGGGACGAGCGGTTTGGAGTGAAGATGAAGGATGCCGATCTCATTGGCCTGCCCTTCCGGATCGTGATCGGCAAGGAGGCCGGAGAGGGAAGGGTGGAAGTCGGAGAGCGCGGGAAGGTGGGCCGCACGACTTTTTCCGTGGAAGAGGCCGTGCAGGTGATCCGGGAACAGACGCTGGGCGGCCGGCCGTGTTGATCGTATAAGAAAATCATGCTAAGATGAAACTAACAAAAGGAGCCGGTTGCGACGGCTCCTTCCCACAATAGCCGCTTTAAGGGCGGTGGCTTGCATCAGGTAAGCGACAGAATAGACCGCATCCTTTGGCGAGGGCGGTCTATTTCTTTGTGTTGAAGCTAAGGATCATCACGACCAGCGTTGCAAAGGAAATCATCAACGTGAGTGTGTCTTTAACCTCCACAGGCATCACCTCCTTTCGGAGGCAGCCGACCGCCCTTTTAAGCCATTCTATTGTCCTTCCATTATACCAAATTCAGGAGCCCGGGTATAGAAAAAGCCGGCCATCCGGAGGCGAAAAGAGAATGACGGAAAACCAAGAAAGCGGGCAAGCATTCCCGCCGAAGCTGAGCAAGCCCGCGCAGCGTGCGTTGGCCGGAGCCGGGTACCGGACGCTTGAGGAGCTCGCCGGGATGAGCGAGGCGGAGCTAAAGAAGCTGCACGGCATGGGCCCGAAGGCGCTCGGGCAGCTCCGCGAGGCTCTCGCCGCAAAGGGATTGGCGTTCGCGGACGAACGCCCCTAGAAGAAGAGCCCTGACCTAGTGGTCCGGGCTCTTGCTTTGGTGAGGCGGTTGCAGGAGAGAGGCGGCCACCTTAGTCTGGGGAAAGCTGGCTTCTACTCACCGTCCACATACTTGCCGTGGTCCGGCACCGCCAGCCGGTCAAAGTCCCGAGCGAGCTCCGCCAGCCCCTCGGTCAGCTCGCGGCCCGCAACGGGATGGCCATGACCGGTCACGGCGGCGGCCGGCTTCAGCGCTTCGAGACGGCGGACCGATTCCTTCGCTGCTATCCAGTCGGGGGTATAATAGCGCGGAGGTCCCGAAATCTCCAGGTGCTGGGTCAGCACCTGGTACAGCTTGTCCTGGCGCACGGTGACGAACGCGTCTCCGGCAATGAGGGTACGGTCCTCTTCCCGGAACAGGGAAACATGTCCAAGGGTATGCCCGGGGGTGTGGATCCAGCGCCAGCCGGGCATTTCGGGAACCGTCCCGTCGGCAGGGAGAGGCTTCACCCGTCCGGTCAGGTCGACCGGCTCGTTCGGGAAGAAGGCGGACAGCTTGGCCGCCAAGCCGCCTTCCACCAGTGGATCCGGCTCAGGGTAAGCTCTTGTGCCCGTCAGGTAGGGCATCTCCAGCTCGTGAGCATAGACCGGGACATCCCAGCGGCTTGCGAGCACGCTTAAGGCTCCCACATGGTCAAAATGGCCGTGCGTCAGTACAATCGCGCGGGGCGGTGCCGGGAAGCCGAAGCGTTCCTCGATCGCGTCCATGATGTTATCATCGGACTTCGGCATGCCCGCATCGACCAGCACCCAGTTGAGGGTATTCGGAGCCCCGACCATCACGACATTGACGATCTGGGTGGTGAACGCGTAAACATCCGGGCGCACTTCCGCTCCTTTCCCGCTGGAGACAGAGGTGAGGGGCAGATAGTGGCTGCCCGGGGTTCCGTTTTTCATGGCGATCCCTTCCTTTCTAAACCAAGCTTCGTAAAGTTTACCCGTTTAAACAGCGGCCTAACCAATAGACGCAAAGCGAGAAATTAGCTCCATTATCCTTACATATGGCGCATCACTACGGGGACCGGTTGGATCCGCACAACAAGAAAACAGCCGCCTTCCACAGGGAAGACAGCTGCTTTATTAAGTCAATCAAGAAAGAACGGAGCGTCCCTGCACCCAGACGCCGCGGATGTCGAGCTGCGGGCTGGTCCATACGAAGTCGGCATCCTTGCCGGAAGCGAGGCTGCCCGTGTGGCCGTCGATGCCGAGCCGCTTCGCCGGGTTGCCGCTGGCGAGCCGGCTGACCTCCGCCACCGACAGGTCCGTGTGCTCCAGCACGTAGCGGAACGCGTCGATCATGGTGAGCGTGCTGCCCGCCAGCGCTCCGCCTTCCTTCAGCCGGGCGACGCCGTCCTTAACGACCACGCCCAGACCGCCGAGGTCGTACTCTCCGTCGCCGAGACCGGCGGCGGACATCGCGTCCGTGATGATCAGCAGCCGGTCCGGTGCTTTCGCCGCGGCCAAGAGGCGAATGCCTGCCGGATGCACGTGATGTCCGTCGGCGATGACCTCGGCGTGGATACGGTTGTCCGTGAGGACGGCGCCGAGCGTTCCGGGCTCCCGGTGATGCAGCCCGCGCATGGCGTTGAACGTATGCACGGCATGACTCAGGCCGCGGCCCGCCGCCTCGGTAATCTGGTCGAAGCTGGCGTCCGTGTGACCGGCGGCGGCGATAATGCCCTGGCCGGCCAGCCATTCGATCAGCTCGAGCGCCCCGTTACGCTCGGGAGCGAGCGTAAGGAGCTTGATGAGCCCGGGATAGTCGCGGACCCAGGCCTCCAGCCATTCCTGCCGGGGCTCGACGATAAAGTCCGGGTTTTGCGCTCCCGGAAATTTAGGGGAGATGAAAGGGCCCTCGAGATGGACGCCCAGCAGCTGGGCGTAAGGCATGGCTCCGGCCCGATACGTGCTGGCTGCCTCCAGCACCTGGGAGATGGCTTCCCGGGACTGCGTCACCGTCGTAGCCAGCAGGCCGGTCGTGCCGTGGGAGGCGTGGTAACGGGCGATGCCCTCGATCGCCTCCACCGTCCCGTCCATGAAATCGTGACCGAAGCCGCCGTGGATGTGAACATCGATAAAGCCGGGAAGAATCCAGCCGCCTTCGGCATCCAGCTCTTCTACTCCTGCGGGAACGCCGCGTTCCGCTGCTCCGCCCTTTGGTGCGAGCCAGCTGATCTTGCCGTCCTCGACCAGCAGTTCTCCTTCTTGGCTTACCCCCTGATCCGTAACTATCGAGGCGTTACGGATTAGGAGACTTCGTTTCTCTGTCATGCAAAAAGCCTCCCCGCTTCGGAATCCAGCATGACGACCAGGCTCGGATGCACCTGCAGAAGAGAAGCAGGGCAGTCCGTCGTGATCGGGCCGGTTAACGCGCGGTGAACGATTTCGGCTTTATCCGCTCCTCTTACGACCAGCAGGATCGTCTTGGCCTTCATGATCGTCGCGATTCCCATCGTGACGGCACTGGTAGGCACTTCTTCTAGAGAAGGGAAGAAGCGTGCGTTCGCCCGGCGCGTGTCTTCCTTTAATTCTACCACGTGGGTCCCGCTCCTTAAAGACTTGTCGGGCTCGTTGAAGCCGATGTGCCCGTTATGGCCGAGGCCGAGCAGCTGAATATCCGTCTGGTAATCTTCCATCAGCTCGTCATAGCGGCGGCATTCCTCGTCCAGCGATTCCGCATTGCCGTCCGGGATGTGTCGGTGGGACTCCGGCATGTCGATGCGGCTGAACAGCTTTTCTTCCATAAAGCGAAGGTAGCTCTCCGGATGATGGTGCGGCAGCCCGACATATTCATCCAGATTGAACGAATACGCACGGGCGAAGCTTACGCGTCCGGCGCTGTGCCACTCGGCCAGCTTGTCGTAAATGCCGATCGGGGTGGAGCCGGTCGCGAGGCCGAACACCGAAGCGGGCTTGACCCGAAGCTGGCTGGCAAACAGGCCAGCGGCGGCCTCGTTCAAATCGTCGTTCGTACGGAAAATATGAAGGTTCATGGGGCATTCCTCTTCCTGTCATAAGGTAATGAGTTCTTCCTTCCACTTTATAAGAAGCGGTTGGAATCGTCAACTAAAATGATTGATACAATCATAATTATGATTTTTTTAATCTTTTTGAATGAGTGTTTGGCATCAAAGGGGAGACTTCAACCTATTTTTTACATTGGAGGTATTTTGTGATTTTTATCACATACTGAAAGGCAGCCAGGGTGTAAAGTAAAGACATGGAAGAGGTTAACGGATCGACCGGAACGAGGAAGCACCGAAAGGCAGCCGCTCCGTCGACCTCCACAAGAACCCCAAAGGGAGAGGATCATCATGATGAAATGGTTGAGGGAAAATGCTTATGCGGCCGCCGCTTTGTTCGTTCTTCGGGTTTATGTAGGCTGGCAGTGGCTGGAGGCCGGGTGGCACAAGCTGACGGGAGCGAATGCTTTTGACGCGGGAGGGTTCATCAAAGGGGCCATCGCCAAGCCGATTATCGATAAGGCGACCAACGAAGCGGTCTACCCGACCTTCACGGCGTTCCTTGAACACGTGGCCCTGCCGAATGTGAAGCTGTTCAATGTCCTGATTCCGTTAGGGGAATTCTGCGTCGGCCTCGGCTTGATTCTCGGCTGTCTGACGACCACCGCTGCTTTCTTCGGTCTCTTCATGAACTTCATGTTCGTCTTTGCGGGGACGGTCAGCACCAACCCGTGGCTGATTCTTCTCGGCGGCGTCATCTTCATGGCCGGTGCCAATGCAGGGAAATTCGGAGCCGACTTCTATGTCCTTCCTTACCTTCGCAAAATGCTCCAACGGCTGACGCACCGTGGAGGGGACGGAACGGCGCTCACCGGCAAACGGCATGCTCACGCTTAACAGACTAACGGTTACTTGCCTCCCGCAAAATCTATAGAAGCCTTGCAATCGGTACAGGAGGTCCAGCGCCACGCTGGACTTCTTCTGTTTGGGCCGGCGTTGCATAACGGTTTCGGGCTGGGCTACACTAACAGGGAGGAAAATTATGGGGAGGGGATTTCATGGAGAAGACGGATGGAAAGAAAACAAGAGTCGTCGTGATCGGAACAGGGGCGGTAGGGTCAACCACGGCCTATACCCTGCTGCTCCGGGAGCGCATGACCGAGCTGGTGCTCATCGACTACAACGCGGAAAAGGCTCTGGGCGACGCCCTGGACATGAACCACGGGCTGCCTTTTACGGGACGCACCAAGGTCTGGTCCGGCGATTACCCCGACTGTGCGGGTGCGGATATTATTATCATTTGCGCGGGGGTGGGACAGAAGCCGGGAGAGAGCCGGCTCGATCTGCTTAAGCGGAATACGGCGATTTTCGACGGCATCATCGAGCAGGTAACCCGCTACAACTCGACCGGTATTCTGCTCATTGCGACCAACCCGGTCGACATTCTGAGCTACTACTCCTTCCGGAAATCCGGCTGGCCGGCCAACCGGGTCATCGGCTCCGGAACGCTGCTCGACAGCGCCAGGTTCCGTTACCTGATCGGCCAAACGCTCAACATGGATCCCCGCAGCATTCACGCCTCCATTGTAGGCGAGCACGGGGATACCGAGGTGCCGCTGTGGAGCCTGGCCAACGCCGCAGGCCTGCCAGTGTCCTTCACGGAGGAGGAGAAGGAAGAGATTTTCCGCAACACGCGAGACGCCGCCTACCAGATTATCCAGGCGAAAGGCTCGACCTATTATGCGATCGCCCTTGCGCTGGACCGGATCTGCACGGCTATTCTGAGGGATGAGGGAGCAGTGCTGAACGTATCGACGCTGTTGAACGGGTACCAAGGCATAACGGATGTGTACCTGGGGGTTCCCTCAGTCGTAGACCGTACCGGAGTAAGGGAAGTGTTGAAGGTGCCCATGACGGAAGAGGAGGCGGCGAAGCTCGCCAAATCCGCCGCTAAGCTCCGCGAGATGATCGACAGCATCGGGAACGGCTAAGCCCGGCAAGCACCGGTAAAGCCGCAGTCAGTGTGGCGGGCGGCGGCCACCTTTTGAAACCGGCGGGGTGGTTCCTTCGTACTAAAGGCAGACAACCCTTTTAGGCTGGTGAAAGGAAGTGCTTCGTTTTGTCCAAAAGCCGCGTGAGGTCAGCTTTGCTGGCCGTTGGCGCTTTTATCGTGGCGAAATTCAAATGGGTCCTCGCCTTTCTGAAGTTCTCCAAATTCGGCGGTACCCTGATCTCCATGGGGATCAGCCTGTGGGCCTATGCTTTTCTGTATGGCTGGAAGTTTGCCGCCGCCGTCATCTATCTTATTTTTGTGCATGAAATGGGCCATGTGATAGCCGCCCGGATCAAGGGAATCAAGACCTCGCCGGCGGTATTCCTGCCCTTTGTCGGAGCCTTCATCGCTATGAAGGAACAGCCTCGGGACGCGAAGACGGAAGCCTTCCTCGCTTACGGGGGACCGCTTGCCGGCCTGCTGTCGTTCCTGCCCGCTGTGGCGCTGTACGAGTGGACGAAGGAGCCGTTCTGGATCGTGGTCGTGTTTACCGGGGCGCTCATTAACCTCTTTAACCTTCTTCCGATCTCGCCGCTTGACGGAGGCCGGATCGTTTCGGTGCTGTCGACCCGCATCTGGTTCTTCGGGCTGCTGGGACTGGGGGCGCTGCTCGTCTATTCCCCCGACCCGATGATCTTCCTGATCTTCCTCCTCGGCTTGTTCTCCTGGTGGGGAAGGGGCAAGGAAGCCACCCGGCAGGAGATTCTGGCGTATGAGCAAAAGAAGCTGAGGGAATTCCTGGACGATCTGGAGACGTGGCCGACGCTCTCTACCACCTATGAGAAGAAGGTTCAGCTCCAGGCGGCCGCGCAAGCGTCCCCTGGTCCTGCCGCGGGAGGCCGGCGCTGGTCCATCCCGCTTCTCGACGACGGGAGGAAGATTGCCGCGGCCAAGGCCGAGATTGACCGCCGGTACGCCAATGCCGCCTACGAGCTGCTGCTCAAGTGGGAATGGGCGCCGGTCCAGTACGAGGACGGGGATCTGGACCGGCCCGTTCCCTCGACGATGCTTGCCGAGGCGAGCCGGTCTGCAGCCGAGCGGCTCACTCAAGTGGAGGAGGAGCTGGCGCGCCTCTCCACCTATTACAAGTCTCCGGCCTCGACGAAGTGGAAGGTGCTCATCGCTTATCTTGCGCTTGCCGTCGTGCTGTCTTTGTTCTTCCTTTACGCGAACGACCTGTCGGAGATTCACCGGAGCAGCATCCGCTGACCATCCCCCTAAAAAAGCCGCTTGTCCACGCTTCAACGGGACAAGCGGCTTTTTGCCATGCCTTGAAATTCTTTCCCCTTACCCGGGGAGTGAGAGGGGGCACAACTGCATATAATGGAACAGATGCGTTTTCGGGGCCTATAGCGAAAGGAAACGCCAGTAAGGATAGCAAAGGTGGAGTTATGAAGAACGACGGCGGGGAAAAGCGGGCCTTGGAGAAAGCGGCCCTTAAGACCTTTCTTTCTTTGTACAACCGGAACCATCCGATTAAATACCGGCTCTTGTATTTCCAGGAGAAGCCCGATGCCGTCATTCAGGATGCGCGGGGAAATAAGCTGGGCGTCGAGATCACCCACTGCTTCTACGATTCTCATGAAGCAAGACGGGTTCTGGGGCGGCAGCACAAGGTCCGGGAAGAGGAAGAGCATGCATGGGAAACACTGGATACTTTGATTGCCGAGCTCAACAAGCTTATCCGGCGCAAGGAAGAGAAGAAGGCGCATTATGTTGATCATTATCCCATCGCTCTGTTGATCCGCAATGCTTCCCTTTCCTTCGGCATGTCGGATATTTTGAAATACCGCGAAATGCTGTGCAAGCCGGGCGGGGCTTTTACCCATGTCTGGTTTCTGTCGCGGGACGGCACGAAGGACTGGCTCCTGACGGATCTGTGTGAACCGAAACAGGCGGAGCCGGCAGGCTCCGCCGATGACAGCCAGACGACCGGCAGCTAGTGCCTTATCCGTGAGTGTTGGGCCGGCGCTAAAGAAGCTAAGGATAAGGCTCTAGTGGTTATCCGAGGTTGCCGGCTGGAGCCTGTAAGGCTCCTACTCCGCCAGTCAAGCTGCAGAGCTGGGGTCAGCCCTGGTTCTTGGACGGAATCCGGTCCAGGTAGTCGAGGGCATCCGCCACGCTTGCCACGGGCACGATTTTCATTGTGCTGTGAATCGTCTGTGCGGTCTTAAAGGCTTCCTGTTCGTTCCGGTCGGTTTCCTCGACCGCTTTCGGAACGAAGTAAAGGTCGACTCTTTGTTTGTCGGCGGTCATGATTTTCAGAGGCATTCCCCCGATTTCCCCGACCCGGCCCGCCTTGTCGATGGTTCCGGTCCCCGCCACGTAGTACCCCTTCGTCAAATCCTTACCGGAAAGCTCCTGAATCAGCTGAAGCGTCATCATCAAGCCCGCCGAATCTCCCGAGAATTGACGGGTAAAGGTGACAAGATTCGTCGGCTCCACGGCATCCTGGAAATCCTTAACCTCGGCGGCGTAGAGGCCGTTGATGTAAGCTCCTTTCTTGTTCTTCTCGGTAAAGGTGACGGGAAGCTCCAGCACATCCTTTCCCCGCTGCACCTTATAGAGGGCGGTGTATCCCTCTTCCGAAGGAAGCTGATTGTTCACCTCGGCGTATTCCTTCCACGTGGAGACCGGCTTGCCGTTAATGGCCAGAATGACGTCGTTCGGCTTGAAGGCCTTGCCGGTTTCGTAATTCTCAAGCGGGAAGACGATGATGACCTTGGTCGGGAAATCCGCCGGCAATCCGGCGTATTGATAAGCCAGATAAGTAAGGTTCTCGCTGCTCCGGTAGAGGGAGAACTTGCTGATGCGGCTGTAATCTCCGGTCGTCAAATCCAGGTCGGAGGAAAGAGCGTAGGAAGCGATTTTGATCGAGTTGGTGTTCTCGAGCAAGAAGGCGGAGCGCAGGGCATCCAGCCGGTTGTTCAGCTTCATGGTATGAAGAGTGGTGAAATAGAAAGGGCGGGCGGCCGGCTTTCCTTCGACATCGGCGATCGGGCTCAAGTCCAAGTATTTGGCTGTCGTAATGATTTCACCCATTCCTTCGGCGTGTAAGGGCTCGATCGGGGACAGACGCAGAATGAGAGCGCTTATGGACGCGACAAGCAGGATGGCGAGAAGCAAGGCACCGAGGACAGCCCACAGGCCGTGCATCCTCTGGAAGCCGGAAAGCAGCCGGGGGTGGCGCTCAAGATAATGCTCCAGCGGTCCGGACTTCAGGCGGCTTCTGTGCATAGGATAACCGTTCAATTCTATCTTCTACACTCCCTGTTAGATAATGGTTAATATAGCAAACTTGATAGATGGATGTGATAGACTCCATACCCAAATAGTACTAGCAAGGAGACATTATGTAAATAACCCGGCGGATTACATTTTCATGACAAACCGGGAGAGGGAATGGACAGGGGCAGGGCCCTGCCCGAAGAGTGCTCTGCTTTCGACAAAGCTTACCGGCTGCAAAATGTCGAAGTTCAACAAGGGATCATTCGAGTCTATTTCCCAGGAAATGTGACCCGCCGTCGAATGAAGGGGCAGGCGACAGGTTTCTATGACGGAACATGGCCTATAAGCGGCAATGCAACTACCCCTTGCAAAAGCTGATAGGAAACCGGAGGAGGTTCAGGAGAAATAAAAAAGCCAGGGGCCGGCACTTCGGCTTCCCCCGGCCAACCTTCCTCGTTTCCATCAGGTCGAAGAAACAAGAGGAACGGTGCCGCACCAAGCAGGCTCTGTGCTACTTGGATTCCTTTTGCGTGTAGCCCCCGCCCTGGAAGGCCGTTTCATCCTGCTTGACCTCTTGACCTCTGGCTTCCGCTTCCTCGATAAGCTTCTCTCCGTCGTCCTGCGGCTTATACCCGATCAGCGATTCGAGATAGCCGATGTCGTAATAGTTGTCGGAGTTTCGCGACGTCCCGTACAGCACGAGGAACTTGTCCTTAAGCTCGGCTTCCATGCAGCGCTCCGTCAGCTGGACCATGTCCCGGTTCGAGATCCAGATGTGACCGGATCGCTCGGAATGAGGCCGATTGTCGGACGGGAAGTTTCCGATCCGGATGTTGACCGATTCCAGCCCGTGCTTGTCCGTATAGAAACGGCCGAGCAGCTCGATGTAGGCCTTGCTTACCCCGTAGAAGCTGTCGGGGCGGTAAGGAGACTCGGGGGTAATCGAGGTACCGGTGGGGTAGAAGCCGGTCGCATGGTTGGAGCTCGCGAAGACGACCCGGCGCACGCCGTTGACCCGGGCGGCTTCATACATATAATACGCTCCGGTGACATTGATGGGCAGAACCTTGCCCAAGAAATCTTCTTCGTCCTTCGCCCAGGCAAAATGAAGGATTGTGTCGACGCCCCGGGTCAGCTCGACCCATTTGTCCTTATCCGTCACATCAAACGCTTGAATTCCCCGGGAGCGGTCCTCGTGAAGGTCGGCCGCCTTGATTTCGTAGCGTCCGGTCTTCTTCAAGCCTTCATACAAGCAGCTTCCAATCGTTCCTCCAGCCCCCGTTAGCAGAACCTTTCGCATGCTTCATCACCTCGCAGGATAGTTATCTTTGTATTCTTACCCTTTTTTCTGGAAAGTGCCCGAACTTTTTGACAGACCGCAGTTCGACAGAAAGGGAAAACGCTTTCAAATGTCGAAGAAGGGGACGAAGAAGCCGCATTCCCGTCGGTTTTAAAGGGATGGGGGAAACGGGTATAATGGGGGGAAGGAGGCGAATAGCATGGACTACCGTATGGAGAAAGATACACTGGGGGAGATTCGGGTTCCCGCCGATAAATTATGGGGCGCCCAGACGCAGCGGAGCCTGGAGAATTTCAAGATCGGAACGGAGAAAATGCCGCTTGAGGTGATCCGGGCGTTCGCCGTTCTAAAGAAGGCGGCCGCCCAGGCCAACCTCAAGCTGGGCAAGTTGGACCGGGAGAGGGCCGAGGCCATCTCGTCGGCCGCCGATGAGGTCCGGGACGGACAGTGGGACGAGCACTTCCCTCTTGTCGTCTGGCAGACGGGGAGCGGCACCCAATCCAACATGAACGTTAATGAAGTGATCGCCCGCCGGGCAAATCAGCTGCTGGAGGAGAAGGGGAGTACGGAGCGGGTTCATCCCAATGATGATGTGAACCGTTCCCAAAGCTCCAACGATACGTTCCCGACGGCTCTTCATATCGCCGCCGTGACGGCTGTCGAAACGCGGCTTCTGCCGGCGCTTGAAGAGCTGAGGGCCACATTTGCCGATAAAATGGAAGCCTTCCGGGACATTGTCAAAATCGGCCGGACTCACCTTCAGGATGCGACTCCTCTTACGCTCGGGCAGGAAATCAGCGGATGGCATCATATGCTCGTGAAGACCTCGGAGATGATCCGAACGAGTACAGATACGATGAGAGAGCTCGCTATCGGAGGGACGGCCGTCGGCACGGGATTGAACGCCCACCCGCGGTTCGGGGAAACCGCTGCGGAAGAGATCAGCCGGATCACCGGGACCCGGTTCGTGTCTTCTCCGAACAAGTTTCACTCGCTGACGAGCCATGATGAGGCGGTATTCGCACATGGGGCGCTTAAAGCGCTCGCCGCGGATCTGATGAAGATTGCCAATGATGTGCGCTGGCTGGCGAGCGGTCCCCGGTGCGGCATAGGGGAGATTACCATTCCGGCGAACGAGCCGGGAAGCTCCATCATGCCGGGCAAGGTCAACCCGACCCAGAGCGAGGCGATGACGATGGTGGCGTGCCAGGTGATGGGCAACGACGCGGCGGTCGGCTTTGCGGCGAGCCAGGGAAATTTTGAACTCAATGTCTTCAAGCCGGTGATCATTTACAATTTTCTACAGTCCGTCCGGCTGCTCGCGGATGCGATGGTTTCCTTCCGCGACAACTGCGCGGTCGGCATCGAACCGGACCGGGCGGTCATCGACCGCTATTTGCGGGATTCCTTGATGCTCGTGACCGCCCTTAACCCGCATATCGGCTATGAGAAGGCCGCAGCCATCGCAAAGCTCGGGCATAAAGAAGGCCTTTCGCTTAAGGAAGCGGCAGTCCGCAGCGGATATGTGACGGCGGAGCAGTTCGACTCCTTCGTCCGGCCGGAAGAGATGATTCATCCGAAGGAATAAGGGATATTTCGGATCCCGCTGTCTTGGAGGGTATAGGAGAGCCATAGTTTTTATATAATGGTATATAGTAGGGTTCGATTCCGATCCTGCCGGCTGTCCCGGCGGCACAAGAGCCGCAGCGGAGCAGCCGGCAGGTACCCTTTTAACTTAACCGGCCGCCGTTCCTCTTAAGAAAGGCACTAGTGTCTTATCCGGTAACTTTGTTGGCGAGAAAGCCTCTGTAGGCGCACAAAAATCAATAGGAAAGCAGAACTTCATTTGCGGATAAGACACTAGAATATAAGAAAGCGAGGAAAGTTATGGATACCATTTCTTCCCTGTCGGAATTGATGGGGGAACGCAAGTCCGGGTCCTATGTGGAAATTCCGGGTAGGCTTGCGAGTACCTTCGGTCAGCAGACGCTGTCCACTACGCTGCCTGTCAGCAAGCTCCTGTCCATCTATGAGGTGGACCTGGAGGTGCAGAGGAGCCTGATTCCGGCTAATCTCTCCAAGCTGATGGACTATATTAAACTTTATTTGGAAGGCCGCCAGGCCATCTATTTCCCGGGCATTATTTTGTCGTCCCGGGGGGCGGGCCGCTATGACGCCGAGGATGGCGTCTACCTAATGCAGCCGATCGAGAAGGCCTATGTGGTCGACGGCCAGCACCGGCTGGCCGCCTTCCAGCGCCTGATGGAGACACTTCAGAGCGCCATGGCCCGGGCGAAGGACCGCCGGGAGTACGACCGGATCGAAGAGATCACGGAGCAGCTCAGCCGGCTGTATGATTTCCCGATGTCAGTTATGTTCTATCTGGACATTTCCGCCCGGCAGGAACGCCAGCTCTTCTCCGACATCAACAAGCTTCCCCGCAAAATCGGAGGCAACCTTGCCGTGCTGCGCGACCAGCGCCGGTTCTATCATGTGCTGGCGACGAGGCTGGCCGAGCATGACCCTACGCTCCGGGAGCTTGGCGTCGATACGTTCTCGGAGAGAGGGAAGAGTCCCGAGTATCTCTTCTCCTATCATCTGCTGATCGAGATTCTGGCGGCGTTCTTCGAAGGCCGGATGAAATCGGCGGCCCGCAACAACGGCTATCAATTCACGCAGCAGGACGAGGAGGAGCATCTGCGCAATGCGTCCCTCTATTTCTCCAAGCTGCTCGAATACTTGCCGGAGCCGAGTCCCGGGGAAGTGAGCTGGTCGGAGAACGTGCAGCTCGCCCTCGCTCTGTTCTTCCACGAGCAGTCGGTGAAGACGGCCAAGTTCAACCGTTATTCCCTGCAGCATGCGATGAAGATTCTTCCGTATATCAAGTGGGATGACATTTACACGGGAGACGAAAGAGCCCGGCTTCCGCGCCGCTCGCGGATCATGAAGGCTTACCAGTTCATTAAAGAATTTTACGAGCAGAATCATTTGTTCTTGATTCGTGAAGGGGAACAGGAGGAGATCGGCTGATGGACGGCTTGGCATTGCCTATGAGCATCTATCCCTTCTGCGAGAAGTTCGGCCTGGCCACGCTTTCGCTGAAGGTTTCGGATTTGTTGAATTACACGATGATCGACCCGATGGTCCAGCGCAAGCTGAGCGCGGGCCAGCGCCGGAAGATCGGGAATTACCTTCAGGAGCGGGAGCTCGACCACGTCTTCTTCGGCCCGGTCACCCTGTCCCTTCGGGATGTGAACCAGCTCGCCAAGGAGGACGAGAGGCTGTTTCTCCGCCACGGCTCCAAGCTGAGCATTCTCGACGGCCAGCACCGGATTCTGGCGCTCGGGCACGTAAACGAGCAGATGCAGAAGGAAGTGCGCAAGTACGAGAAGAAGGTTTCGGCCCTTAAAGTTAAACAGCGTAAAAAACCCGAAGACACCGAAATTGCCGCTGAGCTTGAGCAGATGACGGGTCTGGTGGAGCAGATGGAGGCAAGACGCCTCGACCTGCTCGAAACGGAGCTGTCCGCCCAAGTCTACATCGGCTTCAGCGAAGAGCAGGAGCAGCAGCTGTTCGGGGACATCAACTCCAAGGTGCAGCTCGTCAGCAAGGAGCTCGGTCACTCCTTCGATTCGACGGATCCGCTGAATGTGGTGCTGCAGCAAGTGGTGGACCACAATGTATTCCTGCGGGTAGCCGGTGTCGAGAAGCGCAGCAACCTGACCTCCTTCAACAAGAACTTCACGTCTTACAGCTGGCTGTATTCGACGGCCTGCATGCTTTTTTCCGGCCGGATGCAGCCATCCTACGAATTGGCCCGCAAAATCCGCAGGGACCTGTCGGCGCATGTGGAGATGCTGCACCAATTCTTCAACACCGTCATTCCGTACATGCCGGAGCAGCCGGGACTTCCGCAGTTCACGAGCTCGAGCCGGGTGATGCAGGAAAGCCTGGCGCTGTATGCACACGGCTTCCTGTTCGACGGCGACAAATACAAGGAAGGCTGGACCAACAGCCTGCTCATGCTGGACGGGTTCGACTGGACACAGGAGAACGAAGAGATGGTCGAAGCCTTCGGGGTGATGGACAACGGAAAGCTGAACCTGATCCACGAGAAGTCGCTGCGCAAGCATGCGAAGCTGGTGGAGCTGTTCGAGAAGCGGCTGGCGGAGCAGGCCGACGAGGATGCCGCCGCCCATGCGTGACCTAGGCAGTTAGAAAGTCCTCCTCGCTATAGAAGAGAAGTCCCGAATTCTGTTCGGGGCTTTTTGGCGTGCGGTCGTATCCCGAAGCACGCCATGGCTGGACCCGCCAGGGTGTTTCTCAACGATGCCCGGGCACGTAGGAAGGTTTTGTTAATGGAGCCTCCGCTAACTTGAACAAAATCCTCCCAGTAAACATCACATTTGCCACATCGTCTGCCGCCCGATAAGCCTGTAAGCTAATCTTGACTCCTATAGGACAGTAAAAGGATGAAGCGGGGGGAGCCGATGGGAACGCCATTTACCATACGGGCACGCCATTATCGTACGAACGAAGCGGTGGAGGTCACCGTTCAGAAAGGAAAAATTGCGCGCATGCAGGCGTGCGATCCGCAAGCGGAAGGAAGCGGGCCAAGCGATCGGGAGCCGCTCCCTTTCCTTGCTCCCGGCTTAGTCGATTTGCAAATTAACGGCTACAGGGGCCTTGATTTCAATGAGTTTCCGATGGATCCGCAGCGCGTCATGGCCGCAACGGAGGCGCTTTGGAAGGAAGGGGTCACCACGTATTATCCGACGGTGACGACGAACGCCGATGAGCGGATCGAAACGGCCATGAGCACGATCGCCGAGGCGTGTGAGGCGTACCGCGAGTGCGCCCGCTGCATTGCCGGCATCCATCTGGAAGGACCGTTCCTTTCGCCGGAGGACGGTGCGCGAGGCGCCCACTCGCTTGCCTTCACGAAAGCGCCGGACTGGGAGCAGTTCCAGCGCTGGCAGGAGGCGGCGAACGGTCGAATCCGCCTTCTTACGCTTTCCCCCGAATGGCCGGACGCCGCGTCGTTCATCGCGCGCTGCACCGCAAGCGGGGTCAAGGTGTCCATCGGCCACACGGCGGCGGCGCCCGAGCAAATTCGCGAGGCGGTGCTGGCCGGAGCGACGATGTCGACTCATTTTGGCAACGGCGCCCATCTGACTCTGCCGCGGCATCCGAATTATTTGTGGGAACAGCTGGCAAACGACGCCTTGTGGACCTGCTTGATTGCGGACGGCTTTCATATTCCGGATTCATTCATCAAGGTCGTCATGAAGACCAAGGGGCATCAAGCGATGCTCGTCAGCGACGCCGTTCATCTGAGCGGGCTGGCTCCGGGTCCTTACCATTCCCATGGGCGGATTCACGTCGTCAAGACGGAGGAAGGCCGGATTCATCTGCGCGACAATCCGGAGCTGCTTGCAGGCTCGGGGCAGATGCTGCCGTGGGGAATCGAACACCTCGTCAACAACGGGCTGGCGGGTTTGCCCGAAGCGTGGGACATGGCCTCCATCCGGCCGTCGCTCTTCATGGATTTGCCGACGAAAACCGGCTTGGACGTCGGAGCCCCGGCCGATTTCGTCCTCTTCGATTGGGACCGTACCCGGATTCGCCTACTCGACACGTATAAAGACGGGAGGAGAATGCCTTTATGACCGGGTTCGGATTGATCGGATGCGGCGCCATTGCCGATGTTCATCTGAAAGCGATGGCGGACACGGACGGTGCGCGCATTGTCGAGGTAGCGAGCCGGGACAGGAGCAAAGCGCAGCAAACCGGCGAACGCTTCGGCTGCTCCTGGACGACGGATTATACGCAGCTGCTGAAGAGGCCCGACATCGATGTAGTCTGCGTCTGCACCTCGAGCGGAAGCCACGGCTCCATCGGCAGGGACGTGCTTAAGGCCGGCAAGCACCTGATCGTCGAGAAGCCGATCGCCATGACAGCAGCCGAAGCTTCGGCCATGATCGAGCTGGCGAGGCAGAGCGGACTCGTTCTCTCCGTCATCTCCCAATCGCGGTTTAACGAGCATCATCGGCTGGTGAAGCAAGTGCTGGAGGAGGGAAGACTCGGAAAGCTGCTGCTGCTCGAAATCTCCCGTCCGTATTACCGCGATCAGTCCTACTACGATTCTGCGGACTGGCGGGGGACGCTGGCGGAGGACGGCGGGGCGCTTATGAACCAGGGCATTCACTCGATCGACCTCCTGCTGTGGATGGCCGGCAAGGTGAGCAGCGTCATTGGCCGAGTCGCGACGCAGACGCACCGGATGGAAGCGGAGGACATTGGGCTGGCCCTGCTCACTTTTCAGAGCGGCGCCTTTGCGTCGGTCATGTGCTCCACGAGCATGGTGCCGGGGTACGACCCCACCTTCCACCTTTATGGGGAACAAGGATCAATCAAGATCGAAGGCACGCGGATCGTCCACTGGTCGGTGCCGGGCGTGCCGCTGCCGGACCTGGACCATTTAAGCGAAGCCGGCAGCAGCGCGTCGAACCCCAGAAACGTATCCCACACGTATCACAAGCAGCAGATTATGGATGTGATCGGGGCGATCCGCGAAGGGCGGCCCCCGGCCGTCACCGGGGAGGACGGAAGAGACGCCGTCCGGCTTATCGAGCTTATCTATGCGTCGTCCGCCAGCGAGGGCAAAGCGATGGGCTGGGAATAATTCGGCTTACCAAAGGAGCGAACCATTGTGACCATTTCCAAAAAAATCGGATTGATCGGACTGGATACGTCCCATGCCATTGCCTTTACCAGAATATTGAATAATCCGGACTATGAGCTGTTCCTCGATTCCGGTTTCCGAGTGAAGGTCGGCTATCCCGGGGGCTCGGCTGATTTTCCGCTCAGCATTAACCGGGTGGACGGCTTTACGAAGCAGCTGTCGGAGGAGTACGGCGTGCAGATGGTCGGATCGCCCGAAGCGGTCGCCGAGCAAGCGGATGCCATCCTGCTTACGTCGGTCGACGGGAGGGTGCATCTCGATCAGTTCCGGGCCGTTGCGTCCTTCGGCAAGCCGGTGTTTATCGACAAGCCGCTCGCCGTCAGCACCGCCGATGCGCGTGCCATTATGGCCATCGCGGAAGAGAAGGGCATTCCGTGCATGAGCTCATCCGTACGCCGGTATGCCCGGGAGCTGATCGCAGCGCTTCAGGAGGAAGAGAACGGACCGATCAAGGGGGCGGAAAGCTACGGCGTGATCGACTTCATGCCGACGCAGCCCGGCTGGTACTGGTACGGCATTCACACCGTGGAAGTGCTGTATGCGATTATGGGAACGGGCTGTACGGCTGTCACGGCGACCCGGGCAGGCGATCAGGAAGTGATCACCGGAGTATGGGCGGACGGGCGCATTGGAATTGTGCGCGGAAACCCCCATCCGAACGGAACGGCGGGTGCTGTCATTCATCGGGAAAAAGGAAGCCGGTTCGCCGACCTGGCTGCAGACGGCATGGGAGCGTATGCCGGATTGATGCAGCGGGTGATCGGCATGTTCGAATCGGGCCAAGTTCCCGTGCCTCACGAAGAAACGATCGAGATTATCCGTTTTATTGAAGCGGCCAACGAAAGCCGGGAAAGCGGGAAGACGGTTGCTTTGTAGAGGGGATTCGCTCCCTGCAGATTTTTCAATGCCGGAAAAGGGGGGTGGGCGCGCTGGGCAAGCGGAAGGTGCTGCTGATCGGGGCAGGAGGCTTTGGCCGAAATCATTTTAACGAATTGAACCGGCTGCAGACCGAAGGGCTGCTAGAGTTCGCTGCGGTGAGCGATGTGCGCATCCCGGATGCCGCCATGAGTGTCATCCGGGAAAAGGGCATTCGGCATTACGGCGATTACGAGGACATGCTGGCGGGGGAGAAGGGAGCGGATATCGTCATCGTCTCGACTCCGATTTCGTTTCACGCCCAGATGAGCATCGATGCGATGGAAGCCGGTTATCACGTGCTGCTGGAGAAGCCGCCGGGCGCCACCATCCAGGAGGTCGACCGGATTGTAGAGGCTGCCCAACGGACCGGGAAGAAATGTGCCGTCAATTTCATGACTCCGTCCTCGAAGGCGCAGAGAACGATTGCCGACACCGTGGCCTCCGGTGCCATTGGCGAGGTGAAGCGCATCAAGGGCCTTTCGATTCTGCTGCGGACCGAAGCGTACTTCCACCGTACGCCATGGGCAGGCAAGCTGAGCGTGAACGGGAACCTGGTGCTGGACGGCTCCTTCCATAACCCGGCGGCTCATCTGCTCTACAGCATGGTGAATCTGGCCCAGCTTCTGTCGGGCGTTGGGACCGGCCGGGCGGCGGAACCGGTGCGCGTAACGGCCGAGATGTACCATGCGAGCGCAATCGAGAGTGACGACACGACGGCGATGCGCGTCGAGATGAGTGACGGAACGGAGCTTACGTTCTATGTGACATTATGCGCACGAGAAATCGAGCCGCAGCGTATTCGAATCGAGGGCACTCACGGAGCGCTGGAGTGGGATTACGCCAATCAAGTCACGGTATACGCGGATGGAGAAGAGCGGGTTCACGACTGCGGCGAAGGCACACTCCTCGAGCGGCGTTATCGGAACTTAATTCAATCCCTAGACGGACTCGACGAGCGCCTGGACGTTTCCATCGAATCGGCACGCCTGTTCACCCTTGTTGCGAACGGGGCGTTCGAATCGGCGGGCCGGATTAAGCCAATCCCGGCCGCACACATCCGTCGTCCGACAGCTGAAGGCGAGCCCGCGGCTTATATCGAGGGGATTGAAACGGCCATCCGGGAGGCATTTCACAGCGGCAGGCTTTTCGCGGAGATGGGGGTTCCCTGGGCGGAGCCGACGGAGCCGTTCGAATTAAGGGATTATCGGACCTTTCCGCAGCGATTTCGTTTCGAACTATAAGGAAGAATGGAGATACCCCCTATGATCATGGACCGGGTAGGCGTCCTGACGGACGAAGTATCCCCTGATTTTGCAGAAGCGCTGGATTGGATTCGCGAACAGGGGCTAAAGCATGTAGAGATTCGCGTCGTCGACGGAGTGAACGCAGCCGAGCTGGACGATGAAGCGGTGGAGGAAGTCAGCTTGGCGATCCGGAAGCACGGTTTATCCGTAACCGCGCTCGCCTCCCCGATCTTCAAGTGTGCGCTGGATCCGTCCAGAGCCGTTGCCTCCGGCGACACGTTCGGCCAGAAGGAGACGGGGGTAGAGGAGCATTTCGCCAAGCTGGAACGGGTCATCGCGATCGCGAAGAAGCTCGGCACCCGGCGAATCCGAATCTTTTCGTTCTGGCGGGAGCAGGAGCCGGAGAAGTATTTTGACGAAATTGTCGGCCATTTGAATAAAGCGGCGGCGCTCGCGGAGCAGGAGGACGTCGTTCTGCTGCTTGAGAACGAAGGCTCCTGCAACGGCGGCCACGCATCCGAAGTGGCGGACCTCGTGCGCGCCGTCGATTCCCGGTCGCTTCGAGCCCTGTGGGATCCCGGCAACGAAGCGTTCGGAGGCCGCGAGGCGTTCCCGGCGGGCTACGCAAGCGTCAAAGATACGCTTGCTCACGTCCATCTCAAAGACGCGTATCGAACGGGCAGCGGGTCATCCCGCTGCGTCCCGCTCGGGTCGGGAGAGGTAGCGGTGATCGCCCAGCTCAAAGCTCTTTTGGAAGACGGGTATGACGGATTGTTTACGATTGAAACGCATTTCGTGCCCGCGGGGGGCAAGCCCATGACCGGCACGAGGATGACGCTGGATGCGCTGCGGGCTTTAGCTGCCGAGTTGTAGCCGGGCCTATAAGAGGAAGGTTAGCAGGATTATTCTACTGGAAACGGGGAGTATGTACACATGAGTGAACGAGTGGTAAAGGTTGGCATTATCGGACAAGGCCGAAGCGGGCGGGACATTCACGGCAATCTGCTGGCGAAGATTCCGGACTATTATCGAATCGCTGCAATCGCCGACTCGCTTCCGGACCGGCAGCAGCTTGCGGTTGAGGAATATGGCTGCAACGCCTATGCGACGTGGGAAGAGATGGTAGAGAAGGAACAGCTCGATCTGGTGGTCAATGCTTCGCCGAGCCATCAGCACTATCCGATCAGTCTGGAGCTGCTGAACCGGGGCTTTAACGTGCTTTGCGAGAAGCCGCTTGCCCGCTCGGCAGCAGAGGTGGACGACCTGATTGCCGCATCCAAGAAAGCCGGCAAAGTGCTGGCCGTCTTCCAGCAGTCGCGCTACCTGCACGCGTTTACGCAAATGCGCAAAGTGATCGAATCGGGTGTGCTCGGCCGGATCGTTCAGGTCGATTTCACGTACAGCGGCTTCGCCCGCCGTTGGGACTGGCAGACGCTGCAAAGCAACAACGGCGGCAACCTGCTCAACACCGGCCCGCATCCCGTCGACATGGCGCTGCAATTGTTCGGAACGGACACGATGCCGGACATTACGTGCGTGATGGACCGGGCCAACACGTTCGGCGATGCGGAGGACTATGTCAAAATTTTGATGCGCGGTCCGGGACGGCCGACGATTGACTTGGAAATCTCGTCGTGCAGCGCCTATTCGCGGGACACGTATATCCTTCACGGCACGAACGGCGGCCTTCGCGGGAATGCGTCCAAGCTGGAGTGGAAGTATTTCAAGCCGGAGGAAGCGCCGGAGCAGAAACTGACTCGGGAGCCGCTTCTTAATGCAAACGGGATGCCGGCCTACTGCAACGAACAGCTTACCTGGCATTCGGACAGCTGGGAGGTGCAGCTGCCGGATAATCGAACTTCCTTCGAAAGCATGACCGAGCAGCTGTATCTCATGCTGTATCGCACGCTTGTAAACGGCGAGCCGCTCGAAGTCACACCGGAGCAGGTGCGCCAGCAAATGGCGGTAATGGAAGAGTGCCGCCGGCAAAACCCGCAGATTTACGCATAAAGTTCGGAGCAAAAAAGCCTGTCGCCCGCTTGGTTAGAGAGAAGAACAAGACCCTCGCCTAAGCGGCGAGGCCGGAAGGGAAAGCGATACCGTGAGCATGACGCACAAGATCAAGCTGAATCAAAACTGGAAGCTGCAAGGCTTTGACCGGCTGGAGGAGATTCCGGCAGCCGTTCATCGTACGGGTTATAACGAGGGGGATTGGCTGGAAGTCGCCGTGCCGGGGGACGTCCATTCGACGCTGCTGGCGCACGGGCGAATCGAGGATCCGTACGTTTCGACGAACGATCAGAAATGCCGGTGGATCGAGCGTCAAATATGGGTGTACCGCATGGAGTTCGACCGTCCGGATACACAGAGTGACTCCGACACGTTCCTGACCTTCGAAGGACTGGACACGCTGGCGGAGGTGTTCGTAAACGGGGAATCCGTCGCCGTCTCCGACAATATGTTCGTGCCGGTAAGCGCCAAGCTGACCGGGAAGCTGAAGGAGCAAGGCAACGTGGTGGTTATCCGTTTTGACCCGGTGGTGGAATACGCCCGTACGAAGGACGTGTCCCGCTTCTGGTCGAAGGTCAATTACGAGCGGATTTGGCTTCGCAAATGCGCCTGCAACTTCTCCTGGGACTGGAGTCCGCGGATCGTCACCGTCGGCGTCTGGAAGGACGTGTGGCTGCAGGTGGTACAGAAGGCCGCCATCAACCACCTGTTTTTCCGGACGCTGTCCATCGGGCCGGACGAAGCCGAGGTGCAGGTTGACGTGGAGGTGAGCGGGCACGGCTCGGAGCTTCCGCTGTTAGCGGAGGTCACTCTGGAAGGGCACGATCAAGCCTTCCGGTATGAGGCCGAGGTGAAGGACGGCAAAGCGATCGTCTGTTTCCAAGTGGAGCAGCCTCGGCTCTGGTGGACGTTTGATCACGGAACGCCGGCTCTGTACGACTTGTCTGTCCGGCTGATGGAGCCGGGAACGGGAATGCTGCTCGATGCGGCATTTGATCAGGTGGGGATTCGAACCATGGAAGTGAATTTGCGTTCGGAAACCGGTAGTCCGCGGTTTACGTTTATTCTGAACGGCAAACCCATCTATGCGAAGGGTGCCAACTGGATCCCCGCTCATAATTTCATCGGTGCGATTTCGGACGAACGGTACACCGACCTGATCACTCTGTCGCGGGAAGCGAATATGAACATGCTTCGCGTATGGGGAGGCGGCATCTATGAGAAGGACATCTTCTATCGGGAATGCTCGCGCCAAGGGCTGCTCGTCTGGCAGGACTTCATGTTCTCGTGCAGTGAGGTGCCCGATTTCGATGCGGCCTTCATGGCGAGTGTGCGCGAGGAAGTGATCGCGAATGTGAAGGCGCTCCGAAGCCATCCGTGTATCGCGATTTGGGCGGGCAACAACGAGAACCAGGCGATTCACAGTGAGAAAATGTATTACCGAAGCGATTACCGTTTCTATGGGGAGAAGATTTTTCACGAGCTGATGCCGGCTTTGCTCGAAGAGCTGGACCCGACCCGCTTGTACTGGCCGAGCTCTCCATGGGGCGGCAACGACCCGAACAGCTTCTCAGAAGGGGATACGCACAATTGGGCCGTGTGGGCCGGCGACGTTTATCCCAGGCGGTACGGGGAAGCTTCCAAGATGGACGTGACGGCTTACGGCATTTCGTACCGGAGATATGCCGAGGATACGTCAAAGTTCAGCAGTGAATTCGGCATCCACGGAAGTACGGTGAAGGAAACGCTGCGCCGTTACCTTCCCGAGTCGGAGCTGTATTACGGCAGCTTTGAGCTCGATTACCGCAACAAGGATTACGAGCCGGAGAAGGCGGACATCACGATGGCCGCTTATTCCGGGCTTCCGAACGACTTGGATCAATACATCGATTTCTCGATGCTCTGCCAGGCGGAAGGGCTTAAGTTCGGCGTCGAGCATTTCCGCAGACGAAAGCCGGAGAACAGCGGCTCGCTTATCTGGCAGCTGAACGACTGCTGGCCCGGCATCAGCTGGAGCTTGATCGACTTCTGTCTGTTTCCGAAGGCTTCGTATTATTTTGCCCGCCGGTTCTATAACCCGATTCTGCTTTCCTTCAAGAACGAGGAGGATGGAGGCGTTTCCGTCTGGGTGACGAATGACCGGTACGACAGCTTCGAGGATACGATAACCGTGGGGGTGCAAAATGGCTTCGGCAACCCGACCTATGAACAGAGCTTCCAGGTCCTTGTCCAACCGAATGGCTCTCAATGCCTCGTCCGGTACTCCGCTGCGGAGATCGAATGGCGCTTCGGCGTGATTGACCGAAGAAGCCATTTCCTTTTTGCGAGAAGCACACGTGACGATGTATATGACAACCATTACTTCTTCGCCGAGCAGAAGCAGCTGCGCTTCAGCCCCTGCCGCTTGCAAATTACCCAGAAGGAGCATCCTGAAGGGATCGAGTTTGAGATTGCGACCGATGCATTCGCCCGCTTCGTGAAGCTGGAATGCCCGATCGACCATACGATGTTCTCCGACAATTACTTTAATCTGATGCCGGGCGAGCGGAAGTCGGTCGTTGCGACCAATCGGAAGAAGACGGCGATCGCCGCCTCCGATATTACGATCCGTGCGTTGAACGGGGCTGAGTTTCGGGGCTGACGCACGAATACCTGTACATGAATAGCGGAAGGGGACGGACCATGAGCAACTGTTACTTGATCCACGATATGATCCGCATTTGTCCGCAAACCGGAGAAGTGCTGGAGCAAGAGGCGCGTGTCCGTTCGCTTGAGGGGCTCAAGCAGGACTCGCTGTCCTTGATTTCTCCAAGAAACGCCTATGTTTCCTTTCAAATCATTCTTAGGCTTGACGGCGGTTCCATCGGCGATGTACGCATTCGGGCCGAAGCCGTACAGGGGGAATACGGGGAAATACCGGCCGCGGAATTCTCGTTCTACTCGCAGTGGTTCCACCAGATTCAAGAACGCTACTATCCCGATGCGCTCGTACCGCTCGAGGAGGGGCCGTCGAGCAGGCTAACGCTTGCAGCCGTGACGGGACTTAATGCGATCGAAGGGCAAACGTACGCCGCCGTTTGGGTGGACCTGTTCATCCCCGAAGGCATCAGGCCGGGCGACTATGAAGGCCGCCTTCATGTCACGACAGGGGCCGGGACCGACACACACTCTTTTCGCTTGAAGGCGCTGGAGACGGTCGTTCCGAACGAGTCGTTCCTGATCGCGGATTTGAACAGCTACGCCGACAACCTGTCCAGACGGATGCGCTACTTGAGAAATAACGAGCACCGCTACGAAGACGGAACGTATTTTGAGGTGGAGAAGCAATTTTACCGCATGGCCCACGAGCATCGCTGCCTCTTCCACTACTTGCCGTACTCCCATTCCGGTGACATCCCTCCGACGTTCATTCCCGAGCTGGAGGGAAAAGGAAAAGAAATGCGGGTGAAGGACTGGTCGAGCTTCGACGAGCATTACGGTCCCTATCTCGACGGGTCCGCATTCAAGGACACGAAGAGAGGGGCCATCCCGCTGCCCTATATGTACCTTCCGTTCAATTTTCATTGGCCGGCCGATTATGTGAAGTTCGGGACGAAAGGCTACCGGACGGAGTTTGCGGGTATTCTGGAGGAGTTCCATCGCCATTTTACTGAGATGGGCTGGCTTGACACGAAGTTCGAGCTGTTCCTAAACCATAAGAAACGGTATAAGCTGTTCCCGTACGACGGAGATGAAACGCGTTTCGTCTGGGATGAGAAGGTCAACGACATTTTCTACGATCTCGCGAAGGACGTGCTGGAGAGGGAAGACGGAGCGAAGGTTATCTTCCGCACGGACGCGAGCTGGAGCTACGGCCTCCACTTCGAGAAATACGCCGACATCATCAAACTGTGGGTCGTCAATCAGCAAATGTTCTCCTGGTTCCCGGAAGGCTTGGAATCGCTGCGCAAGGCGGGAGACGAAGTGTGGACGTACGGCGGCACGCAATCGATCGCACAGCCGCTGCTCGGCACCGTCATTTCCCCGATCACCGCCGTAGCCCGAGGAGTCGACGGGTTCTGCTTCTGGGAAAATACGCTTTGGGGCGACAATTGGCACGTCACGCCGGAATCGGACGGCCAGGCCGCGCTTTTTTATCCGGGAGATGAGCTGTTCGGAATTTTCGGGCCCCTTCCGTCCATCCGACTCAAGACGATGAGGGGGGCGATGCAGGTCGTCGACTGCATGGAACAGTGGATCCGCCGTCAGCCGGAGGGCAGCCGGGACCGCATTAGAGAGATCGTTTGTCAAGCGCTCGGGATCGAGCCCGGCTCGTGGTGGTCGGACAAACCTGACTTCCTGGATCGGCCTCCGTATCTTTGGCTGGACGGCATGCTGAGTGAGGCGCCGAGCGCCACCCTGCATCGGGATCAGCCGCCGGAAACGTTCAACGACTTGAAGCAAGCCCTGTGGGGCCTACTGGGATAGGGGGCGAGATGCGCATGAACCGACCGCGCTATAGTTTAATGGAAATCGCCAGGCTGGGCGTCCTGTTTCTCCCGGGGGATATGCTGGAGAACGTCATGCCCCCCGAACGGAAGGAGTATCCGCTCCTTGTTGCCGGCGCCAAGGGCCGATTTGCCGTCACGGATGAGATCGATTTTGTTGAAGACAACTTCAATGCTCTGAAAAGAGTTCTGCTCTTGACGGAAAGGATCGATCCGCAGCGGGAGCCTTATGCGGCCCTCTGGATCAAGAGGCCGGAAAACCCCTCACACGGCGAAGTTATGGTAGCCGGCCGCGCCTTACCTGGCGAAGGGACCTACATTCAGCCGTTATGGCCGGAAATTCTGCGCGCGTTCGCAGGGCGGCCGACACGCTGGGATCGGGACGGAGGAGAGACGGTCTATTATCCGGTCCGCAATTCCGATGAAGAGATCGTCGGGGTTCTCGAAGTAACGGAACATCTTGAGCCATTGTTTGTTTGATCCAAGCACCGAGGCCGCTCCAACGGCCTGGTGCTTTTTTTCCATTTCAGGAGGTAGGGGATCGCTCGCGTCGAAGAAAAGTAGGAAGAAACTAGAAGGAGGATAAAAATATCCGGGATAGTTTAAGATTGGCACCTAGCAAAGGCTGACGAACAACAAGCACAATGAGAGTTAGTTATAGAAATCCGATTCGATACTGTCGTGTAGATCATGGTCCTGACAGGGGGATGGTATCTTGGTCCGGGTACTGGTTGTTGATGATGAGAAAGAAATTCGCGGCGGTCTGGTCACCCAGCTGCCTTGGGCGGAATGGGGAGTCGACGAGGTGCTGGACTCCGATGACGGGGATACGGCGCTGGAGCTTGCGCGCCGGTACCGTCCGGATTTGATCATTACCGATATTCGCATGCCGCGCATGAGCGGACTGCAGCTGCTTGAGGAGCTCGTTAAAGACCGGTTCGAAGGGGGAGTCATCGTCATCAGCGGATACGATGATTTTCATTACGCGAAGGAAGCGTTCAAACTGGGCGTCTCGGATTATTTGCTTAAGCCGATCAGCAAAGATGAGCTCGAGAAGGCGGTAGCCGTCTCGCTGGAGAGGATCCGGGAACACGTTGCCCAAGAACAGAACCGGAGCCTTATCCAGCAAGGCTATGAGCTGGCCATTCCGCGCATGAGGGAAGAGCTCTTGAGGAACCTCATCGAGAAACCGTACCGGGAAGATCA
Source organism: Paenibacillus aurantius (assembly GCF_032268605.1). Taxonomy (NCBI): domain Bacteria; kingdom Bacillati; phylum Bacillota; class Bacilli; order Caryophanales; family Paenibacillaceae; genus Paenibacillus; species Paenibacillus aurantius. The sequence continues at coordinate 1,040,160 of NZ_CP130318.1, forward strand.
GGTTTTACGGGTCCACCATAAGCTAAAGCAGCTGAATCTGGAGTGGCTGCTGCCTGGGGAACTCCGCTTGATAATGTTCGGAGTCGATAGTTTAAGGGCGCTTACAGGTGCAGAAGGCCCGGAGGACAAGGATGCGCTGCTTGGCATGTTGGGGGAGAAGCTCGATCTCCTGTTTAAGGAATGGCAGCTGGACCGGTATGCTTTATTCCACTCCAAAGAGGATGCCTGGGTCGCCCTTGTAGAAGATGGGGAAGGAATGGAGGGGATCCTCGACCGGTTGGCCAAGGAAGCATGCTTACGGATCGGGGAAGAGCTCGGCATCCGGCTGAATTGGGGAGCGGCTAGCACCACCGGTTCGCTTCCACGCCTGCACGACCTGTACCGGAGAGCGTTGGATTCGCTCGTCTATCTCAAGGTATACGGCCGTACGGACGCCGATGAGCTCGAAGATGACCTGCAGATAAACCTTGAAGTTCGGCTCGACAACCCGAAGGAACTGGTGGAAATCCTGAAATACGGCACGGAGCACGATATTCAAGAAACGATGGAGGGTTTCCCCCGGCTCGTCAAATCGTGGAACGTTCAACATCCGCGCGATCTTCAGCAGAAGACGTTTGAATGGCTGCTGGAGCTGTTTCGAACCGCGCACCGGTCCGGGTGGAACGATACGTCGTGGGAGAAGAATCCGATCCTGCTCTGGGAGCACCTCGAGCGCTTCGATACGCTGGAGTCCCTGCAGAAGCAGGCGACGATCCGTCTGCTCACGACGGCCGCGAGCATGAAAGCGCAATTCGACACGAGAAGCCAGATCGTGCACGAGGCGAAGCGCGTCATTAATCAGCGCTATAACGAGAATTTAACGCTTCAGATGGTGGCGGAGCATGTTCACGTCACACCGGTTTGGCTGAGCAAGCTGTTCAAGAAGGAAACCGGTATGAACTTCCTTGAATATTTGACGGATGTTCGCATGACCAAGGCGGCGGAGCTGCTCGCCGATCTGAATTACAAGGTGTATCAGATCAGTTATAGGATCGGCTACCAGGATCCCGTGTATTTTTCCAAATTGTTCAAGAAAAAGTACGGCTGTACTCCCCAAGAGTACCGAAACAGCAAGGGGAACCAGCATGAGTAAGCAAACCGTGGCGCCTATCCATCGATTCTCGATCCGTCACCAGGTCATCCTGTTGTTTTTTCTTGTGGTGGTGCTGCCTTTTCTTTTTATCGGTTATTTCGCTTACTCCAAATCCGTCAAAGCCATTCAGAACGTAAGCTCCGTTGTGTCCAAGGAGATGATGGACAAGAACGCCAGAAATTTGGATAACTACTTGGACCTTGTGGATATTTCGCAGAACGAGACTATGTACTCGGCCGAAATGCAGCATTTGCTGAGCATCGAGCCGGAGAATACGCTCGCCGAGATGCAAATTGCCTCTCAACTCATCCAGTATTCGAGTATTCTCCGATCCAATTCTCACGCCTATTCCATCCGGATTTTCCCGATCCAGCCTTCCCGTTACCCTTCGTTTACCGATGCCATCTATCAGGGCATCGATGTGGAGAAGGAGGAATGGTTCCGACGGGCGACCGAGATGAAGTCCCCGTTCTGGCAGCTGTTCCTGCCGCAGGACAACAGCGTCTTGTATAAGGAGCCGATCCTGTCCAAGATCAAGCAGCTGTACGGGCTGGACAAGTCGGAGCCGCTCGGCTACGTGGCGGCCGATATTAAGGTCAGTACGCTGAGGGACTATTTGGCGCCGGTCAAAATGCTCGATCAACAGCAGGTCATGCTGCTCGACGAGAACGACATGATCATTTATCACCAGGACCAGTCGCTAATCGGGACCCGCATAGAGTCCCCGGATTTGAGCGCGTATTTGCGCAAGACGCCGGAGTCCATGGATCCCGTGGAGATCAAAGGCGTCAAATATATGGTGACGTATTCGACGCTAGGCTTGGATGACTGGAAGGTCGTCAGCTTGCTTCCGGTATCTGTTCTGACTCGGCCGGTTTCGGGGATCGAGCACGTCAGCCTGCTGTTTCTACTATTTTATTTGGTGCTGTCCGTCTGTACGATCGCTTACATGACGAGCCATTTCACCAATCCGATCCAGAAGCTCGTTCAGGCGATGCGCAAAGTGGAGCGCGGGGAATTTCTTACCGGCGTCCCCTACATGAAACGGGCGGATGAGATCGGGTGGCTCTTCCGCGGCTTCGATCATTTGACCAAGCGAATCGAACAGCTCGTGCAAAGTGCCGAGAAAGAAGCCAAGAATAAGAAAGAGCTGGAGTTCCAAGTGCTGACGCATCAAATCAATCCTCATTTTCTGTACAATACCTTGGAAGCGATTCGTTGGAAGGCGGAGAGCCGGAAAGCCGACGATATTAGCGAGATGGTGAGGTCGCTCGGAAATTTGCTGCGGCTCAGCCTGAACGACGGGCGTGAGTTGTCGACGGTAGAGCGGGAGATCGAGCATGTTAAGGCGTATGTGAACATTCAGAATGCCCGCCAGAGTGCTTCCATCCGCCTCGTTCATATGGTAGACGAGGAAATTATGCGGCTTCCTTGTTTGCGGCTGCTGCTCCAGCCTCTTGTCGAGAATGCGATCAAGCACGGAACCCGGGTTGTCGGCGATCGGGAGGAAGTCAAAATCTTCATCAAGGGCTACCGGGAGCCATCCCTGTTGCGGTTTGAGATTATCGACAACGGACCGGGCATTCCGGAGGAGCTTCGCGACTCGCTGCTTTCGCCGCAGGAAGCGGCTCCGAATCAGAGAAAAGGGGTCGGCCTGCGCAACGTCCACGAACGGTTGATGATCTATTTCGGCGAACGCTTCGGTCTTCGCATTCTGGACCCGGTCGTAAGCGGGACCGTGATCGAGCTGACCCATCCGATTCTTAATGAAGATACGCCTGAGCCTGACACCTGAAGGAGACTCAGGTGAACGCTAGGCTAGGCCTGCTTCTCCGGCAGCTCCGGAAGCCAGTGGCTGTGCGTCTGCATGCCGCATTGGACAAATTCGTTATCGTTCATTTGAATACGATAGGTGTGTTCCTCCAGGCAGATGCCGATCGTGCGTTCCTGCGGGGTTCTCGTAAAGCCGATCCGGTTCGACACCAGCTCCACATCGTGGGTACAGCCGCGAATGCGAATCGCTACAAACCCCATGTTCTCGGAGCCGTTATCCATCAGCACATTGTTTTCGACTCGATTGTAGCTCGCAGACGACGGCTCCGGCTCGTTCCGGAAGAAGATACCGTAATATCCATTATCGGAAAAATCATTATGCCGAATCACGTTGTGCGTATCCTTATGTCCGATGGACAGACCGTTCATCCCGTTACCGGCCGCCTTGCATTGTTCGACGACGCTGTGCTGCACTCTCCAGCACAGGAAAATCCCGTCCATGCCGTTCTTCAGGAAACGGCTTTTTCGGATATGCGTGCCGGAGGTGCCGCTCCCGGGGTGAATCCCTTTGCCCTGGTTGCGGACAGATTCGCAATCGACGACGTGAATATCGGTGCAGTGCTGATAGCTTATTCCGTCTCCATTAAAGTCTCTTACGGAACAGTCCTCAATCTCCACCTGGCGGGCCCCGTACAAATAAATGCCCCCGTTCCGGCAGCCTTCCGCAAACGTCCGGTTTTGGGGATTGCCTTCCACGATCAAGTGACGGATTTGCACGTCCTCGCAGCCGATGCCGCTGATTACGGAAGCCTGGGTTGTGACGATCCCTCCGCTGCTGACAAGAACGGTGGAGTATAGCTCGCGATCAAGATATAAAACGCAGCCGTCCTTGCCGGTGATGACAGCAACCGTATCGCCAAACCCCATACTCACGGACGCTTTTCGTATGGCTACCGTTTGACCGACCGCGAACCGATCGGGGTCGGTCACCGTTACTTGCGATTCGTGCAGATCAGCATCGGCCGCAAGCTCCGATGAACGTTCCTCCCCCTGCAGCAGAATCGTTTGACCCGGTGTTCCTTCCAGCGTTACACGAGAGCGGAGATGGAGAGTGCTGTCCAAGCGGAATACTCCGGGTCCGATCCGCACCGTTCCTCCTCCCAGCTGAGCGGCATAATCGATTGCTGCTTGAATGGCCAAATTCCCTCGACCGGTCAAATCGCCGGCTTCTATGCCTACGGTTACCACTATTTTGTCCATAGAGGTTCTTGTCTCCTTCATCGGATAGGTTACCATTCAGTCTAGCATCGGCTGAAATCCCGCTGCGATGGGGCAATTCCGGTTTTTACTGAGGAGAATTTAATCAGTTTACTCGCAAGGTCTCCGGTTATAGAGGAAAGCCCCGAAGCCCGATCGGGGCTTTTTGCTGTTTAAGGGGGAAAAGGAGGGGGTAATAACGATCAGGAGGTGATCCCGCATGAACAATCCACAAGTGAAATGCAGCATTGACAACTGTGAATATTGGGAAAAAGGTAACAACTGCAGCGCCGAGGTGATCATGATCGAGGTGGATCGCCACTCCGATCGGTCCCTTCCGCAGAGCAAGGGCGGAGAGCAGTATGACACCCGGCATACGGATCATGCATCCGGTACAGCCGACACCTGCTGCCACACGTTCGAAGAGCGCAGCCATTAATCCTTTTGTCCAGGCAATAGGCGGACAACAGGAGAAAAACAGATTCCATTCGAGATGGAATCTGTTTTTCTTGTAAAAAAATATAAAAAAATAATAAGGCGACGGACTTATAGAGCGGAAACCTGCGCGAATTCTATAATGCCGAATACTGGAAAGGAGGGGAGAAGGGTGAAATATGTACTGAGCTACAAAGGCAGAAAGCTGGGAGAAACGATGGACCGCGAACTGGCGGAGGCCATGCTGGTTCAACTAAGCGCTTGTTTCCGGGGGTTGGAGATCGTGGAAGCGCCTCTTCAGCAGCGGGCCGGATAATCGGAGAGAACTAGGCAATTTACATAAATCAACAACCGTTTGGTTTGAAGGGCCCTTTGCTGTATAATGATAGCGTTTAAGACAGGCAAAGGGAGAGAACACATCTTGGCTAAAGCAAAAATCATGGAGCTGGATCTGGTCCGGGCTATCGCCATCCTTGCGGTGCTCATGATTCACGGAACCTCCGAAGCTTCTTATTACATACCTGTGGGCAGCCGGTCCCAGATTTTCTACCTGGCGCTTAACAAATTCAGCAACTTTGCGGTACCTCTGTTTCTGCTGTTGAGCGGTGTCGTGCTGTTCTATCGGTATTCCGACAAATGGAGCGGCCGGGAGGCGCTGGCTTTCTATGGAAAGCGGATTAAGTTCGTGGTCATTCCTTACTTGATCTGGTCGTTTTTCTACTATATCTACAACCAGTGGATCGTGCATTATTCTTTCGCCGACGTAAAGCTTGACGGCTGGGATTTTCTGAAGAAGCTTCAATGGGCGGACACGTCTTACCATTTGTATTTTATCATCATCATCGTTCAGCTGTACCTGCTCTTCCCGGTCTTGATGACGCTGGTGCGCTGGCGTCCGGTCATCGGGAGGTACCTCATTGTCATAGGGCTTGCGGTTCAGGTCGGCTATTTCCTTTATCACTTTTATGTTCATCCGTTCGAGCACCGGGCGTCGCTCTGGTTTAACTATATCGCTGTTTTCTGCGTAGGCGGCTATATGGGGCTGAATTACGAGAAAATCAGGCAGGCGGAGAGGAACCTTTGGTGGGTATTCGGGCTGACGGTCTTTATCGGGTATTCGCTGCTGATGTACTTTGTTCTAGCGAACCAGCATATCAATTTTGGACAGCCAATATACGAGCTGCTGTTTAACGGTTATGCCGTTTGTGTCGCATTCAGCTTTCTGTGGATCGGCCGGAAGCTGCTGAAATTCTCCAAGGTGACTTCCGCCTTGACGTCCATCGGGGCCGCGTCCTTTGCGATCTATTTCATGCACCCGGCGGTGCTGAGCTGGTGGCGGACAGCCTTCGTCTATCCGGTCGGAAGCCTCGCCTATCACGCCGCGACCTGGGTGGGATTCCTTCTGTCCCTTTTCGTGCCGTGGGGCATCGCCCTCCTTCTTAAGCGATGGAAGGGAGCCTGGGTGCTGTTTGGAAGATAATCCGCTCTTCGACGCTCCTGCCGGACAAGGCAGGGGCTTTTTAACGGTTTAAGACCCGTTTCGAACGGGATTGACAAGGTAGAGACTATTGGTTAAAAGGAGAATGCAGGCATGCCCGCTTCCATGCGATCCGTCATTCCGGGCACCCGGCTGCCCCGTTTTCTGGAAATGATCCGGGAGAGAACCGGGGAACGGCTTCCCGTCTTGGTCTGTGTCGGAACCGACCGTTCCACCGGGGATTCGCTGGGCCCTCTTACCGGAACCTTACTCGAAGAAGCGGGATGGCCGGACGTTATCGGTACGCTTGCCCGGCCCTGTGACTCCTCGAATCTCGTGGAGCGGCTGAAGGAAATCCCGGCAGGCCGGCCCGTTATCGCCGTCGACTGCGGCGTCGGCGCCTCCGTCGGATTCTTTCAAGCGTCGGACCGTCCCCTGAATCCCGGGCAATCCATGGGAAAGCCTCTGCCTCCTGTCGGAGACTATACCGTGCTCGCCATTGTGGCCGAGAATACGGCGAATCCGTATAAGGTGCTGGGACAGGCCTCCCTCTACCGGGTCCTGACGATGGCCCGGGAGATCACCGCCACCGTCCTGTCCGTTTATCCGGAGGGGATAAAGCCTGCGGAGGAGCCGTGCTCACAAGGCCCCGACACCTCCAACCGCTGACCCGCTTATCTCCAAGCATAAGGCTCCACGCAGTCCGCGGTGTCGTTCTTCACATTTCCCACCTTCGGGTCGACCGGGTACGCGCTCATGGCTTCCGCCGGATAAGGAACGAGGAGCGGCTGCAGGAGGGACGGGTCGGTGACGTCCCGGTCCAGCCAGAGCTCCTCGCCCTCCGGCCGCAGGATGACCGGCATCCGGTCATGGATGTCCCGGACCAGCTCGTTCGGCTCCGTCGTCACCACCGTGCAGCTGCCGACGCGGCGGCCATCCGGAGCCGTCCACGTGTCGTAGAGGCCGGCCAAGGCAAAAAGCTCCCGGTCCTTTCGGACAATCCGCATCGGCTGCTTGCCGGCGTCCTGCCTTCTCCATTCGTAGAACCCATCCGCTGGTATGATGCATCTCCTCCGCTCAAAGGCGGTCCGGAAGGAAGGCTTCTCGGTCAGCGTTTCGGCCTTGGCGTTGATCATCTTGTAGCCGATCTTCTCGTCCTTCGCCCAAGAAGGCACCAACCCCCATTTCAGCATCCCGCCATGGCGCTTTCCGCCTTTGGCCACGATGGCCAGGACCATCTGGCCCGGTGCGGCATTGAACCTCGGAACATAAGACAGCGGCGCCTCCTCGAGGCCGAACCGCTCCACCAGCTCCTCTACCGTTACGATAAGCGTAAATCTTCCGCACATGAACCCCGCCTCCTTTTCTACCATCATACCATAGCCCCGTCCTGTGTTTGGCCGCCTTCCCGGCTCCACGGCATGCCTTTCGATGCCTTTGTCGCCGCCCTACGGAAAGAGAGAGTCCTGTCGAATGGACAAATCTATTCTTTTTATTTGTTCTTTACAAGATTCGATCATAATTTTAACGGTGAGTGATTATACTGATTAAGACCTGTTTAAATAAAAGAGAGAAAAAGGAGAGATGATTAGTGTTAATTAACCATGTCAACATTGCCAATGAGGATAACCAAGTTTACTGCTGTCTCCGCAACCGTGTGGTGACCCTGGATCCCGAACATAAAGCCCACTTTTGTTCTGGCTGCAAAATGTTCAAGGGAGAAGCCGGCGGAGCCGGGGTGGAATGCCTATGGGAGGACCAGCGTCAAGTGGCCGAGCCTCACCAAGTGACCAATCCCTATGAGGAATGGATGGAGAACCAGGCCAGAAAAATCCGCAGCAAGTTCTTCCGGCAGGAAGAGGGTCTTCCGGTAGAGGGCTGCTGGGTAGCCGGTCTGTAGATCCCCCCGAAAACTTAAAACCAATTGCGTCGGAGGCGAAACCCACTCATGACCGACCCTTTATAAGAAGCCTGTCCTGGTTATACACAGGGGCAGGCTTTTTCATTTGCCGAAAGCTTGGAGGGAAAGTCCGCATGGCACCTGGGTTCTGTGTACAAGTGAGAGGAAGAGGGGAAACTATCCACATGAAAATGTGGATTTGTGGAAAAAATCCGTTTCAAGGGAAAGGGGCCTGTTTATATAATAGATACAGACTTCATAAAGGAAAATATAGACAAAAGGAAACCCTTGATAAGGAGTTGATTCTTATGTCCATTGAAAGATTTATTATGAAGAAACTGAGCCGCTGCAAACACAAACAACTGCGCGCCAACCTGCTGCAGCTTCTCGTCATCCGCATCCAGAAGGCCCAGGAACGGGAGGCCTTAGCCAAAGAGTCCCGTCAACCCGCCATTTAACCCCGTCCCGACCATCGACGCACCGTTGCCCTCCCTTCCGGAGTTCTGTTTTTCTTACGGCTTCCTGCTTCCCATTGGTTCCCGATAATACCATAACGTGAAGAGGAGAGGGGACGCGCCCTCTCTTTTTTAATGCCAAAAAAGGAGCGCCCCTACAAGAGGGACGCTCCTAGCAGCTTATCCGGTAACCTGGTTGGCGGCAGCGGCGGATCAGGGCAGCTTGGCGTGAAGCACCGTACGCTCCGATCCGTCCTCCGTGCAGGTAATCAAGGTCAGCACCTTGTCCCGGTTGCTGCGGTTCAGAACGGTAAGATCGTCGGGAGCTACCGTTTTTTTCTCATAGATGGTGTAGGCATAGGGGGTTCCCTTGTAGACAAGCGTGACGGTATCTCCCGCCTCGAGCTCGTGAAGCCGGCTGAACAAGCGGCCGTAGGTGTAGCTGTTGTGGCCGGCTATCACACAGTTGCCCACCTCCCCGGGGAGGGCGGTGCCCGGCATATGGGCGGCGGTTATTTTCAGATTCGCAGAGCTGATGCCGTCCAGGACGGGAAGCTTCAGTCCGATTCCATCGATCTCGATCACTCCGAGAAGAGGCGAGGGCGGGCTTTTGCTTGGGGCTGGTTTTGCCGGTTTTGCCGGGTTTACCGGCGTCTCGGCCTTCCGATCATCCGGCCGGGCAACGGGCTTCGCTGTTGCCGCGGGAGCGGATTTCGCGGCCGGAGAGGGAGAGGATACGGCCGGCTTGGGCTTGGCGGCTTCCGGCATCGGGCCTTCCCCGGCTTCGGGCTCCTCCGTTTCCAGCAGCCGGTTCAATTCCAGCCCCGCTTCTTCCAGGGCGGTGAGCTCGGATTCGGCTGCGTCCTCCGCACCGGCGGCCATCCGCTCCGCCTCGGCGAGCAGAAGACTCTGGCGGTACTCGCCGTACATCCGGTTGGCCGTCGGATAGAGAAGCAGAACCGTTCCTAACAAGAGGGCTAATAAAGCGGCTGCTTTGCGCATGGCGGCTCCTTTCTCATGACTAGAGGTTAAAAAAAGAAAGAGGAGCCGCGGCTCCTCTTTCCCGGTTTACTTGCTGCTTCGGCGTCTCAAGAGGAGAACGCCGGCTGCGATCAGGCTTAGGCCGGCCGCATAGAGGCCAAGGGGCCGGGATTCGCCCGTCTGGGGCAGCCTGTCGACGGGTGAAGCGGAAGGCTCATCAAGCAGCGTTTCCTCGGATACGTTCCCTTGGGTGCCTTCCGCAAGCGTCTGATCCGGTTTATCCGGGGTCAACTCGTTATTATTGTCGGAAGCGGGAGGCTGGCTGCTGATCGGGCCTATGACGATACCCGGAACGGTCGACGGACCAGGACTTGGGCTCGGCAAAGCCGTATCGGGACTTGGTGAAGGAGTGGTCCCGGTCGATGCCGTCCCTCCGCCTGTCGGACTCGGAGTGATAACGGGCACCGGGCTAGGCGTATTCGCAGGTGTAGTCGTAGGTGCAGGAGTCGGCGTATTCGAAGGTGTAGTCGTAGGTGTAGGAGTCGGCGTATTCGCAGGTGTAGTCGTAGGTGTAGGAGTCGGCGTATTCGCAGGTGTAGTCGTAGGTGTAGGAGTCGGCGTATTCGCAGGTGTGGTCGTAGGTGTAGGAGTTGGCGTATTCGCAGGCGTAGTCGTAGGTGTAGGGGTTGGCGTCGGCGTCGGCGTAGGCGTCGGAGATGCCGCCGGCGGGCAGGTGCCGGAATCAAAAGCAAAGGAGGCGGTTTCCTGGCCGTGGGCGTAAACGATCAGCTTGCCGGGCGGTGTTAACGTTCCTGTCAGCGGAATCGATTCAAAAGGACCCAGGACTGCCGAGCCTTTGATATCCGTTCCTTGGAACTCCCACCGGTAATCCAACTCCACATCCAGCTTGTTTTTCAAGGTAAAGTTCAAAGGGTAGGAGGCCGCTCCATCGCAGGCTTTAATCAACTCGGTAGTAGGGATCCCGACGGCGTTATTGACCTTTGCAATGAAGAGGAGCTCCGGAGGATGTCCTCCCAGGGACAACTGGGTAATCTTGTCTCCCATGTAACCGTCCACCTGATAGGGACCCCAATCGGGCAAATCGACGGGTACGGTATACGTGGTACCCCGGGCGCTGCTGCCTCCCGTATAGATGCCGGTTACGGAAGCATGAAGAATTTGAACCTGGTAAGGAGCGCCGGCCACGGTTACTTTATCGACTACGTTAAGCGGATAGCGGTAGCTGGAGACCGTTACCTTGACGCACGCATTTTGCTTCACGGTGAAGGTCACGTTGGCTTTACCGGTGGCAGCACTATCTGCTAAACTGATGACAGCAGGGCCTACGTAGGTTTTGTCGACCGATGGGCTTGTGCAGGCTTGAGGACCAGGCGTTGGCGCGTCTGTTCCTCCCTGATTGGGGTTTCCGGAACCCGGACCGTACGTGTCGCCGGTTACGGTATCCGATCCGTAGGTACTTGCCGTAACGGTGGGCGAAACTTGTCCATTCTGCTGCTCATCCGCGCTGGCCGCAAGGCCGAAGCTCGACATCAGCAGAGTGCCCAGCAGGACGGCAACCATAGGGCGTTGGTATGCTTTCTTCATGCAGCACCTCGTTTTTGTTATTATTTTATTGGCAAAGAACGGACGTTAGAACCGGGTCGGACAGGCCTATGTACAGACGGCGCATTGGACGATCATTTTGGGCTGGGCGGCAACCGGGACTCCTCCTTTCATTTCGGGAATGGGCTTTCCTAACCGCCGTAACCGAAATTAAGACCTTAGGCCCGATAAGGATAGGAAAGAAGAACGTTTCTGCTGTGTATTAACCTTATTTTTCCGACTATAAACGCCGGAATGGAAAAAAATTCATGGAGCGGAACGGCCTGCTTTTTGCGGCTTTAGGCATGGGGGTCTGCTCCAATTTTGATACAATAGACCTAGTTTCACATGAAATTTTGCCATAAAACGTTGGACAGACACGAAGCGCAGATGCCGGGAACACCTGCGCGAGCGCTCAACGAATGGGCTTCCCTTGCATACGTCAGACCGCAGAGCGGACGCTCCAGGCGGTCTATTTTTTTTTGGGAAAAGCCAAAATCATCACAATCAGGGTCGCGAATGAAATCATCAGCGTCAAAGCATCTTTCATTTCCATAAGCACATCACCCCCTTCTGCTGGGAACGGGAGCGAGCCGACCGCCCTGACAGAGCCGCCATTCCCTTGTGTGCATGTCCAAATTATAACACACGAGCAGAGAAATAGGAACATCCGTTCGCATTTGTTCCCGCCTTATCCGTTTAACCAGAGCGGACGCAGGGTAAACAATTTGTACAGGTTGAAAGGGAAGAAGGCGAAAGAGATGAACCTAGCTAAGAGCGGCGGAGCCGCTTTGCTGTCGGCTGCCCTGCTGGGCATGTGGGGCTGCTCGTCGGATACCCGCCAGTCGGTCGGCTCCGGAGCTTCCCCGCTTGTGCGCCCGGCGGCGATGTCGGACACCGTGCAGGCGGCAGCGGAACCATCCATGCAGGCGGAAGGGGTGGCCGGCCCGAAGGCTCCCCCGGCAGCACCGGCTAAGGAAGGGGAAGCGAACGGACCATCCGCTTACGGCGGCAGCCGGCCGGCTGCCTATACGGGAGATGAACTGTTTGAGATCGGCACAACGGACAGCTGGTGGGGGCTCATGAACCAAAAGGGAGAAACGGTGGCCGAGCCGAAGTACCGGCTGTCCTTTCCTTCGACGGACGGAATTTCCCTGGTCAATCCCGTGCCGGGGTCGGGTCTGGAGCCGGCCGCTTTGATCAACGCGGGAGGGAAGGTCATTGCCTCGGGCTTTGACTTCTCGGGCGAAATCTCGGAAGGGCTCGTCTATGTCAAGAAGGCAACGAAGCAGGTCTTCCTCGACTACGAAGGACAGACGGTGCTTGACCTCGGCCGGCTGCCGGCCGATGCCCGTGTCGGGGGCTTCCATGACGGGCTGGCCAAAATCGACAGTGGCTCGGAGCATTATTATATCGACCGGAGCGGAAAGACGGTGCTGCAAACCTCCTATGCCCAGGCGGGAGATTTCTCGGAAGGGCTTGCTTACGTGCCCGGGGAAGGCTTTCTGGATAAGTCGGGGAACCTGGCCATCGTGCAGAAGGACTACGTCAAGGCCTATCCTTTCAAGGAAGGCTTAGCCAAAATCGAATACCCGGACCGTACCTACAGCTATATCGACAAGTCGGGAACGGTTCTGACGGAGCGGCGGTTTACCCGGGCGACCGGCTTCTCAAGCGGCCTCGCGGGGGTTTCGGAAGGGGAAGGCTTCCGCTATATCCATCCGAATGGAGAGAACGCCGGGACTGTCGTTTGGGAAGATGGCAGGGAATATTCCGAGGGACTGGCTGCCGTTAAGCAGGGCGGCAAATGGGGATATATCGACCCGAAAGGGCAGCTGGTGATCGAGGCCAAGTATGAAGAGGCCTTTCCTTTCCGTAACGGGCTTGCGGTGGTTTATACGGGAACAGACAGCGGTCAGGATACGCTGTATATTGACCGGGAAGGAAAGGTGGTTCGTCCCAAGCTGGAGGGGAGCCCCTCCAGTTAAGCCTGCAGGCGGCCTGGTCCAGCTGTTGAGTTCGGAAGACGGAACCAGTGCCTTATCCGGTAACTTTGTTGGCGGAGAAAACATCCGATGCGCACGAAAACCAATAGGAAGCCGAGCAACACTCACGGATAAGACACCAGGCAGCCTAAAGGAACAAGCGCCCATGCCCAAAAGAACCTTTCTCCAAGCAGGAATCCAGCTGGAGAAAGGTTCTTTGGTAGGAAGCCGTTTTGCTTACGATGCCAATTCTACAAATGTTCCACCAGATCGCCCGGCAGAAGAGAGGAGTCCGTGAGACGGGAAGCCGCGGCCCGGTCCCCCGCTAGTCCGTGCAGGTACACCCCGAAGCAGGCGGCCTGCACGTCGGACAGCCCTTGGGCAAGCAGGCTTACGATGACGCCGGATAATACGTCGCCGGAGCCGCCCTTAGCCATGGCCGCATTGCCGGTGGGGTTAAGGTAAACGCGGCCGTCCGGTGCGGCGATGACGGTACGTGCTCCCTTCAGCACGAGCGTAACGCCGTGTTCGGCGGCATACCGGCTGGCGTGGCCGATGCGGTCCTTCTGCACCTCGGCGGTGGTCGTCCCGGCGAGCCGGGCCATCTCGCCGGGGTGGGGCGTGAGCACGGTACCGGCCTCCCGGCGGGGCCACGAGGCGAAGTCGGACGCCTCCGCCAGCATGTTGAGGGCATCGGCATCGAGCAGCAGCGGGCAATCGGCGCCTTCCCAGATCTCGCGCAGCCACTGGTCGTCCTCGGCGTAGCGGCCCATGCCGGGCCCGATCGCGAGCGCATCCCGCTCGGCGGCGAGCGCCGTAATCGCGCCCGCGGCCACGTGCGTCCAGTCGCCGTGGCCCGCGTCCGCGATGCCGGCGAGCATCGCCTCGGGCAGACGCCCGAGCAGATGCGGCGCGAGGCTCGCGGGCACGGCCCAAGTCGCGAGCCCGCAGCCCGTACGCAGCGCCGCCTTCGCGCAGAGCAGCCCGGCGCCGCTCATGCGCTGCGTGCCGGCCGCGATGAGCGCGTGGCCGTAGCTGCCCTTGTGCGAGTCGGCGCTCCGCTTGCGGCTCACGTCGAGGCCGAGCCCCGCGAGCACGGCCTCCGTCACGAGCTGCACCCGCACGCCGTGCTCCTCTGCGAGCGCGGCCGGGATGCCGATCGGCCGGACGGCCACCGAGCCCGCCGCTTCCGCGCCGGGGAACTGCACGAGCCCCCGCTTCAGGAAAGCGAGGGCGACCGTGCGTTCCGCGCGGAGGCACGGCTCGTGCACGGCGCCGGTATCGGCGTCGAGGCCGCTCGGCACGTCCGCGGCGACGACCGGCACGCCGGCGCCGTTCGCCTCGCGGATGAGCGCCGCATAGGGGCCGCGCGGCGCGCCTTTGGCGCCGGTGCCGAGGAGCGCGTCGATGGCGCCGTCATAGCCGTCCCAAGGGATCTCCATCGTCCCGTAGACGAACGAAGGGATCCCGAGACGGGCGGCGATGTCGCGCTGCACGGCCGCTTCCCCGGCGAGCGCCTCCGGCGGCTCCGCGTAGACGACCTCGGCCAGGACGCCGGCCTCGAGCAGGTGACGCGCCGCAACGAGGCCGTCCCCGCCGTTGTTGCCCTTGCCGGCCAGGATGAGCCAGCGCTTGCGCAGCCGGTGCCCGGCGGCTTCCCGTTCCCGGGCAAGCTCAAGCGCTTCCCGCGCGATTTCCCTTCCCGCGTTTTCCATGAGCACAAGCGCGGGAAGCCCGATCGTCTCGATCGTATGGCGGTCCAGCCTGCGCATTTCCTCCGAGGTTACGATATACATGAGCGGACATCTCCTTTTTGGTGGAATTGGGTTCAAAGGTTCAAGCCCGCTTAAGGTGCGGGGGTTTTTACAGATCCATAGGGGAATGATAGAATCAAGTATAGCGAAAAAAAGCCCCCGGCACTACTTTCCCGCCGCTGCAGCGATCCGTTGGGCCGTGAAGGGTGCCCGTATCACGCGCTTGAAGCGAGAAACGGCCCGGACCGGGGGAAAGGCGGCAGCCAAGGCTCCTTTGCTTGGTGCCGTCATATACTAAGGAAAACCGACCAGCAGGAGGATGTTAGCGTGATCATAATCAAGACCCCCGAAGAAATAGAGAAGATGAGAGCGGCCGGCCGTCTGCTGGCCTCCTGTCATCAGGAAATCAAGAAGAGAATCAAGCCCGGCGTGACGACCTGGGAGATCGACCAGTTCGTCGAGAAGTACCTGGAGGAACACGGCGCGGTGCCCGAACAGAAGGGCTACCACGGCTACGAGTACGCCACCTGCGCCTCCGTCAACGACGTCATCTGCCATGGCTTTCCTAAGAAGGAGCCGCTGAAGGAAGGCGATATCGTGACCATCGACATGGTGGTCAACCTCGACGGCTGGCTCGCCGATTCCGCGTGGTCCTATCCGGTCGGAACGGTTTCCCCGGAAGCCCAGGCGCTTCTCGAAACGACCGAGGAGTCCCTCTACCGGGGGATTGAGAAGGCCGTGATCGGCAACCGGATCGGAGACATCTCGAATGCGATCCAGACCTTCGCCGAAGGACGCGGCTATTCGGTCGTACGGCAGTTTATCGGCCACGGCATCGGCTCGGAGATGCATGAGGCTCCGGAGGTGCCCCACTACGGACCCGCCGGAAAGGGCCCCCGGCTGAAGGAAGGCATGGTACTCACCATTGAGCCGATGCTGAACATCGGACGCTACGAGGCGAAGGTCGATGCGGACGGCTGGACCGCCCGTACCGTGGACGGCAGCTTGTCCGCCCAGTACGAGCATACACTGGCCATTACGAAGGACGGCCCGTTGATCTTAACGAAGCTGTAAGGAGGAAGACTCCCAGGATCTCCGCCGGCTTCGGAAATTCTTATCCGGCAAGGCGTTCCGAAGGCGGGAGCTCCCGGTTTCTCGACCCGTCCGGCTGTCCTGCAGCCGGACGGGGAGGACCGGAGCGCTTGCCTAGCGGCCGGCGTTATTCATACCATTCCCATTAAGAAAGCAGGTAGAAGCCATGATACATAAACTAGAGCATGTCGGCATTATGGTGAAGGACATGGACGCTTCCATTCGATTCTATACGGAGATTCTGAACCTGGAGCTTGTCGGCCGGGAGAAGCTGGACAACGGGGTGGAGCTTTCCTTCCTGTCCTATCCGGATACGGATCACATTCAGGTGGAGCTCGTGGGGCGCGGCAGCGATGACATCCCGGCCGCCGGCAAGGTCGACCATCTGGCCTTTACGGTAAGCAACATCGAAGCGGAAGTGGAGCGTCTCAGAGGGCTTGGGGTGAAGTTGATCGACGAGAAGCCGAAGACCATTCTGGGCGGCGTTCAGATCGCCTTCTTCTATGGTCCCGACGGGGAACGCCTGGAATTCTTTCAACCGAAGCAAGCCTAACGCAGTAACGAAAGCGCTATCCGGGCAGCCGGGTTCTTCAACCGGACAGGCTTTCGAATCCGAAGGTTTCGGCCGACCGCCCGATTTTCCCTGATCTTTTCCGTTTGGCGGTGAATCGTTCCCTCATAGGCTCTCTTCTGGCTTTACGGCCGGAAGGGGGCCTTTTTTGGCTTCCCGGTTTTCGGCAATTCCCTGACTTGTAGAGGATTTTGTGGAAAAATGTAGAATATTATCCCAGGACGGCACCATTGTGTTTGACGGGAGGGCTTTTTTTGTCGATTAAAATGAAATTGTCTTTGTATATTTCCGTCATTCTCTCGATTATCCTGTCGGCCAATATCGTTCTGTACTACTATACCTCGCGGGATACCCTGAAAAGGGACCTGGAGGGACAGGTCCGGATGGTCGCCCAGGAAATCGCTGTCGTCGTCGAACAATCGGACCAGGCATCCGCTTATTTACAGGAACAGCTGGGGGGGAAGCTGAGACTCGCCGCCATTTCGGCGCAGGGTGAGCTCGATCCCGATATCCGTCAGGTGACCGACGAAGAGCTGGTTAAGCTCAGTGCCAAGCTGGAGGTTTCCCATATTTCTTTGCTTCAGAGAGTAAACGATGATATTGTCGTGGTAAAATCGTCCGATCCCAAAGCCGTTAACAAAGGGGTCAAAGAGCTGGGCTACTGGTACACGGCGTTGGACCAGCTTTTGGCCAGCCACACCGTCACCGTTCCCCAAGGACAGAAGCTGGTGAATTTCTGGTCCGGCCCCCTGGAGATTTCCACGACGGATCCCGTTCATATTAACAAATGGGGGTATTATAACGACGGATCGAGGGATTATATTGTAAGCCCTTTTCTGAAAGGGAATTTTCTGGAAGAATTTATCCGGGTTACCGGACCGGATACGCTGGTGAATAAGCTTCTGAAGGAGAATCCGATGTTTTTTGAAATGACCGGGTTCAATCCGGTTTATTTCGGCAGGGATTCGACTTACCCCCTGTCCGATGGCACGAAGCTGACGCCGGAGGCGAGGAAGCCGATCCGGTTCGGGACCTACCAGCTTCCGGATGCAAGGGACGAAGCGGAAATCCGCCGGGTCCATGAGGATGGGCGGTCCTTGATGACCGAAGGGAATCTGTCCGACGGCCGAAGGGTCATCAAGAGCTTCATTCCCATTCCCGGCAGCAAACCGTATGTCATCGGAATCGTCACGGATGCGGCGGCCGTTTACGGGGTGCTTAAGGAGCAGCTGGTCAAGCACATCTTCATTTCCCTTCTCTTGCTCGCCATTATTGTGGCCACGAGCTATTTGTTTGCCGATTATTTCATTCGTCCCTTGGACCGCATTCTGGAGAAGGTCAATCGTATCGCGGCGGGTGACTTCGGTCCCCCCGTCACCATACGGGGGACCGATGAGTTCAGTCTGCTGGCCGACCGGGTGAATGTCATGTCGGACAATCTCGAGGCTTCGACGGCCCGGCTTAAAGAGACGGTGGAGGAGCTCAATTCCACGAAGCAGTACCTGGAATCGTTCATCACCAATACGTCGGACTCCATTCAGGTAGTGGATCTGGAAGGAAGAACGATCCTGACGAACCAAGCCTTCGAGACGATGTATGGCTGGGACGCGAACGAAGCCTGGGGAGAACGGCTCCCGCTCATTCCGGAGGACAGGCTCGCGGAAACGGGGAGGATCTACAACCTGGTCAAAGAAGGTGGCCAGGTGACGGATGTGGAAACGGTGCACCGGCGGAAGAACGGCAGCTGCTTTGATGTGAGCACCACCGTGTCTCCCATCCGGGGAAGCCGCGGAGAGGTGGTGGCGGTGGCTTCCATTTCCCGGGATATTACCGGACGCAAGCAGACGGAGGAGATGCTGCGCCGTTCGGAGAAGCTCTCCGTCGTCGGGCAGCTGGCCGCCGGAGTCGCGCATGAGATCCGCAACCCCCTGACGACGCTGCGGGGGTTCGTCCAGCTTCAGAAGGAGGGAGGGGTCCGCAAGCCGGCCCATCTGGATCTCATGCTTTCGGAGCTTGACCGGATTAACTTCATCGTAAGCGAATTTATGGTGCTTTCGAAGCCCCACGTCCAGTCCTTCTCCCGCAAGGATCTGGGTCAGATTATCCGGGATATCGTGGCTCTCCTGGAGCCTCAGGCCATCATGGCCAACGTCGTGCTGGTTACCGAGTTCGAGAGCGGGATTCCCGAGGTGGAGTGTGTGGAGAATCAGCTTAAGCAGGTGTTCGTCAACCTGGTGAAGAACGGGTTGGAGGCCATGGACGAAGGGGGAGAGCTGAAGATCTCCCTCAAAAAAATAGATGCGAACCGGGTAATGGTTCGCATCGTGGACGAAGGCTGCGGCATTCCCGCCGATCAGCTCCATCGTCTCGGAGAGCCCTTTTTTACTAACAAGGAATCCGGCAACGGGCTCGGGCTTATGGTCAGCCAGCAGATCATTTCCAATCATAAAGGCCATATGCTGATCCGCAGCGAGATCGGCAAGGGCACCTGCATTGACGTTACCCTGCCGGTCAGCCAGCCCTAAGAGCCTCAACCGTCAGCCTCCAAAAGCATTCCGGAAGGCTGATGCTACCGCTCCCGGCTCCAGGTTCCACAGCTTGGCGATGTCGGAAGCCGCATTCTCCTCGAACCAGTCCGCGAGAAGCTTGCGGTTGCTGCCGTTCTCAACGATATAAGGCAGATTCAGGATTACTTTTTTGTAATAGAGCTCTTCGGCCTGCAGCACCTGCTCCGGAGGAATCCATACCTTCAGCCTTTTGATCGTGCGGTACAGCTCTTTGCTGCAAGCTCGGCGGATTTTGCGGGCGGAAGGAATGCTGTTCGGGTCCGCATGCTTTTCTTTGCCCGGTTGATACATGTGACAAGCCACCTGCCCCTCTGTTAGTATATGTCTATGCAGCGGAGGGAGCGGAGGTCACTTGCCGAAGCGGCGAATCGCCTGATCAGTTAACCACGATATACCCGACCATCGGGCCTTCATGGCTCGCATCGGAGTGGTTGAGGCACACGATTTTGTAGATGCCTTCTTTCTCGGCGGTGAAGGAGACGGTCGTTTCCTTTCCTTTTTTGACCTGGCCCTTGACGCCCAGGCCTTCGATGACAAAGTGGTGGTCGTCCCCATTAAAGCCCCGGATGGACAGGGTGACGGCTTCTCCCTTCTTAACCGGGATCGTGTCGGGGGACCAGCGGTACACCTCCACATCCTTGCCGTCCGGGCCCTTGGCCTTCAGCTCGGCGGTGACCATCGGGATGACCCTTGCGTTTTCGGCTTGGGCCATCGTTTCGGCGGATTTCGTTTCGTACCGGAAGTAGAGGAATGCGGCGGCAGCGGCGACGCATAGGCCGGCGGTCAACAATACCTTGGCCCGGTTGATTTTGAAGGATACGATCATGGCTTGTCCCTCCCAGGGAAAGAAATTGGGTTGCAGATACTTATGGGTATGCGGCAACCTGTCCGCTCATGATTGACAAATTTAGTTGCGGCGTGATATAACTAAGAATATTCTTTACTGCTTAAAAGCACCAACGTGCGAAAGGAACCGGAGGAGGAAGTTTGACATGGTCAAGGACAACTGCAAGATATTGGACTGTACGATCCGCGACGGCGGGCTGGTTAACAATTGGGATTTCAGCGTAGATTTCGTGAGAGACCTGTATCAGGGCTTAAGCGATGCCGGCGTGGAATATATGGAAATCGGGTATAAGAACTCCCCCAAGCTGCTGAAAGGCGCGGATTCCGGTCCATGGCGTTTTCTTGACGAGAACTTCCTGAGGGACGTTATTCCGCACAAGACGGCCACCAAGCTTTCGGCGCTGGTCGATATCGGCCGGGTGGACGAGAACGACATCCTTCCCCGCGAGGATTCCATGCTGGACCTGATTCGCGTAGCCTGCTACATCAAGGACGTGGAGAAGGGGCTGGAGCTCGTGCAGACCTTTCATGACAAGGGCTACGAAACGAGCCTTAACATCATGGCACTCTCCCATGTGCTCGACCACGAGCTGGTAGAAGCCTTCGAAGAAATAGCCAAGAGCCCGGTGGACATCGTGTATGTCGTCGATTCGTACGGCAGCATGGATGCGAAGGACATCGAATTCCTCGTGGAGAAGTTCAAGAAGCATCTCCCGAACAAGAAGCTCGGCATTCATACGCATAACAACATGCAGCTGGCCTTTGCCAATACGTTGACGGGGCTCCAGCACGGGGTTACCTACCTGGACTCCTCGGTATACGGTATGGGCCGCGCGGCCGGCAACTGCCCAACGGAGCTTCTGCTTGGCCTTCTGAAGAACACGAATTACGAGCTTCGTCCCGTTCTGGATATTATCGAGCGCCATATGCTCCAGATCCGCAAGACCTGGGAGTGGGGTTACATTATCCCTTACATGGTGGCCGGTCACCTGAACGAGCACCCGCGTGTGGCTATGGCCCTGCGCGACAGCGAGGACCGCGACAAGTTCGTGGACTTCTACGACAAGCTGACCTCTCCGGAAGTATCCGCGGCGGGAAGCAAGGCGGACTAAAGCTTCGGGCTCCGGAGCCTGACGCTTCTCTTCGGTCCCCGTTCTTAGCGGATCCCAGGCTGCAACGCACAGCCGGGCTCACCTGCTCTTGATTGTATGGAAGCTCCCCCGCCGTATGGCAGGGGGGCTTTCTTTCTTTCCGTTTGAGGGATGGTTTATGCTAGAATAGAGAGGATGGAGACTAGAAGAAAGTAGGGTGGAGATGGGAGATTGGATACATAACATTCTGGAGTTTCTAACCGGGCTGGGGTATTGGGGCATCATGCTCGGGCTGATGATCGAAGTCATCCCCAGTGAAATTGTACTTGCCTATGCCGGTTATCTAGTCAGCGAGGGAAGAATCAATTTTGTCGAAGCGGTCATTTTCGGGACGATCGGCGGCGTTATCGCCCAGATTTTTGTTTACTGGATCGGGCGCTACGGCGGCCGGCCGTTTGTGGAGAAGTTCGGCAAATACCTGCTGATCCACAAGAAGCATATCGACGCGGCCGAGAACTGGTTTACCAAATACGGGACGGGCGTCATCTTCACGGCGCGGTTCATTCCGGTAGTCCGCCATGCCATTTCCATCCCGGCGGGGATGGCGCGCATGCCCTTGAGCAAGTTTACCCTTTATACGACGCTTGCCATTATTCCCTGGTCCATCCTGTTTATTTGGCTCGGGGAGAAGCTTAGCTCCCTAGGGAAGAATTATGAGCAGATCGACGAAATCGCGGGACCCTACACGAAGCCCATTCTCGCAGCGGCTATCGGGCTTACGGCCTTGTATTTCATTATCAAGATCCTTCTGAACCGCCGGAAGCGTTGATTGGACACCGGGCGGACGTTTGCTACAATAAAGGAAGAAGGCTTTTTTGGTTTACCCATACTATAGATTCGGGAGGCTGGTCACACGATGGCAAAAAATCTCGCTAACTCACTCGGAACCGGGCTGAAGCCGCAGGCATTTATCGATTCCATGCAGAAGAACAAGGAAAAGTTTGAGGAGTACTATAACGCTTTCGAATGGACCGATGCGGAAGATAAGGAGTATTTCGAATCCCTACGCAACCGCGACGACCTGCGCTGCGTGATCCTGGCCGCCGACTGGTGCGGGGATGTAGTCCGCAACGTACCGGTGGTGTTTCGGGCGCTGGAGAACAGCGGAATGCCGGTAGAGGTTCTGATCAAGGAAGAAAATGAGGACATCATGGACCAGTTTCTGACGATGGGCGGGAAGTCCATTCCCGTTGTCATCTTTACGGATACCGGCGGGTTTGTTCTCGGTCAATGGGGACCTCGTCCGGAGCACGTGCAAGCCGTTATGAGAGAATTCAAAAAGCACAATCCCGACCGGGAGGCTCCGGATTATAACGACAACATCCAGGTGGCCCGTGCCGAGATGATGAAGCAGTACGGGGAAGGGACCGGCTACCAAGCGGTCATCGTGAAGGAATTGCGCGATTTGATTTCCTCGTTCTAAGTTGACGAATGATTGATCAACGAAACAGCCGGCAGGAGGAGCCTATGATACAAATCGAAACGGTCACACTCGGGCCATTGGAGACGAATGCTTACCTGCTGAGCGATCCCGCGGCCAAGCGGGCGGTCGTCATCGACCCCGGGATGAATCCGAAGGCGCTGCTTCGGCGGATCGCCGATCTGGAGGTGGAGGCGATTCTGCTGACGCATGCCCACTTTGACCATATCGGCGGGGTCGACGAAGTTCGCAGGCTGAAGGGCTGTCCGGTGTATCTTCACGATGCGGAAGCCGACTGGCTGACGGACGCGAAGAAGAACGGATCGGCCCGCTGGCCGGAGCTAGGCGGCCCGATTGCAACGGAGCCGGCGGAGTATGCCCTGGACGAAGGGCAGACGCTGACCCTGCTCGGCCAAACCATCCGCGTCTTCCATACGCCGGGACACTCGCCGGGAAGCGTTAGCTTCCTGATGGGAGAACATCTGTTCAGCGGGGACGTTCTCTTCCGCCTCGGGGTGGGACGAACCGACCTATACGGAGGAAGCGAGAACGCCCTGCTGGACTCGATTCAGGACAAGCTGTTCGCCCTCGATGATGAGGTCAAGGTTTACCCGGGACACGGACCCCGGACGACCATCGGCTATGAGAGGGACAACAATCCATACGTGTAACCCGATAAGGAGATTTTTCAGGGCCGCAGGGAGCCGGTTTTCGGGTTGTCTACCAGAATCTGGAGATTTGGGTATGGACAGGACCGGCTCTTTCTGCTAAAGTGAAATTTATCCAATTGCATATCGACTGTTTGCGAAGGACGCAAGCTTACGGCATAAGCCGTTTAGCTGCGTCCTTTTTATTTTTCCGTATGACGGAAAACGATTTTACAGGCAAGGAGGTTTCCGATTGAACCGAAAAAGGAACTTAGTGATCAGTACCGGAGCCCTTCTTCTGGCCGGGCTGCTGGTCTATGGGGTGTATCTGCTCCAAATCCGTCAGGTGGAGCTGCAGCAGACGGTAGGGGTCGTCGTCCCTAAGGAATTCATCAAGGCAGGGACGCTTCTTACGGAGGATATGCTGGAGGTTATGCCGATGGTAAAGGGAGCATACCGGGAGCAAATGGCCGTAAGGGTGGAAGACTTGGTCGGCCAGGAGAATCTCGTTCCGCTTGGAGGGAAAGAGCCAGTGCTTCTCTGGAAGCTGGACCGGTTTCATCTCATGCCGGGGGAAGGGCAGGCTACCTTCCAGATCCCGAAGGACTATATTCTCTCCTTATCCGGAGGAATCCGGGCGGGGGATCAGGTCCGGCTGTACTTGTCCGGGAAGGAGGGGGCGATCCGGCTGTTCCCCCATGACATTACCGTTGCTTCCGTGAAGTCCGCCGCTAATGTAGAGGTGGATGATTCGAAGCAGTCTGCCATGACCTCCCGGTTCAGCGGAGACGCGGAGAAGATGTATGCCTCCCGCAGGGAGGCAAACGGGGCGATCGATCAAATCAATCTCAACCTGACGGAGGAGGAGTGGATCCGGATAGACGAAGCCTGCCGGAGCAAGCAGTCCAAGCTGGTGATCGCCTTCAGCTCGGCATCCCTTCCTCTTCCGCCGAAAGGAGTGGAACCATGAAGCAGATCCTGCCAGTAGACGGAAGGAGAAGGGTAGCTGTTTTCATCGGCACGACCCCGAATATCGGCACGACGCTGGTTGCGTATTCCGCTGCCGTTGCCGTCGCCAGGGAAACCGGAGGGAGAATCGGCTACCTGTGTCTCAATCTCAAAAGCTCGAAACTGCATCGGTACTTGGGCATAGACGAAGCTCCCGCTTCCTTGGACAGCCTGAGGGCGGATCTGAAATCCCGCTCGCTCACCAAGGAGAGGCTGATGCAGCATTGCAAGAAGGTGCCGGGCGCCGACGGCCTGTCCCTTCTTTTCGGGAGCCTGCTGAGGGAGCAGGCGGAATTTTTTCAGCCGGAGGACGTGGAGCATCTTCTCTGCGTAGCCGAGGAGGCATTCGATCTGGTTATCGCCGAAGTGAACGCGTATTGGGACAATGCCGCCACTGTTTGCGCCATGGAACAGGCCTCCGAGCGGTTCGTGGTCACCACTCCTGACATTACGCATTTTCAGGAGGACTTTCAGAGGTGGATGCGCACGTCGTGCTCCCTTCTCGGAATCCCGCTATCGGCCTGCCGGCTGATTGTGAACGGAGGCGATCCGGGAGGGGGCGGAGGAATTCGCTCCAAGGACATCGCCAAGGACATGGGAGTGGAGTTGGTGGCCGAGCTGACCCGGTATCCGGACGTAACCCGTTTCATCAATCAGGGGACGTTGACGGAATGGGCGGCGGGTCAGCCGCTCCTACGCCGGCAGCTGGACTCCGTTGCGGATTATTTAATGAAGATGAGCGGGCTTGCTCCCGCTCCGGCCAAAGCCCGAAAGACCATGAAGGAACGGATGTTTCCCCGAATAAGCGTGTAGAGGAGGGTGCGCATGATGCCAGGGAAGTTCTCCCTGCTGGCCTATGCCAATTCCAAGAACGGCCGTCAGATGCCGGCGGAGGAGTCAGCCGGCCGGGGACAGGCGGAGGAAGAAGCCAAGCGGATTTTTGACGGCTGGGCGGAAGAGATCCGCAGCGAGCTGGCCTCGGGCCGGGGCCGGTCGGAGGAAGAAAGGCAGCAGTATGGAGAGATGCTTAACCGCGCGGTACTGGGGTATGAGGAGGACCGGTTCCGCATCCTTATGATCATCCAGGACAAGCTCGCCAAGAAACGGATCGGGGACATTCGTCCTCCGAACCGTACTTACGGGACGCTGGCGGAAGCCATTTTTGCCGAGGTCATCGGACTGAACGTGCTGGAGCTCGTGCTCAAGAACAAGGAGGGCTTGGAGGAAATCCAGGTGGTGGGGACCAAGATTTTCGAAGTGCGGGGCGGCACTTCGCGCCCTTCCCCGGTGAAGATGAATTCCTTACGGGACGTGGAACGGATTCAGCAGAATCTGGTGCTGTATAACAACGACACGCTGAATCCCCGCAAAAGATGGGCGGAGGTAAGGCTGAAGGATGGTTCCCGCGTCACCATGACGGGATACGGGTATACGGCGGAGCCGACGCTGACCATCCGCTTTTACACGATGAACAGCTTTACTCTCCAAACCCTCTGCCTGCCCATCTACGAAACGATTAACGAGCCCATTCGGAGGCTGCTCACCTGTCTGCTCGCTTCCTGCTTCAATCTCGTCATCATCGGCCCAACGAACTCCGGGAAGACCAATCTCATCAAGGCCCTTGTTTCCGAGCTGCCCCAGGAGGAACGGATTGTTACCATCGAAGGCCGCTTTGAGCTTATGCTGAAGAGGGATTTTCCGGACCGGAATATCATAGAGTACGAAATGGACGAGACCGACCCGAAGCATTCCGGCGAACAGGCATTTAAGCTGGCTCTCCGCCAATCTCCGAAACGGATTGTGCATGCGGAGATCCGGGATGAAGATGCCAATCTGTATGTCCGTGCCTGCACGAGAGGGCATGAGGGAAGCATGACCTCGGTGCACGTCAACCAGTTGGAGGATGTGCCGGAGGCGATTACCGATATGTGCATGATGGATGGAAGAGGGATGAACCCGGACCGGCTGGTCAAACGGATCGCCGATTATGTCACGAATATCGGTCTGGAGATGGCGGTAGTCGACGGCAAAAGAAAGCTGGTCCGGATTGGGGAATATGAATATAAGGAAGGCGGGGTAGCGGTCCGCGATTTGGTCCGGTATGACCGGGAGAAGAAGGAGTGGGAGTTCCCCGGGGAGTTTACCCGAAAGGCCGTTCAGCGGATGGGGAGATACGACCGGGAGGGGCTTGCCGGGTTGGTGGAAGAGGGAGTGATCTCCGCATGCTGACGGCCGCCAAGTATGCCCTTTTGCTCCTGCTCTTCCTGCTGCTGTTCGCTTCGCTGAGAGGGTTTCTGCACCTTTTCATCGGCGAGAGGAAAGCCAGGCTGCGCCTGATTCATTCCCGCTCTTCTCCTTGGGAACACAAAGTAGCGGGGTGGGCGGAGAAGCTTCAAGGATGGACGGCCCATCTCAAGGATCTGCTGGAATCCAACCGGACCCGGATGTCCGTACGGATGTTTCTCGGTGTCTCCTTCCTCCTTCTTCTCGGTGGCTTTTCCTGCGGCTTTCTGCTGTTCTACAACATCAAAGGCGTTCTTTCCCTGACCGCGATTCTCGGAGCGCTGCCCTATCTCCTTATGAGAATGAGGCTGATTTCCCTGCAGCTGAAGACCCGGCTTGATTTTCTGCCGGCCGTCGAGGTGTTCTACCAATGTTACGTGCTGTCCGCCCATCCCAACATCCGCAATGTGCTTCGTACGGCTCTTGCCGACGACCGCATCCGGTATCCCCTGAAGCCGGTTTTCGAGCAGCTGCATCTTAATTTGTCCACGAGCCGAGAGGCAGAGGACAGCTTGAGGATTTTTGCCCTGACGCTCGGGCACCATTGGGGTGACTATTTTGTCAGCATTATCCGGATCGGCATGCTCGAAGGCAATGATGTCAGCGCGAATCTGCGGGACCTCGTCATGGACATGCGGCGCGCCCAGCTTTTTGACCAGAACGAGCGTACCCGGCTGATGGAAATCCGGATCGCCAGCTTCTCCCCGCTTTTGTTTCTCGGCGTCTTTCTGTTCGTGAATTTTAAGATCAATTACAACAACGCCTATACCTATTATGTGCTGGATCCCGGGGGAAGGAACATGCTGCTCGATGCGGGGCTGATGATCTTCGCGTCCTTCCTGATGGGCCTATATCTTTCGATGAAGAGGATGTAAGGAGGCGGAACCATGGGGGAAACCCCTATCATGCAAATCGTTCTCTGGCTGCAAAACGCCCTGCTGCTTGGTCTCGGCTTCGCGGGGTTCTACCACGGGCTTCAGCTGATTCCCGCCCGCCAAAGAAGAGTCGTGTTCCGCCAGCCCGGTGCCCCGGAGCCGGACCGGCTCCCTCCCGCCTCTCTGCTGAAGGCATTCGGGATTCGCGGGGACTCCGACTCTATGGAGGAAAAGAGGCAGCTCTTGGCTGGAGCGGGAATCCGGCTTCCTGTGCTTCGATTCGAGCTGCTGAGGAGGGCCGGGCTTGTTCTCATGCTGGCCGCGGGATTATGGGGATACGCGGGCAGGAGCCATCCGGTCCTGCTTCTCTATCTCCCCTCCCTGTATTGGATGCTGGCGGCTTTTTTGGGAGCTGCCGCTTTGCTCGCCGACAAGCCGGTGCTCGAGGCTCTGGTCAGGCAGCGGAGCTACCGCATCGTGAAGGAAATCTATGCCGTGAGCAATCAGCTCTTGTACTACAACGGCTCCCGGATGAATCTTCACGGCAAGCTGACCCGCTGCCTTCCGTATACCCGCATTTTGAGGAATGACCTGAGGCAGCTGCTCAACGATTGGTACCAGGATCCGGATCAGGCCCTCCGCACGTTCAAGGACCGGCTCGGGACGGATGACGGGGCGGGGTTTGCGGAGACGCTGCAGTCCATGCGGCTTCATGAGCATGAGGCGTTCTATGAGCTTCTGAAGCAGAGGATTCAAGATTTTAAAGACAAGCTTGATTTGATCAAGGAGGGGAAGAAAGAAACGACATCCTATTTGCTGTTTGTGCTGGCGGGCCTTCCGATCCTGAACACGTTCCGGATCTTTATCTACCCATGGGTGCAGGAGGGGCAGAAGCTATTTCAACAATTAAATTAACCGAGATAAAGGGGATGAAGGATAATGAGAAACATTTTGATGACGGTGATGCTCTTAATAGTAGTCGTTATTCTGTTTACCACCATTATTGACAAGGACAGCACCGGGACGAAGAGCATGATCAAAAGCAAGGGGGAAAGCATCAACACCGAGATCGGTACGCTGGTCAGTCCCTCCAAGCCCACTACTCCTTAAGGGGCCGGCATGAGACAGATTCTGGTTACCCTGCTGCTGATTATGACGGTTGTCGTCGTCTATAACGAAACGACGGCCGGCGAGAAGGGAACGAAAGGAAAGGTGAAGGAGGGAGGAGCCGCGGTCAACCGCACCATCCAAAGCATTAATCCTTAGCCGAGGTGAACATGAAACAAATTGTAGTCTTTCTTATGTTTGCCGCTCTGCTGTGCTGGTTCATGTTTGCCCCGATCTACAAGCATGTGCTTATCGTAAGGCAGGCGGTGCTTCAGAAGGAGGTCGATTATATGCTCGAAGTGGGAGCTAACGGAAGCAACGGCTTCATCGGACCCGATGCGGTACTGGAGTCACGAAGCCGCTTAGAGGAACGCGGCTTCCGCCCCGGGGACATCCGGTATGAGATCAGCACCACAACGGGAGTCGGCGCGACAGATCCGGACGCCCCGGTCCAGAGGGGAACGGGCATCCGGCTGAGAATCTCCTATCCGTATGAGCACCTGTTTCAGATCGACCGGCTGGCCGGAATCGTCCCGCCCGGCCCGGACGAACGGATGGCGGCAGCCGGCATGAAGATGAGTGAATATGTGCCCTAGTGCCTTATCCGGTAACTTTGTTGGCAAGAAAACCTCCGCATGCTCACGAGAATTAATAGGAAAGCAGAAATTCATTTGCGGAAAAGGCCCTAAAAGATCGGAAACCGGGTGAACCGTCATGTACAAGCTGATTCTTTTTACTCTGCTGGCCGGTTTCCTCATGGTTCTGCACGCGCTTCAAGCGGACGAGGAGATCTCCATGCATACGCTGTTTCACGCCAAGCACTCGCTTAACCGGGCAGTTCATGCCTCCGCCCAGCAGGCGGACTCCGCGAAGCTCGCGAGAGGGATCGTTTCGATCGATCCGGGGGAGGCCCGGGCGACGGCGCTCCGCTACCTTCAGGCGAATATGAGGCTGGATGAATCCAACACCCCTCTTCCGGACACCTTTCTGAGGGCGAAGGTGGACCTGCTGGCCTTTGAGGTCATTAACGAGGATCATGTCTTCCCCTATCGGTATTCGAATCCCGCTTACAGCTATTCTGTCGAGCTGAAGCGTCCGGCCGTCGTCATGATTATCCGCTTGGAATATCCACGGACGTATCCGGTGCTCGGGCCGATCGTTTGGGAGATCAAAGGCTCCTCCGAGCTTGTCTTCTAACAGAAGGCCGCCTCGACTTTGCCAGCCCGCCTTATAAGCTTCGTACGTCTTGGAGGTATCCGGTTCCGCTTGCAGGCTCACCCCAGCCATCCCGTTCGTTCTATCATCCAATAGAGAGCGAGTCCTGCCGCCGACAAGGAGAGAATTAGGGAGGCGGCCGGGTACCAGTCTCTCGATCGGGTCCGCAGAAGAATCGGGAAAACCGCTAGGACCAACGCAAGCTGGCCGGCCTCCACCCCCAGGTTGAAGGACAGCAGTGTGGCGACGAGATTCCGCTCGGGCAGCCCGAGCTCGGCCAAGGCGCCGGCGAACCCCAGCCCATGCACCAACCCGAAAAGAAAGACAAGCGGGAGGCGGGGAACGGTTCTGCGGGCGAACGCATTCTCCAAGGCTACGTACGCGATGCTTAAGGCGATAACCGCTTCGATCCATCGGGAAGGAAGAACGATGATCCGGGCAGCCACTAGAATAAGCGTAAGGGAATGGGCCGCTGTAAAGGTCGTGACAATGGCGGCCGCTTCTTTCAGCCGGGTAGCGGCCAGGAGCAGGACGAGCAGGAACAGCAGATGGTCATAGCCGGAGGAGATATGCCGGATTCCCTGGATGAAATACTGCCCCAGCATGGGAAGCATTCCCCTGTCTTCCTCCGATATGTAGAGGTAGGAGCGGTTACCCGCATTAAAGATTGTCTGGTCGGCAAAGTCGGGACCGTCCAGAAGGACAAGCTGGTTGACGTGCTCCCGATCATAATCATCAAATAGGAGCTCATACTGAACGAGCAGACTGGTAACCGCCGAGCCGGATCGGTAAACAAGATGAAAGGTGAAGCCCGGGATTACATCCTTGTTTTCCTCTTCTATTTCTTCCAGGCGGAAGGTCATGGGGACCCCCTCATTGGATAACGACAGCCGGCTGGACAAATAGTCGCCGATGTGGCCCGATTCCAGCTCCTCCTTGGTCACCTTGCCGTCCTGGCTGCTGTCATAGGGAAGCAGGCTCATCTCCGTCAGAAACAGGTCGTACCGGATGCTGTGGTCTTCCACCTTCAGGGTGGAAAACCCGGTATTCCCAGCATGAGCCGACGCAGAAGGGACCGCCCCGGACCAGAGCAGGAACAGCAGAAAGGCCGTCACGCCCCAACCGGCTTTTTTCATTGGACACCTCTAGTTTTTTTTAGTAGGATATATAGCAACTGTAAGTTTTTAATAAAACGCACATCGGATTTACGGGGCAAAAGGGGGAAGAACCATGCTGCGTTTAGGTCAAAAGGTTTACATCGTGTCGGATAGCTTGGAACAAAATCTTCCGGTAGGCGATTATGGTTTCATTATTGCTTATGATCGTAATGCCGACAATGTCTTTGATTATGTCGTTCGTATGCCGAAGTCCAACAAGCATGTTTTCGTACCGGCCTCGGACATTGAAGGGGAGGACATTCTTCTTCAGCAGGAAGCCGACCGTGTCGAACGGGAAGCCTTAATTGATTTTGCGCTTGCCACCCGAAACGAAGATTTGTTTAATAGAATCATGAACGGCGAGCCGGTGGAAGCTGCTCAGGAAGTGAGCAAGGAAGTCACCAGCCAGGCCGAATTTATTAAGCAGGTTAATTTGAAGGCTTGGATCTAAAGCCGACTTCTTAAGTTAGAAGAGGTGCACGACCGGTGGGGACCGGACCGTGCACCTTTTTGTGTTGTCCGGTATCCCCTTACAGCGGTTTATCCGAAGGCTTGCCGATCAAGTATCCCTGGGCGAGATCAAGGCCGATCGAACGGCAGAAGGCCAGCTCCTCGTTCCGCTCGATTCCTTCGGCGAGCACCTGTCCTCCGTAGGAATGGGCAAGCTCCCGGATACGGCGGATTTCCTCCTGCTTGCTCTCGTCCTCGTCGCAATGATCGACTAAGCCACGGTCTATTTTGACATAGTCCGGCTCCAGTCTCCGCATGACCTCGATGGTCGAAAAACCGGATCCGACATCATCCAGCGCGACCTTCATGCCGTTCTTTTTGTAGACCTCGAAGATGGTTTGCAGGTGGCGGATGTCTTCAATTTTCTCGGTTTCCACCACTTCGAATACGAAATCCTGCGGATCCTGCTCCAGCCGGTCGATGGCGGCAAACGTGTGGCTCAGGCAATAATTGGGGTTGTAAATGGAGGAGGGAAGAAAGTTGACGAACCTCTTGATTCCGCGCTCCAGCAGCCGGGCGGTGGTTTCGATGGCGGAAATTCGGGCCGACCGGTCAAGAAAGGAGTGCAGCCCCGTTTCCCGGGCGGTTTCGAACAGCTCGAACGGACGGAAGGAGCTGCCTTCCGGCGACGGCCGCAGCAGGCATTCATAGGCCGTTATCCGGTCTTCCCGTAGCGAAAGGATGGGTTGAAGAAAACTGGTGAATTGGTTCTCTTGAATGATCGATACCAACGGATGCTGCTCCATCCGGGCAAAATACGTTCGCACGGGGCCGAAAGAATCCGGACGGGGAACAAGACCCGGGACAGAGGTCAGATAGATGGAGGGGGAGCCGCCTGCGTCGGAAGAGGCCTTCAGGGCCTTCAATAAATCCAGCAGCCTTTCTTTCGTCTCATACGGAACGGAAAGATGGGACTCCCGCTCGTCAACAATGAAGCCATGCTCCAAGAGAGTAGGGGTTAGACGGGAATCAGCCTTGCGGATCAGGACGAAGCCGGTATCCTGGATAGGTTCCACGCGGCTGCAGGTTGGACAAGACATAGGAGCCTCCTGTTTGATGGCATCGAAATATAGGTCTTATGGCCTAAAAATGGACACAAAATTTGATACCATTATACCATTCGGGCAAGGAATTAAATAGAAAAGGTTGGGCGATTGAGTAAAAAAAACAAGTAATATATAATGGAAAGCATGATTTGCGGCTTCTGGCATCTTTTCGGGCCTTGGCAGATAAGTCAGCGGCCAGGGGGCCAAAGAAGACGCTTTTTTGAGGACGAAGCGAGGTGGAGATAAAATGAGCGTAACCATTAAAGATGTGGAGCACGTAGCCAAGCTGGCCCGGCTCGAATTGTCCGTTGAGGAGCAGCAGGTGTTCACGGGGCAGCTCAACGCCATTCTGAAGTATGCGGAGAAATTGAATGAGCTGAATACAGAAGGGGTCGAGCCGACCAGCCATCCGATGCCTTTGTCGAATGTGATGCGCGAGGATGAGGTTCGGCCTTCTCTTCCGGTCGAGACTGTGATGAGGAACGCACCGGACGAAGAGGATGGCCAGATCAAAGTCCCGGCCGTACTGGAATAATACGCTGGATAGGGGAAGGAGTTGGGCAAGTTGTCATTGTTTGAACGTAAGCTTCAAGAGATACATAACGATCTCGCCGACCGGACGCTTTCCGTCCAGGACCTGGTGAACGAATCCTTGTACAGAATCCAAGAAGTGGACCCCAAGGTAAAAGCTTTTCTGTCCGTTGACGAAGAAGGGGCCCGTCAAGCCGCCCTCTCGTTGGACGAGCAGCTGGCCAAAGGGGGAGAAAGAGGGCTTCTGTACGGCCTTCCCGCGGGGATTAAGGACAACATGAATACGGAAGGATGGAAAACGACCTGCGCCAGCAAGTTTCTGTCCAACCACACGTCCATCTATGACGCGACGGTTGTCCGCAAGCTTCGCGAAGCCCAATCCGTGACGATCGGAAAGCTTAACATGGACGAATTTGCCATGGGAGGCTCCAACGAGAATTCCGGCTTCCATCCTTCTTATAACCCCTGGAACTTGGATTACGTGCCGGGCGGCTCGAGCGGAGGCTCGGCGGCGGCGGTGGCGGCGGGGGAAGTGTATTTTGCGCTGGGCTCCGATACCGGGGGATCCATCCGGCAGCCGGCCGCCTACTGCGGCGTGGTCGGCCTGAAGCCGACCTACGGGCTCGTCTCCCGCTTCGGCCTCGTGGCGTTTGCTTCGTCCTTGGACCAGATCGGACCGATCACGAAGAACGTGGAAGACACCGCCTACGTGCTGCAGGCCATTGCCGGGCACGACCCGTTGGATTCGACGTCCCTTAAGTCGACGATTCCCGACTATATCAGTTCCTTAACGGGAGACGTTAAGAATCTGCGCATCGCCGTTCCGAAGGAATACATGGGCGAAGGCGTGTCTCCGCAGGTCAAGGAATCGGTGCTGTCCGCCCTGAAGGTATTGGAGGGGCTTGGCGCAACCTGGGAAGAGGTCTCTCTTCCTCATACGGAATACGCCGTGGCCACCTATTACCTGCTCGCCTCGTCGGAAGCGTCCTCCAACCTGGCCCGCTTTGACGGGGTTCGGTACGGGGTACGGACGGATAATGCGGACAACCTGATCGAGCTTTACCGCAAATCCCGCAGTGAAGGCTTCGGAGCCGAGGTGAAGCGCCGGATTATGCTCGGAACATATGCGCTCAGTTCGGGTTATTACGATGCCTACTACTTGAAGGCGCAGAAGGTACGCACGCTCATCAAGCAGGACTTTGAGAAAGTGTTTGAGCAATACGACGTGATCATCGGGCCTACGGCTCCGACTCCGGCCTTCCGGATCGGGGAGCAGGTCGACGACCCGCTGACCATGTACTTGAACGATATTTTAACCATTCCGGTCAGCCTCGCGGGCATTCCCGCCATCAGCATTCCTTGTGGAGCGGTGGACGGCTTGCCGGTGGGACTCCAAATCATCGGAAAAGCCTTGGACGAAGCGACGGTGCTTCGGACCGCCCATGCTTTTGAACAGCACACGGAATTTCATAAAGCGAGACCCCAACTTTAGAAGGAAGGAGGACCTCTAAGCATGACGACGACAACCAACAAATACGAAACGGTCATCGGGCTGGAAGTTCATGTGGAGCTGCATACCCGTTCCAAAATCTTCTGCGGCTGCTCCACTTCGTTCGGAGCCCCGCCCAACACCCATACCTGCCCTATCTGCCTGGGCTATCCGGGCGTTCTGCCCGTGCTGAACAAGCAGGCGGTGGAGTATGCAATGAAAGCCGCGATGGCGCTTAACTGTACGATCAATACGGACACGAAGTTCGACCGTAAAAATTACTTTTATCCCGATTCCCCCAAAGCCTACCAGATCTCCCAGTACGACAAGCCGATCGGGGAGAACGGCTGGATTGACATTGAGGTGGACGGCAAGACGAAGCGAATCGGCATTACCCGTCTTCATCTCGAGGAGGATGCCGGCAAGCTGACGCACGTGGACGGCGGCTTTGCTTCCCTGGTGGATTTCAACCGGGTGGGAACGCCTCTGGTCGAGATCGTATCGGAGCCGGATATCCGCACGCCGGAAGAGGCCCGCGCCTACCTCGAGAAGCTGAAGGCGATTATGCTGTACTGCGAAGTTTCCGATGTCAAAATGGAAGAGGGCTCGCTTCGCTGCGACGCCAACATCAGCATCCGGCCTTGGGGCCAGGAGAAATTCGGCACCCGCACGGAGCTGAAGAACATGAACTCCTTCCGCGGCGTTCAGCGCGGATTGGAGTATGAAGAGATCCGGCAGGCCGAAGTGCTGGACAGCGGCGGGCAGGTAACCCAGGAAACCCTTCGCTGGGACGACGCGGCCGGGCGCACCATTTCCATGCGCGGCAAGGAAGAAGCCCACGATTACCGTTATTTCCCGGACCCGGATCTGGTAACGCTAGCCATCAGCGAAGAATGGCTGGAAGCCGTCCGCCGCACCATTCCTGAGCTTCCCGATGCCCGTAAAGAACGGTACGCGAAGGAACTGGATCTCCCCGCCTACGATGCCGAGGTCATCACCTCCTCGAAGAAGCTGGCGGATTTCTTTGAAGAAAGCCTCACCTATACGAAGGACGCCAAGGCCGTGTCGAACTGGATCATGGGCGATTTGCTCGGCTATCTCAACGCGAACAACCTGGAGCTCGGCGACGTCAAAATCACCGGACAAGGCCTGGGGGAAATGATCGGCCTGATTGAGAAAGGCACCATCTCCAGCAAAATTGCCAAGACGGTCTTCAAAGAGCTGCTCGCTACCGGGAAAGCTCCTCAGCAGATCGTTGAGGAGCAGGGACTGGTCCAGATCAGCGACGAAGGAGCGATACAGGCGATCGTCGACAAGGTGATCGAGAGCAATCCTCAATCCGTCGCCGATTTCCAAGCCGGTAAAGAGAAGGCGGTAGGCTTCCTCGTCGGCCAGGTCATGAAGGAATCCAAAGGAAAGGCCAATCCGGGCCTTGTGAACAAGCTGATCGTCGACAAGCTGAGGGGGTAATCCTCCTCTATGATCCGCTTATTGAACCTTAACGATAACCGCGAGGCGCTTCAGGTTTTGGCGCTTCAACAGGCTTCCTATCGGGTAGAGGCCGACATCATCGGCTTCGAGGATATTCCTCCCTTAATGGACTCGATGGATTCGCTGAGAAGGTCGGGAGAAAGCTTCCTGGGCTCATTTGAGGATGAGGAGCTTGCTGGAATGCTGGCCTATACGAAAGCTAAAGGCCAGGTGACCATTTGCCGTCTTGGGGTTCATCCCGATTATTTCCGCAAAGGCACCGCAAGCCGGCTGCTGCTCCATCTGGAGGCCGCGGAGCCCGGGATTTCCCGTTTTGTCGTATCCACGGGCAGCCTCAATGAACCGGCCGTCCGGTTGTATAAGAAGCATGGCTTTGAGCCGACGGAAGAATGGGAAGTGGCCGAAGGGGTGGCGTTAACGACCTTTCGCAAAGATCGAAAATAATGGCACGCAGAAGTTTTAGTCCGGCAGGGCCGGCTGCAGCGGGAGACCGTATGCGGCTGGCTCTGTTTTTTTAGGCATCTTTTGGTTTACCGGCTGTCTCATCGGGTTAAAGGGATGTTGAAGCGTAGGGAAAGGAGGAGTTTCATGAGCCCCTGGGTGATCGAACCGGTCGATCTGGCCGTCCGTCTTTTGCTGGCTTTGCTGCTCGGAGGGTTAGTCGGATTTGAGAGGGAGCATACCAATCGTCCGGCCGGGTTCCGTACTCATATTCTGGTATGCTTGGGGTCCTGCCTGCTGATGCTGATTTCCATCTATGCGTTTGCGGACTTCGCTGGCGAAACGAACGTGCGGCTGGATCCTTCCCGGCTGGCGGCGCAGGTTATTCCGGGAATCGGCTTTCTCGGCGCGGGAACCATTATGAGGAACGGGTTTTCCGTCACCGGCTTAACCACGGCCGCCTCCCTCTGGATCGTCTCGGCCATTGGACTTGCCGTGGGTTCGGGGTTTTACCTCGGTGCCTTTACAGCCACGGCCATGTCCCTGCTTAGTCTTTGGGTGTTTAACAAAATCGAGAAGAAGTATTTCAGCGACAAGCGCATCTACACCCTCAAAATCATGACGGAGCCTAAGCCGGGAACGCTCGGCCTCATTTCGGCTAAGCTGGAGGAGCGAGGAATCAGCGTCCGCAAGATGGTGATGGAGGAGGAGTCCGACCGTGATGTTCCTTATATGGAGATGACCCTCCTGATTAAAGTCCCCAAGTCCAATATGGCGGCGATGGTAGCAGAGGAAATCCGTTCCGTGGCGGGGGTGAGGAGCATTACCCTGGAAACGGGCTGAGAAGCAGCGGTTTCCTTCATTGACAAAAAGCAAAAAGCGCGCGTAAAATGAGAGACAAACCACACGGGCGGTGAAAGCAATGGTTCCACGGTTCCAACAAGCCATAGAAAAGCTCAAAGTGACGGGTGTCCGGATGACTCCCCAGAGGCACGCCATCCTGTCGTACCTGTTGGAGACCACGGCTCATCCGACGGCAGACGATATCTACAAGGCCCTGTCCTCCCGCTTCCCCAGCATGAGTGTCGCCACGGTCTACAACAACCTCAAGGTATTTATCGATTCCGGCCTGGTCAAAGAACTGAATTACGGGGATGCGTCCAGCCGGTTTGATGCGGATATGTCCAACCATTATCACGCGCTGTGCCGCAAATGCGGGCGGATTTCGGATTTCACCTTTCCGGTTATGACAGAAGCGGAGAATGCCGCGGCCATGGAAACCGGTTTTGCCATAGAGGGACATCGGCTTGAGGTATACGGGACATGCGCGAGCTGTCGTTCGGTTCAGACGCATTGAGAGATTTCGGAAGTCAACTTTATGGAAATATAGTATAATGGACCTACCTCGAAGGAAGCGTTTCGGGCAGGTCTTTTTTTATGGGCTGACAGCCGCTTTCATCGAATGATCTTGCAGAAGGAAGTGCATCATGGAATCTTCGCTGCGCCCGCCCCGCACCAAGCCGGGAGGACGGAGAATTTGGTTTTTGCTCTTATCGCTTCTTGTTATCAGTTTATTATTGGCTTGGGGATGCTGGCTTCTCTGGCCCAATAGCCAACACGAAACCCCCTCCTTTAACGGATTAACCAAGCCTGTCTTTTACCGGGGAGAGCTTCTTGAACGGTCCGCGCTGGGAGAGAAGGAGGGGCTGAAGCTGCCCTATGCCTTCATCAAAGAGAAAATAGATCCTACGATTCGCTACGAGGAGCCGAGTCAATCCGTTATCATCACCACCGAGGATAAAGTGGTCCGACTCCGGACCAGCCAGCTGACGGCCCTGGTTAACGAGAAGCCTTTCCAAATCCGCTTTGCCGTGGAACAGAAGGGAGAATCTCTCTATCTGCCGGTGGATCCTCTTAAAGAATATTATTCCTTTGTTATTCACGAATCGGATAAGACGAATCTTGTAACCGTAAACAAAGGCGGAGACTCCGTTCAATGGGGAAAAACGCCGGCCTCCTCCAAGGGGAAGACCCGGGCACTTCGTGCGGAGCCTACCGTCAAGGCGGTAATTTATGCGGATTTGCCGCCCGAAGAAGAAGTGATGATATGGGGAGAGGAAAACGGCTGGTACTATGTCCAGCAGAAGGATGGCTACACCGGCTATGTCCGCAAGTCGGAGCTCATTCTTAGCCGAATCGAAACGATCCCTAACCCCGTCAAAGAGAAAGAGCACCTCCCCTGGAAGCCGACCGGGAGCCGGATTAACCTGACCTGGCAGCAGGTGACGGCGGCCAAGGCGGTCGACACCACCAAAATCGGTCCTATGCCCGGACTTAACGTGATCAGCCCCCAATGGTTTCATCTGCTGGACGGGGAAGGCAACCTTCAGAATTTGGCGGATCCCGCCTACTTGAAATGGGCGCATGACCGGGGCTACCAGGTTTGGGCACTTTTCAGCAACGGCTTTGAGCCCAAACGGACAGCGGAAGCCCTGTCGACCTACGACCGGAGAATGAAGATGATCAAGCAGCTTCTTGCCTACGCCGAGATGTATTCCCTGCAGGGGATAAATATCGACTTTGAGAACATCTACCTGAAAGAGAAGGAGAACCTCGTCCAATTTGTCCGCGAAATGGTTCCCCTGCTTCATGAGCAGAATCTGGTGGTTTCGATCGATGTGGCCGTTAAGGACGGCTCCGAAATGTATTCACGGTTTATGGACCGCCGGGCGGTCGGGGAGGTGGTCGATTATATGATGGTGATGACGTATGACGAGCATTGGGCGACCAGTCCCAAAGCCGGCTCCGTCGCCTCCCTGCCGTGGGTGGAGAAAGGGATTGTCCAAATTATTAAAGAGGACGCGGTCCCTCCATCGAAGCTTCTTCTGGGCATTCCTTTCTACACCCGGATATGGACGGAGCAGCCGAAGGACGGCAAGACCGCCGTTACCTCCAAAGCCGTTTCTATGGAAGCGGTGCAGAAAATTATAGAAGAGAAGAAGCTGACGCCGGCTTGGGACGAGGAGGCCGGTCAGAATTATGTTCAATACACCGAGGATGACAAAACCGTGAAGATCTGGATCGAGGATGCCGTATCCGTCCAAAGCCGGGTGGACCTAGCCAAAAAATTAGATCTTGCGGGAGTGGCTTCCTGGAGCCGCGCCTTCGAAACACCGGACATTTGGACCGTTATCCAGGAAACACTTGAGAAGAGGCCCTAAACCCATAAGAAAACCGCAAGCCCGGCTGACGGACTTGCGGTTTTTGATGTGACCGAAG
Organism: Paenibacillus aurantius; assembly: GCF_032268605.1. Taxonomy (NCBI): domain Bacteria; kingdom Bacillati; phylum Bacillota; class Bacilli; order Caryophanales; family Paenibacillaceae; genus Paenibacillus; species Paenibacillus aurantius. Next base: position 1,079,637 of record NZ_CP130318.1, read on the forward strand.
CTATTGGGAAGGATCGGGCTGCTTTTTAAGACTGCTCCAGTTCTTCCGGTTTGGTTGTGGCGGCGGAAGGGTCGAGCGTCAGAATGGTTTTGCAGAACATGCACCGGTCGGTTTTGCCGAGAATTTTGGTCATGCGTCCGCATTCGGGACATTCCAGCGAAACGGCGCTTGTGGACAGCATCCCGGCCCAGAAGTAAACGGCCATGCTTCCCATAATGCTGATCATGCCTAGGACGAGGAATATGGCGGCAAGAATGCGGCCGAAGGTTCCCCAGTTGAATACGATCCCGGCCAGCCCCACAATCATAATCAGCATTCCGATCATAGTAAGGAGCAAGCCCCACAGGCGAAATTCATTAACCTTGCTTGATTTCAAAAGCATGCGTTCATCTTCTTTCTTTTCATGTGATTTGGTCCGCCGTGCAGGAAAACGGTGCTCAAATGTAGAATAGGTAGAGCAGGAGAGGATCAGGGATGGAAGCAGTCATTAAAGCTTGGGTCGATCAATATAAGAACGATGGGGAAGTTACGGGTGTCCTTGTCTTTCATAATCAAACGAAGCTGGCGGCTTTAACCGACCGTTTCGATCTGGTCGTTCTTGTCATAACCAGAGAAGATAGTCCGACTAGCAATCTATTTCATTATATAAAAGACGGATACAGGATACAAGAACGGCGTCTTACGGAAACTTCCTTGAGAAGATGGGCCTACTTCGGCCCGGAACGGGACGTAATTCGCTGGATTTTGCAAGGAGAGATTGTATTGGATAAAGAGCTTCATCTGGAAAGCTTCCGAAATCATCTGCTCGAATTTCCTGAAAGCCTTAAAGAGCAGAAGCTCCTCGTGGAATTTTCCCTTTTCGTCAGAACTTATTTGCAGAGCAAGGAATATGTCCTGGAGAATCATTTGATGGATGCTTACGGCAATCTGCTGGAGGCTTTGCATCATTGGGCCCGGATGGCCATCATTGAACAGGGGATTCATCCCGAGGTGACGGTGTGGCAGCAGATTCGCCGGATCAACCCCGGGGTGTACAAGCTGTATGAAGAGCTTACCTCAAGCGGGGAATCCCTTCTGCAGCGGGTACAGCTCGTTCTGCTGGCCTGTGAATTCTCCGTCGTTTCCAAAATGGAAAGCTGCTGCCGCGTTCTCCTACGCATTCTGGAAAGCCGGGAGGAGCCTTGGAGCGTGGCGGAAATTCAGGACCAGAAGGAAATGGTGGACGTTCAGGTCCAGCTGTCTTTGCTGCTCAACAAGCTCGTGCAGAAATCGCTAATCCGGGAAGTGGCCGTGCCGCTTGACGACAGCTTTAGCCGATTCGAGCTCCGCTATACCCGGTAAGGAAGAACTATGCTATACTGATTCTATAGTTTACCACTAGGGGTGCCCTTTTGCGGGCTGAGACGATACCCTTGGAACCTGTCCGGCATGAAATCATGCCCCTGGATCATACCAGCGTAGGGAAGTGGGATGCAGCTTAATGGATAGAAAATTCCAGGAAAGCCGACCCCTTTGGGCCGGCTTTTTTTAATGCGGACCGATGATCGCTGGTTGTGCCAGGAAGCGTCAGCCCCCGTGGAACCGGTAAGGAGGTGGAGAGGGTGGAGTTGATTGTGAACGGTGAAGCCAGAGTGGTCGAGAACGTCTCAAGCGTGGCGGATATGCTGAGTACGTTTAAGCTCGAGAACAAAATTCTGGTGGTGGAAGTAAATCGAAGCATCGTAGACCGCAGCCAATATTCCGAAACCCCCCTGAGCAACGGGGACCGGGTGGAAATTGTTCATTTTGTCGGCGGCGGATAAACCCAAACAGGAGGCATACATCATTATGACGGAACAATTGGTAATTGGACCTTATACGTTTCATTCCCGGCTTCTTCTTGGAACCGGTAAGTTTTCTTCTATGGAGGTGCAGAGCGGGGCGGTAGCTTCTTCAGAGACGGAGGTTCTGACCTTCGCCATCCGCAGACTGCCGATCGACCAGCCGGATGCGCCTAATTTCCTTGAAAGCTTGGATTTGAAGAAATATACCCTGCTGCCTAATACGGCCGGGGCTTATACGGTCGAGGAAGCGGTCCGCATAGCGAGGCTGGCCAAAGCAAGCGGCTTGTGCGACATGATCAAAGTGGAGGTCATCGGAGACCCCAAAACGCTGCTGCCCGACCCGATCGGGACGTTGGAAGCCACCAAAATTTTGGTCGAGGAAGGATTTGTCGTTCTTCCTTATACGTCGGATGATCCGATTCTGGCACGCAAGCTTCAAGAGGCGGGGGCGGCGGCCGTTATGCCGGGAGCTTCACCGATCGGGTCCGGTCAAGGGATTGTCAATCCCAACAACCTGAAGTTCATTATAGAGGAGGCCAAGGTGCCGGTTATTGTGGATGCCGGAATCGGCGCTCCTTCCGATGCGGCGCTTGCAATGGAACTGGGGGCGGACGGAGTCCTTCTTAACACCGCCGTGTCCCTGGCGGATGACCCGGTTCGAATGGCAGAAGCCTTTAAATGGGCTGTGAGAGCGGGGCGACAAGGCTATCTAGCCGGTCGGATCCCCAAAAAGCGTTATGCTTCCGCAAGCTCGCCTGAGATCGGAATGATTGAGTAAAGGATGCATGGGGGTCCCCTTCTGCTTGCAGAAGGGGCTCTATTTAAGATCGGCAATTTCATTAAATTTGATGCTTGACTTAGGGAATGGCTTTATGATAAATTAGTCTTCGCTGCTTCGGAAGGGACAAGCAAAATGGACCATCCAAACGGTGTCAAGCTTAGTATCTCAAATCAGCCCAAAAATAATGCTTGCATTCTTCGGACGGTTTGTGATATATTATGAAGGTCGCTGTTAAACAAGACTAGGTTTTGAGAGACTCT
>NZ_CP130318.1:6082500-6303770 GCF_032268605.1 Paenibacillus aurantius
ATTTTCTCCGCATGCGCTTCCGTGAGCTGATCCGGCTTCAAGGCCCGGCCATCTACCCATTGATAGACCAGATAGAAGTGTCCCCCGATTTCCTGTAGAGCCGTTCCTTTCTTCAACAGGGCAGGTAGAGCCGGCACAGCGTGGAAAGCCAAACAAGCGACCCGCTCCGACCGGACAAAATTCCCTTTGGCCTCCGGCCTGGCCATGATCCCCGGGTTCAGCCTTTTTACCGCGTACTTTCCGCGCGTGGTATCCAGGGCAACCAACCGGTGCAGGAGGCCACCCGAAACGGCCTCCGGTACGCCGGTTGGTTCGCCCAGCTGAAGGTCTGAACACAGCTTAGCCCAAGGCTTCTCGTTCTCCATTTTCAGCCTCCTTCGTTCCGAGATATCCCTCTCTCCCCTTTGCCTCCAGGCTGCCTCCCCTCCCACTCGCTTCGACACAGCAGGTAATGATTATAACCCTCATCGTTAATCTCCATCTGCCCGACCAGGGTGAACCCGCATTTCCCAATCACCCGGTTGGAGGGAGTGTTCGTAAGCAGGGCAACGGCGGCAAGCCATTCCACTTCCGTCCTGGTAAAAAGAAAGCGGATAAGGCCTTCGGCTGCTTGAGTGGTGTATCCTTTTCCCCGGTAGTCTCTTGAAATGGCATAGACGATCTCCCGGTTAGGAGGAGGGAGCTCCTCTTTGATTCCTGAGCAGCACCATCCAATAAACTCTCCGGTATCCTTCGTGCAGATCCCAAGACGCAGGCGAAGATCCTGAATGCGGCCCGTTGTGGCAAGCGACCGTTCCACCTCTTGGTTTTCCTTGATCTCATAGTTTAGGAGCCAATCTCTTCTCGTTTCAAGAGGAACATTCCAGCCCGGCAGCCATCTATGAATTTCGGGCTGCCAGGTAAGGGCATGAAAGGCCTCGAGGTCCTCCGCCCTAAACCCTCGCAAAAGAATGTCCCTGCACTCGATCACCAAGCCTCCGGCCGCACCGCCTCGGTCTGTTTCCCTGCTCATCTCCGTTCCTCCCGCCTTTCTTTAAAACGGATCGTAGCATGATGGTTCAGGAAAAAATAGGGAGAGCTTCGTTATGCCCAAGCTTCCCTTCGGAGACGGCTTCCTCTCTATTAAAATGAAATATACATATATTGGAATCCCTTTTGTATACTTATGGTGATGGAAAATAATGTAACCAGGGAGGTCACATGAAGCGAGCCGTTTCTTTTTTTAAGATTTTGTTTGCATTAGCTACGCTAGTGTCTGTAGCATTTGTTTTCTTTGCCGGTGGCAATCTGAGTGTTTACTTGGGGTTTATGACTCTCTTTCAGGGTTTATATGGATTCGCCAAGGCTGCTGAGTTAAAAGCTCAAGAACAACCAGGTGTGGTCTCATCATTTGCAACTAGTGGCATTTGTTTTATAGGAAGCATGGTGATATTTATGATGGTATTTTATACATAAGGAGTGGAATGACGCACAATAACATCCTGGGGAGGGAGAGCTTTGTCCTGTCCCGACTGTCACAAAGAGCATAACTTAAAGCTGCGCGTGAGCTGGGTCCGGCATCTGCCCGGAGTAGAGTCGGTTTAACAATAAACTAGGTTTCAAGGAGGTAAGACATGGATTACCCAACACCGATTGAATCGTTGGTAAAGGCGAACCCGTACTCTAGAAACACCATAGCGGCAGGTCGTCGCCATACCGTCGGTCTAAAATCGGACGGTACGGTGGTGGCTGCGGGTGATAATAAATATAGCCAGTGTGATGTAAGTGCTTGGCGTGATGTTGTGGCGGTCGCGGCTGGTAATGTTCATATGGCGGCGAACACGGGAAATGCCCATACCATTGGTCTAAAATCGGACGGTACCGCTGTGGCTGTGGGCTGGAATCAGCATGGCCAATGCGAGGTAGCCGACTGGCAACATATTGTAGCGGTTGCGGCCGGTTGGCGTCGTACCATTGGGCTTAAATCGGATGGCACGGTGGTAGCCGCAGGCCGAAATAAGGAAGGGGAATGCGAGGTAACCGGCTGGCATACTATTGTGGCTGTCTCGGCGGGTGACTGGCATACCATCGGTCTTAAAGGGGACGGCACGGTGACGGCTGTCGGTAACAATCGGTACCGCCAATGCGAGGTAAAGGGCTGGCGCGACATAAGGGTGGTCGCTGCGGGTTACCTTCATACCGTCGGGCTTAAATCGGACGGTACAGTGGTGGCGGTGGGGAATAATCAATACGGCCAGTGCGATGTGAGTGCCTGGCGCGGGATAGTTGCGATTGCGGCAGGCAGCAGCCATACCATCGGCCTTAAATCGGACGGTACGGTGGTAGCGGTGGGTTGGAATGAGCATAGCCAATGTAAGGTAACGGATTGGCGCGATATGGTGGCGATTGCGGCGGGTTGTGTCCATACCGTTGGTCTTAAATCGGACGGCACGATGATGGCTGTAGGGGATAATCAATACGGTCAATGCGAGGTAAGCGCCTGGCGCGGCATCCGGCTTCCGGGTAAATAGATTTACTATGGATACCCAAAACTTTCCAAACGGATAAAAGGGCTGCATCGCTTATGCGACACAACAAGCCGTCTATCTCTTCCGTCCCGTTAAGGGATGCATAAATGGTTATAGTATCTCAAGAAATCATCCTCCTGTCTTTTAACGGCAAAAAGGCACCCGCCTGCTCCATAGAGCACAGGGTGCCTCCGCTTTCAGCTGAGCCGGCCTTGACCGGCTCAAGCCCGGTCAGCAGTTATATACCCTAACCGCCTGCTCGGAAGCCTGCTCCAGCAGCTCGGCGGTGCGGCTCATCGCCTCCTCGAGCGTCATCGGGCCGTTCACGATGCTGAGGACGGCGGCGAGGCCTTCCTCGTACAGCGCCTCGATGCCGCCGCCGACCGAGCCCGCGAGCCCGATCGCCGGCACGAGGTGCTTCTTCGCGAGGCGCGCGACGCCGCACGGGGTTTTGCCCTCCGCCGTCTGGCTGTCGATGCGGCCCTCGCCCGTGATGAGCAGATCGGCGTCCACGAGCCGGCGCTCGAGGCCCGTCACCTCCATGACGATGTCGATGCCGGAGTCGAGGCCCGCGTTCAGGAAGGCGAGGATGCCTCCCGCCAGGCCGCCGGCCGCTCCCGTGCCCGGGATGTCATGGATGGCGTAGCCCCTCGTCCGCTCGATCACGTCAGCAAAACGCCCGAGGCTTTCGTCGAGCTGCGCCGCCATCTCGGGCGTGGCGCCCTTCTGCGGCCCGAACACATAGGAGGCGCCGTTCGGGCCGCAGAAGGGGTTGCCCACGTCGCAGGCCACGATGAACGTGCTCTCTATGAGCCGCGGGTCCATCAGCTCCGTGCGGATGTCGGTAACGTGGGCGAGCTCCGCCCCGCCCAAGCCGACGTTGTGGCCGTCCTTATCAAGCAGATCGGCGCCCAGCGCCTGGAGCATCCCGGCCCCGCCGTCGTTCGTCGCGCTCCCCCCGAGCCCAAGGATGAACTGCCGGCAGCCCTCGTCGAGCCCCGCCTTGATCAACTGGCCGAAGCCGTACGTCGTGGTGAGCAGAGGATTCCGTTCTTCCGCGCCGATCAGGTAAAGGCCGGAGGAAGCGGCCATTTCAATCACGCAGGTTTCTCCGCCGCCCAGGATGCCGAACTCCGCCTGAACCTCCCGGCCGAGCGGATCCTTCACGGTCGTCTGCACGAGACGGCCGTCCGTGGCCTCCACCAGGCAGGAGACCGTCCCTTCGCCCCCGTCGGCCATCGGAACGATGATGGTCTCGCAGTCGGGAATGGCCCGGCGAACGCCGCGCTCGATGGCAAGTCCCGCTTCCCGGGCGGACAGGCTGCCTTTGAAGGAATCCGGGGCAATGACAATTTTCATAGTTTTCCGCCACCTTTGGGTAAGTTGAAAGTCTTCCTTTTATTATACCGCCATTCTCTTCCTGTTTCAGCCCTCCCCCGGAAGCGGTACATAACCTTAAGTCAGTTACGGAGCTTTTTACGAAAAAAGCTTCGTCCAAGTCCGGCAGTCACTAGGAGAGGAAGGATCGCTATGGCCGTCAGCAAACCGCAAACCCGAGTTCCCGTCAAGAGGGCCGGGCGCCCCCGACGAAAAGTCGCGCGCGTCCTTCTTCCGCTTCTTGCCTTGATTTTGCTATTGAGCGGAGTCATTTACTATAACACCCATAAGCCGCTTCCGGCCGGTTTGTCCGTGGAGGGGCCCGTTCACCGCGTGAAGGATATCGACTTCCTTTACGATCTTACGTATAAGCAGGGAGGTACCGAGAAACAGGAGCAGAGCATTTATAATCGAGTTTTTCAAGCGGTGGACGAGGCGGAGAAGTTTATTGTTCTCGACATTTTTCTATTCAACGAATATTACGACCATGACCAGTCCTTCCCGCCCTTAAGCCAAACCTTGACCGAGAAGCTCATTGCCCGCAAAAAAGCCGTGCCCGGCCTCCAAATCGTCTTCATCACCGATGAAGTAAACACGACCTACGGCTCCCACGCCGCCGCGAATCTGGAGCAGCTGAAGGCGAACGGCATCGATACGGTCATCACGGACGTCGATCCGCTGAGGGATTCCACCCCTCTCTATTCAGGCGTATGGCGCACGTTCCTGCAATGGTTCGGCCAAGCGGGGGACGGCTGGCTCAAGAACCCGATGGCGGATACCGCCCCAAAAATTACGGTTAGATCCTATATGAAGCTGTTCAATGTCAAAGCCAATCACCGCAAAGTCATCGCCACCGACAAAACGGTCATCATCCCGTCCGCCAACGCCCATGACGCAAGCGCCAATCATTCCAACGCCGCCCTGCAGGTGAGCGGCCCTCTCATCGCCGATGTGCTCGCAAGCGAGCAGGCCGCGATTAACCTGGGAGGCGGCCCCAAGGTGCCGGCTTACACCGCCGAAGGAAAGGAAGAAGGCGACATCCGGGTCCAGCTGCTGACGGAGGGCGGCATTTACCGGCAGGTACTGCGTTCGCTCGACGAGGCCGGAGCGGGGGATAAGGTGTGGATGGGCATGTTCTACCTGGCCGACCGCGAAATCATCGACGGCCTGCTGGAAGCCTCCAAAAGGGGGGCCGAGGTCAACCTGATCCTCGACCCGAACCAGAACGCCTTTGGCCGCGACAAAATCGGAATCCCCAACCGGCCCGTCGCCTCCGAGCTTCTGGACAAGTCCGGCGGGAACATCCACGTCCGCTGGTACAACACCGGGAAGGAGCAGTACCACACCAAGCTCCTGTTCATCGATAAACCCGGCGGGGTGGTCATCCACAACGGATCGGCCAATTTCACGAAGCGCAACCTGGACGACCTTAATCTCGAAACCAACCTCGGCGTAACCGCGCCAAAGGACAGCGAGGTGGCCGGGGAAGTCCGCCGGTACTTTGACCGGCTGTGGAACAACGAGGGGGCGGAATTCACCCTGGATTACGAGGCCTACCGGGACAAAACCGTGCCCCTCAAAAAGGCCGCCTACGCCGTGCAGACGTTCCTCGGCTTTACGACCTTCTAACGCCTTGTGGGTAGAAGAAATTACGCCTTCCCGCGGTCGTTATCGCCTCTACGCTGCTTCTCCAACTAACCTAGCGGACGCATAAGGCCCCAGGCTGTAACGGCTGCTGAGCCGGCTTCCCTGTTAAAAAACCCTCCGGATATCCCGGAGGGTTCTTCGGTGCTGCTCCCGGGCGTTCCAGGTACGGACCGTCTCCCTCGACAGGCCGGTCCCGTCTGTACGCCTCCGTCCAGCTAACGAATCGTCATAACCCTATTGGCCGGTTTTGGGCTGGTTTTCCATTCTGACGAACCGCCCTATCGTTATTCGGTCCCATCACGGGCAAAAGCGGGGTCTTCCGCCGAAATAACGATACCAGGATTCGTTCCGTTACCGGATGTGGCCGTATCAAACATCCTTAACGATACTGGAGTTCGTTAGCCAAACGGGGGAACGATCTTGGTTTACGTTGGCCGCCAAACCGTTAAAGTTTAGCGGCTTGCCGGGGCTCCAGCCTCATAATCCTGCTAGAATGGTGCCGGATAACGCACCAGAGCCTTTTCCGCAATGAATGCCGGGCATCCCTAGGACTATTCATCTAAAGTTTGAATTCACCAGATTAATAGAGAAGAGAATGAGAAATACTATAGCCATAGAGAGCAGCACGGCTCCTTTCCGGCGGCGGCGGATTAAGAACGAAACCAGCACCCCGCTCAGCAGCGAAAGACCTCCAAGCAGCCCAACGGCCATCCCCGTGTTGGCAAAAGGGAACCCGCCGTTTCTTTAGAATTTCTTCAGGTTTTCCCTACTTGGAAACTAAGATGTTTCGGATAAGATGAGTACGTGGCAAGCCGACCGTTACCATGGACCACCGTTAGGTAACGTCACACGCCGACATTGGGTGCCAGCGCAAGGAGCGATAACGTCCCCCAGTAGCAGGAGCGGCACAAAAAGAGACTCGCTCTCCCAATCCTGTGCAGGAGAACGGCATAGTATGAAGGAATATAGACGGGTTAGCAGAGAATTTATAATCGCTTGACGAAAAATTTGATTGACCTGGAGATGAAAACCATGAAAGTTTCTTTACAGGCTGGTCACACCGGCAGCCTGAATTCCTCCCGACGGGCCTCCGGCCGCTGGGCTCCCTATCTGCCCCTGTTATGGCTTCTCGCCATTCCTGTACTGAATATCTGCTACGGTCTGCTGAACCGACCCGGGGCCGAGGTTTATTCACTGGTCACCGCGTGGGATGAGCGCCTGCCCTTTCTTCCCGTATTCGCCATCCCTTACCTCATCTGGTATCCGTTTATTTTCATTACGCTGTTCGCCATTCTGCGCCGAAGTCCCGCCGCCTACTACCGGACGCTGCTCGGCCTCTGCTTGGGGCTTGTCGTCTGCTACGGCGTCTACGCCGTGTTCCAAACGACCGTCGCCCGGCCCGACCTGCCGGAGACCGGCTTCTTCAACCGCCTGCTCGGCTTCGTCTACGCCACCGACCGGCCCTTTAACTGCTTTCCGAGCATCCACGTGTTGACCAGCTACTTGATGATCAAAGGCGCCCGCGTCTTTGGATGGAAAGCCCGGCTGCTCGTGGCGGCCTTGGCGGCGGCCGTGATCGTGTCAACCGTGCTCGTGCGGCAGCACGTCCTCGCTGATGCGGCGGGGGCCATCCTGACGGCCGAGCTGACCTTTGCCTTGGCCGGGTGGGTGCTCCCTGCCCTGGCGGGACTCCGCCTGCCGCGCAAAAAGACCGCCTCTACGGCGGCCAAAGGCTAGATCAAGCAGGAGTCCTTTATCAAGGGACTCCCCTCTCTTCTTAACTTGTCGATAACCGGAGGATTAGACCGTGGAAACCCTATTTCAAGCGGAGGAAACCGCCCAATGGCTGAAGAGCTTCGGCGTATGGGCGATTCTGGCCAGCCTGCTCCTTAGTGTGGGAATCAGCCTGACGGCGGTGATTCCTTCTTTTTTTCTGTCCGCGGCCAATGCCCTCGTGTTCGGCCTTCCGCTTGGCTTTGCCGTCTCGCTGGCAGGGGAAGCACTCGGCGCGTATGTCTCCTACTGGCTGTACCGGAAGGGCATCCGGGCCCTTCGCCGCACCGACTCTCTCGACGGCCGATGGAGCCGGGCTTTTGCGGAAGCCTCTCCTGTCCGGCAGTTTTGGCTGCTGCTGGCGGCCCGGGTCGCACCCTTCCTGCCCTCCGGCCTCATCACCTTCGCCGCTGCGTGGACGCGGATGAACGTGACGAGCTTCATGCTGGCCACCGTAGCCGGAAAGGCCCCTTCGGTGGCCGCAGAGATCTGGGCCGGGCACAGCTTGTTTGCCGTTCTGCGGGGATGGCTCTGACTAGCCTAGCGGCCAGGCAGCTCGGCCGGCGGCGGGGACGCGTCGTGACGAACCGTCACGGCTGCCGTTCCGCTTGCGGTGTTGCCGGCCAAGTCCGCTGCCTTGTATTCGATCGTATACACCCGCCCCGTTCCTTCTCCGTTCCGTACCGCCCGCAAGAGGAATTCCCGGTCGTCGGTTCCGAAGTCCGCTTCCCGGATATCTTCCTCCGGCATTCTCCCCTCCGCTTCGCTGCTCATGATCGAAACGAGCGTGACGGAAGCCACTCCCGAGACGCCATCTGCCGCATCGACGGCAGCGCGGACCGGCACCCACTTGCCGTTAGGCGGCCACATCCCGGCCGGATCGGGCTCTATGGTGAGGCTGGGGGCGGTTTTATCTATCCGGAGCGTCAGGCTCCTCGTCTCTTCGAGTTGGCCCGCCCGGTCCATACTCCGGTAGTCCAACTTGTTCTCTCCCTCCGAGGTTACGGCAAAAGGACCTCGGTAAGCCTTCCACTCCCCGCCGTTCAGCCGGTATTCCGTACGGGCTACTCCGGAAAGATTATCCGTGGCGGACAGCGTGACCGTGACGTCCGAGGTATACCAGCCGTTCGTCCCGTTCGGTTCCCTCGGCTCCGTTACGGCCTCGGTGACCGGCTTCGTCTCATCTAGGCTCCCAAAAAGCCTGCGAATGTCCGCATCGTTCAACGCGTACCGGTACATCCGCAGCTCATCCATGGAGCCCAGCCAGTCCCGATTGGCCGCGGTCCCTTTATCGTAGCCTAGAAGAGGCGGGGTGCTGCGGTTCGTAACATTCATGGAAGGCCCGTCGTACTGGACGGAGGTCGCCGCCCATTCGCCATTGACGTAGATTTTATTGACGGAGCCGTCCCGGACAAAGGTAAGGTGGGTCCAGACGCCCGTTTTGACGAGCCCCCCGGCTGTGGCCACCCCCACTTCCTTCCCGGCCGGCATCCCGAACAGGTTCATGCGGACCGCCCCGTTCTTCTCCACGGCACACCACCACTGCGGGTATTTCCCGGCCAGCCCGTACCAATAAATAATGTGCCGCTGTTGTACGAGCGCTTCCGGGTTGACCCATACCGAGAACGTAAAGTTGTCCGCCTCCGGATGCAGGTCCTCCACGTTGGTCATCTGCACGTTAGCCCGGGCGCCGTTCAAGTACAGCGCATTTCCGTCCAGCCCCGGACGCAGATCCGCGCCGCTGCTCATGAGCCCGGTATGCCCCTTCCCGCTCGTATCTGGAATCCCGTCCGCCTCCGTCTGATCGAAGGTCCAATGAAGCAGCAGCTCCGGCACCGGCCGGTTCCGCTCCAGATGAATGGTGTAGCTCCTGGTTCTCTCGCCCAGCCGCGCCTTGATGGCAATCGCCTCCGAACCGCCCAGCGTGATCGTCTTCGGCTTTCCAGCCTCCGCCGGCTCGCCGTTTACCTCTATGGAGATGGCGTCGTTGTCCGTAACCGGTGTCACCGACAATTGTTCGGTTCCGCTGTACAGGGCCAGCTGGTAGTCGGTGATATCCCCCCGAAACATGGGGGTCAAGCTGCCGTCGGAAAACTGAACGTCATCCAAGTCCGCCTCCGGCGTCTGGAACCAGGCGAAGTTAAACACCGCGAACATGATCTTGTCATAGGGCGTATATTCGCCGCCCTCGAAGAGTAGGGCCGCCTTCCCGTCCGGAAGCACCGATAGCGAGGAATAGGCGGAAGGGCCCTTATAGACGGTTTTGGCCGTCGGCCAGGTTTGCGAGTCGTCATAGCTGACCCGCACCGTCATGTTTTCCCGGACCATCGTGTCGGCCGGGTTGGAGAACAGCACGATGCGGCTGCTGGGATCGGCGGGCTCATACCGGATAAGGCTAGCTTCGCAGATCGGGTCGAGGAGGACGGGATCATAGGAGATCGGGGACCAGGTCGCGCCTTGGTCCCGACTGGTCGATATGCCGCGCCGCCTTATTTCCTGGTGGCTGGACAGCCGGTCATTGCGCATCAGCGTGCCGTCCGACAGCTCCGCCACGGTCGGCTCTCCCAGGCCCGCCGGCAGCCTGCCGCTCTGGTACCAGGTCGCGCCATGATCGTCGCTCTGGATATTCCGGTCAATCGCCGGGATCAGGAGCCGCCCTTTGGCCGGCCCCTGCTGAAGCTGGATGCCGATTCCCGGACCGGTTCCGTCCCATCGAGTTCCGGGGTCCTGAACCTCGCTGAAGCGGTTGACCGGCTCCGACCAGGTCGCTCCCTCGTCATCGCTGTAGACGCTCCAGATCGTCCGGACCCCGCGGCTCGTGCCGTTCACAATGGCTCCGTATGTATCCGGACCGTAATTTTGAGTAACAAAAAGCCATATCCGGCCCGTGCTTTCATCCTGAACCGGCGTCGGGTTGCCGCACGTGTCGGGACCCGCATCGCAAACGACCTGCAACGGCTGCCAGGTCCGACCCTGGTCTAGACTGCGCCTGAGCACCAGGTCGATATCTCCGTTATCGGCGGCGCTGTTTTTGCGTCCCTCCGCAAAAGCCAGCACCGTCCCGGATTTCGTAGTCAGCAGGGAAGGAATCCGGAACGTATGGTAGCCTTCCGTTCCCCCTTTGAATAGATCCAGGTTCGTGAAATACGGCTCCTCTCCCTGCGCGGCCGCTGCCGCCGATAAAGGTCCGCTGCCAATTGGCGCAAAGGAAATCGGGACCAGCATAAAGGCAAGGAAGCATAGGAGGATCGCCTTTCTTCTCCGCATCTCATTAAGCTCCTTTCCGTTTCCGTATAAGGATTTGAGAACTTACTGACCGTCAAACCGTGCCAGCACCAGCCGCTCGTAAGGCCGCTCCTCGCCGCATTCGTAAAGGCATAGGATCGTTCCGTCCGCCGCGACGGCGAGATCGGAATAGGCGGCAGGCCCCTTGTGAAGCTCCTTCAGCACGGTCCAGGTCCGGCCCCCGTCAGAGCTTCTTCGGACCGTCAGGTTCTCCCGCTTCGTGCCGGCCGGATTGGAGAAGAGCACGCCCCCGCTCCCGTCCTCAATCAGGCTGCCCTGGCAGACCGGCTCGATCAGCGCTTCGTCGAGAATCAGATCCGACCAGGTGAGCCCGCCGTCCCGGCTCCAGGAGACAGCGCGCCGATTCTTCCCGTGATAGCTCCGCATATTCAAATAAACCGAGCCGTCAGGCAGCTCCGCGAGCGCGCATTCATTCGTGTACTCTCCCGCGATGCCGCCGATCCGCCACGTCTCCCCATGATCGTCACTGTAAATGACATGGGCCGTATACGGGCCCGACGTGCCGGTCTCGGGGTTCAAGACCGCATGGTTGCACGGCACGAGCAGGCGGCCGCTCTGCAGCTGGACCGCATGGCACGGACCGGCCGCATACCAGGTCCACCCCGGCCGCTTGACGTCGGCCGTAATGTCGCGAGGCTCCGACCACGTGAGGCCGTCGTCGTCGCTTTTCATCACCAGGACATCCCGTGCGGCTTTTCCCGCCAGGATGTCCTTCTCATGGCCATCCTCCGCGTTGCGGCAGAGCAGCAGCCAGATCGTTCCCGTTTCCCGGTCCTGGACCGGACACGGGTTCCCGATCGTATTCGCACCCTCATCGGCGATCACCCGGACCGGCTCCCATGTCTTTCCGTGGTCCAAGCTCCGCTTGAGCACGACATCGATATCGCCGGCATCCCCGGCCCCGTTCTTCCGGGCCTCGCAGAAAGCGAGCACCGTTCCCTCCTTCGTCACGAGCAGGGACGGAATGCGGTAAGTATGATAGCCGAGGTCTCCCGCGGCGAACAGAATTTGGTTGTCCATCTTTCTTTCTCCTCTCCGGTCAGCCTTTGATGGAACCGACCATCATGCCTTTGACGAAAAATTTTTGAATGAAGGGATACACGAACAAGATCGGAAGCGTGCTGATGACGACAACGGCGGACTTCAAGGTCGCGGCCGGCGGGGGATTCCGGATGTATTCCACCTGCGATTCGTCCTGCAGAATACCCGACAGCAGAATATTGCGCATCACCACCTGGATCGGCATCTTGCTCTGGTCGTTGATGTAGATGGAGGCTCCGAACCAGTCGTTCCAGTGGTGAACGGCATAGAAGAGGCCGATGGTGGCGATCGCCGGCATGGACAGCGGGATAATAATCTTCCACAGAATGACCGCCGGGGTGGCCCCGTCGATAATGCCCGATTCCTCCAGCTCCTCCGGCAGCGACAGAAAGAAATTCCGCATGATGAACAGGTTCCACGCACTGATCAGGCCGGGAATGACCAGCACCCACAGCGTGTTCTTTAAGCCCAGCTTGTCGATCAGCATGTAGGAGGGAATCAGCCCGCCGTGAAAGATCATCGTAAGAAAAATAAACAGCACGATCCCGTTGCGGCCGGGCAGCGTTCGTCTCGCCAGCCCGTATGCGAGGGTCGCCGTGAACAGGAGGTTGAGAAACGTTCCGACGGTGACCCGAAACAGCGTGACCTTATAGGCGTTGTAAATGATCATGCCGCGCTTCAGCAGCATCTCGTAGGCCCCGAAATCGATTTTATGGGGGATGAGGATGAACGCCCCTCTTCTCATCGATTCTTCGGCGCTTATGAACGAGGTGGACAGCACCGCCAGAAAGGGAATTAGAAACAGCAGGGACAAGACGGCCAGTAGAATGATATTGAACGCGTCGAAGACACGCTCGGATGCGGTTGGTTTAATGGCACTCATCTCCCCGTCCTCCTACCAGATTCCCGTATGGTTCATTTTTTTGGCGATATAGTTGGAGCCCAGAATCAGCAGCATGGCGATAATATTTTTGAACAAGCCGACCGCCGTGGCGAAGGAATAATTGAGCTTCGTCAGCCCTTCCCGGTACACATAGGTGTCGATAATGTCCGCCACCTCGTAAACCGACGGGGAATAGAGCAGCAGCACCTGTTCGAAGCCGGCGTTCAGCAGCCCACCGATGGAGAGAATGAGCAGGATCACGATAACCGGAGCAATACCCGGCAGGGTAATATGCCAAGCCTGCCGCAGGCGGCTCGCCCCATCCATTCTCGCCGCTTCATACAGCCCGGGGTCGATCCCCGTCATGGCCGCCAGATACAGAATGCTTCCCCATCCGATGGACTGCCACACATGGGCTATCACCAGAATGCTTCGGAAATAGCCGGGCGAGCCCAGGAAATGGACCGGTTCCCCGCCTAAGAACACCACCGCCGCATTAATCAAGCCCCCATCGGTGGACAAAATCATCATGGCCAAGCCGGCCACCACGACGGTGGAGATGAAATGAGGCAGATACGAAATCGTCTGAACGACCCGTTTGTACACGGCCGATCTCAACTCATTAAGCAAGAGCGCCAGCAGCAGCGAGGCCGGAAAGCCGAAAAACAGCTTATAGCAGCTGAGCAGCAGCGTATTGCGCATCACATTCCAAAAATAATACGAATGAATGAATTTGCTGAAATGCTTAAACCCTACCCAGTCGCTCGTGAAAATCGCATCGACTCCCTCGAACGGGGAGATGTCCTTAAACGCGATAATAACGCCGAACATGGGGATATAGTCAAAGATCACAAAATAAAGGATGCCGGGCAGAATCAAGTAATAATAAAACCGGTGGACCTTAACGGCCGTCCACAGCCGCCGCCCGGTCGCGAGCCGGCTGCCCGGGGATTCGGAAACCGCCGTATTCATCGATGCCAAGTGCGCTCCTCCTTCTTCCCGCTTGTATGGCAGCCCGGACGGGAAAGCCCCGCCCAGAGCCGCCGTGGACCGGATCTCCCGCCGCCTACTTCTTCTTCTCGTTATACTGGCGTGTGTATTCCGCGATCCATTTATCGAGCCCCGCCTTATACAGCTGATCGATGTATTTATCGAAATCGGACAGAGGTCTCGCGCCCGTCACGAACTTAACCAGCTCCTCGCTGCGAAGACGGTTGATGTCCCCAAGCGTCGGGATGTTCTCGTCGAGCTTCTGCTTGTCGTAGAGGATGTTCGCATCGACCGGCATTTTGGCGACGCTCGTATTCAGCGCTTCCTTGGTCAAATAATCGGCATGCATTTTCTTGACCGGGTCCTTGAACGCATATTTAAGCTCGGTAGCCGTCCCCAGGGAGACCATAAATTCACCCGCATACTCGATGTCCTTGCTCTTCAGCTCCACGTCGAACTTGCTGTCCCCAACATAGCCCCAGTTCGTACCGAAGGCCGCCGTCAGGTGATTGGTCGGAATGTCCTGGTACTGGTAGTTGATAAACTTCATCACGGCCTCCGGATGTTTGGCCTTCTTCGTGATGACCATGGAGGCGGTGTTTCCGGCTGTCGCCGTCATCAGCTTGCCTTTCGGACCCTGAATGCCCCGGATGATTTCATAATTGGCGTCCGCCGGCAAATTCGGCTTAATCTGCGGGAACAAGAGCGTGATGCGCGAGTACCACATGGAGGACATGCCGACCCGGTTCGTCTTCAGCAGCTCCGTCGGATCGAATTTGCTGAACGATTCTTTGTAGAGATAGCCCTTCTGGTACCAGTCCGCCAGCTTCGCGACATAGTCCTTGAATCCCGGAGCCAGCTCCGGCGGCTTCATCTTCTTATCCGCCGGGTCGATCCAGTTGCTGTTGCCGAACTCCGTGAAGCCTCCCATCAGCGCGTTCTTGATGCCGTTCAGGTCCGTCATCATCGGAATCGTGTCGTCCTTGCCGTTACCGTCGGGGTCTTGCTCCTTAAACGCTTTCAAAACAGCTTCAAGTTCATCCAGCGTTTGCGGCATCTTCAGATTCAGCTTCTGGAGCCAGTCCGTCCGGACCCAGATCGGGTAGTGAACCGCCGGCTCCCCCCGCGGGATGCCCCAGATTTTGCCGTCCTTATCCTTCATGTATTCCCATGCTTTATCGTTCCAGGCCTTCTTGATGTCCTGCCCGTATTTGTCGAGCAGGTCGTTAAGCGGGATAATGGCTCCTTTCGGAGCGAGGTCGTCCCAGTTCGCCTGGAAGGTATCCACTTCATCGCTCGAGCTTCCCAGGAGCAGGTTCAGTTTCTGCGAGGAGGCGTCTCCTCCTTGGGGCGGCACAATGGCGACCGGCTCGATGCCGAGCTTGTCGACATACATCTTTTTCATTTCTTCCAGCTTGGCGGGTACGCTGCCTTCCGGCTTCTGGTTCAGCTGCCCCGTGTTCTGGTAAATGTAGATCTTCGGAACGGCCTTCGTCTTCCCCGCTTCCCCCGCTGCCTTGTCCCCTTCCGGGGTCCCGCTATTGCCTGAGCATGCCGCTAGCAGGCTTACGCTCATGACAACGGTAACCGAAGCGCCGGCAACCTTTCTGTTCATGGCTTCTCCTCCCTTTGCTTGTAAATCCCAAGGCACCGCCTTGTTCGGAACCCATCATAGCAAGACGTGAAAGCGTTTCAAATCATAACATTTCTACCTTTGTATGATGATTTTGACATGTCAAAAGGTTATCATGCCTTTCCACCCCTTAGGATTCCCGGACAAGGAATAGACGCGCAGGATCCCGCCGCCACAGCCGTCAGCTGCCGTACAGCCTCTTGAACTCGCCGGGTGTCAGCCCAACCTCTTCCTTAAAGACCTTGATGAAATAGTACGAATGGCTGTATCCGACCTCTTTGCCCGCTTCGCCGATTTTCATGCTGCTCTGCAGCAGCAGCTCCTTGCTTTTCTCAATGCGGACCTTCTTCAAATAATCCACGAAGGGCTCTCCCTTGATTTGCTTGAACAGCCGGCTGATGTAAGCCGGATTCAAGTTGACCTGCTCCGCAACCGAGCTAAGGGACAGGGGTTGGCTGTAATCCCGCTCCAGAATTTCGATCACCCGCGTGATATGCTGGTTTCCTTTGGCGTTCCACTCCCCTTCGAGGTAAGCCGCCGTGAGCCGGATGAGCTGATGGAACCAGCGGACAATCTGGGAAAGGGACTCCTGGTCCAGCAGCTCCTGGTACGGATTGGCCTCCTTCTGCCAAACGGTTCTCCAGTTGACCCCAAGCTGGTTCAACGAATAGATGATGACGGTCAGCAGCTGCACAAAAACCGGTTGGATTTGCTTATAGTGCAGATTGTTTTTCTGTGCATTGATGTCGGAGACGAACTCGTCAAACGCTTGGATGGCCTCCTCCACCCGGGCCGTTTTGAGATACCCGAGCAGCTGCTCTTCTTTAAGCTTGGGATAATGAAACCGGCTCGTCTGATCGAACTGAATCTCCCCAAAGGACAGAACATCGCCGCTGCCGTACAGAATGCGGTACTTGAGAGCCTCGAGGGCCTCTTCATACGACTGGGGCAGCTCCTTCACCGTGGCGCAGGCACTGCCGATCCCGATCGAATAGGAGTGGTTCAGCTCCCCGTTGATTTGTTTAAGCAGCTGCCGCGCGAGCGTCAAGACCTGCTCCTCATCCATTCCCCGCCGGGCCAGGACAAGGGCAAGCAGATTCTCTTCCGCCTCCACAACATAATAGGGCGTGCTCAGCACCGGATTTCGGCTCAGAAGATCCTGGACTTGCAGCTTAAGCAAATCCTCCGTCAGGTTCGCGTCCTCCTCCCGCGCCGTGTTCCGCTCGCCTTGAGCATCCACCGAGAGCGCCATCACCACCAGATCCCGGGTATCGATCCCCAGATGGAGATAATGGATTTTGGCCTCGATCTCCTCCAGGCTCATGTGGTGCCGCCGCAGAAGGACCGCCTTGAATTGCTCGCGCTGGATGGGCATGCTCTCTTCCAATTTCCCCTTGTAATAATCGCGCTCGTGCAGGGCCGATCTCATATAATGGCCGATGGTGCCGAATTCGTCCCCGTCTTCCGCGCGGTGTCCGGCCTCCCATCCGATCAAGGCTTTCAGTCGGGTGACCGGCTTGTATAACCGCAGGGAGGACAAATAAGCCAGAACGACGGAGAGAACCACGAGGAGCAGAGCGGAAAGAACAATGGTTTGCTTGATGGAGGTGGTGCCTTTGGCGAGGGCCTTCATATCCGACACACTGACGAAGGTCCAGCTCAGCAAAGAAGAAGCGGAAAAGCAAACCAGCTCCTGCTCGTCCTGAATCCGGTCCGTGAAGAAACCGGCATGACCGGCGATCTCTTGCTTATCCGGTAAAATCCGGTTAACCGGCTGATGCAGGTAAGCCGGATTGCTGTGAAACAGGAGGTTTCCTTCCCGGGAGACCACATAGATCTCATCCGTACGGGCCAATTTGTTAATAATCTTCTCGTAAATGGCCGAGGCGTTGAGGTTTATGATTAGAGCGTTATCCCCTTTGCCGGTTTTATAGATCACCGAAAGCAGGTGCTTATCCGGACCACGGCGCTGCTTGGCGATCCGGGTATCCATCAGGGTGGCAATTTCCGCACTTTTCTTTCCGGCTTCGTACCAGCCCAAGTCATAGAAAGCCCCGAACGGAAACTGCAGGTTGGATCCGTCATTCTCGGACGTAAGAACAAGCTGCTTGCCCGCGTCATAAAAATACACCGAGTCCACGAACTCGTTGGACATCCGGAACATGTTGATCGTGTCGAGGGAATTCTTCTTGGCCTCCAGGTAAGCATAGAGCGAGGACAAATTTTCCGGGGAGATCTCTCCCTGAAGCTCCTCATAATAGCTTCCTCCCGGAAAACGCTCGAAATTTTGAAACGACCGGTTCAGGGCAAGCTGGTTGGAGTTGTCCTTGATCCGGTTCAAAACCATTTCGATAGCGTTAATCGTCTGGTTTAAGTATTGGAGCTTGTTCGTTCCCGTTTCCTCACGGAAAGATTGGGAAACTTTGTAATAGGCAATGCAGTTGGAGATCAGGCCCGGAATGATGGCAATAAGGGCCGTGGTCATGATCAACTTCATAAAAAAACCGTTTTGGAGCACCCGTCTCAGAAAAGCAGCGGTAGGGCTCGGTTTAAGCATGTCGGGATATCCCTCCTTTCGCTATCCCGCCGGCGGTCGATCCGCCCCGCCCATTAGGAACGATACGAAGGCATCCGATCCCTGCCGGAATGAAGGATAGCGCTTTCATAAATCGGTAACCTTGAACCACGGCCTCAAGCGGATGAGGACCGGGAATTGTTTCATGAGAAACATCTCCCGGCCGTCTATCTTCTCCCTGGGCGAAAGGTGCCGCGGCTTATAAAGCCGCCGCCTCCCGGTTCGGCTCATACCGGTGACGGCGCAGCACGTCACTCGCCTCGTAGAAGGCTTCGAGCTCCTTCCGTTCTTCGGCGGTGAAGGACTTCAAGGGCCCTCTAACGGCAGGGGCGGCTATGACCCCTTGCAGATACAGCATGTATTTCTCGTAGGGAATCACGTCGTACCGGAGCATGTGGGCAATGACGCCGTTCGCTTCCGCCTGCCTGTCCTGCAGAGCCGCCATCACCGGGCGCTCCTCCGACGAAACGGTTTCATACATGGATGTGAACAGGTTAGGCATCATGTTGAAGGTGCTGCCGATGGCACCGTCGGAACCGGCATACGCGCCCCCGAGGTACACCTCGTCATGGCCGTTGTAGAGGAGGAAGGACCTCCCGCATCTCGCCCGGATCTGCTGCATCTCGAACAAATTAAGGGAAGTAAATTTAACGCCGAGGCACCGGGGATGGCGGCTCAGCTGCTCGTAGAAATCCAGGGACAGGCTAACCCCCGTCGCTCCCGGGTAATGGTAGACGAGCATGGGCAGCGATACGGCTTCCATGACGGCTTCGTAATGCTCCCGGATCTCGTTCACCGATACCTTGTAATAGAACGGCACCACCGCCGAAACCGCATCCACGCCTTGGCCTTCGGCATGCTTGGCGAGCCGGATGGTTTCCCTCGTGCCGATGCAGCCTACGTGCGAAATAATCGTCACCCGTCCCGCCGCCGCCCCGACGACCGTTTCCAGCACCCGGCACCGCTCCTCGCTCGTCAGAAGAAACCCTTCCCCGGTGCTTCCTCCCACATAGAACCCTTTGATGCCCTGCCGGATTTGGTGCTCCACCAGACGGGCCAAAGAATCATGGTCAATGTCTCCCCCCGGATGCATCGGGGTTACCAATGCCGTGAAGATGCCGCGAAATGCGGCCAGCTTGTCATTTGTCATGCCTCTCATCCTCTCCGCCGCTCTCCGCGGTATTTATACCCGCATTATAAAGGAAGGAACGGGAGGAGTTTTCTCATTTCTTTATGAAACCTTTCATTTCTTTACCAAATCGGCCCGTGTATAATGTAGCTTACCAGGAAAGGGGGGCGCCGGATGTACCCGCAGTACCTGTTTGAGTATCCCAACCTAGACTCGGATTTTCCCTTCTTCATGAAGAAAAAGAGGTACACTTCCGTGCCCTCCCATCGTCATGATTTTATTGAGTTTTCCTTGGTCTTGGAAGGACAGGGCAAGGAGTGGATTAACGGAGCCTCTCACGAGATGGCGCCCGGCACCCTGGTGCTCCTGCTTCCCTATCAGATCCACGAATACCGGTCTGCCGGTGACGATAAGCTTCAGATGTACGTGTGCAATTTCGATATGACCCTGCTCACGGCGGGGCCGGAATCGGCCTGGGGTCTTCATGAGCTGCTGCTGGGACGGGACCCTGCCCAGCCTTCCTATATCGGACTGCCGGAGGAAGCCCTCCGGGAAACCGTTCGGCTCTGGGACAAGCTTTACGACGAGTACAACGCTTCCCGCGCCTGGAAGCCCATCATGATCCGGGCCTACCTCATGGAAGCGCTGGCCCAATTCGTCCGTCAAGGGGAGCGGCCTCCCGTCCCCCGCCCCTCCCGTCAGGAAGATCCGCGGCCTTCAGCCAAGAATATCTGGCCTGTCGTTCAATATGTCTACGAGCATTTCCTCGAGCCTCTTACCCTCACCTCGTTGTCCGAACGGTTTCATCTCCACCCGACTCAAGTAAGCAAGCAGTTTGGCGCGGCGTTCGGGATGCATTTTGTCGATTTTCTTCATGAGCTGAGGATTCGCCATGCCTGCTCCCTGCTCCTCTCTACCACGCTTCCTATCTCTCAGATTGCTTTCGAATCCGGTTTCTCGTCTTATCCGACCTTTTCCCGCGTGTTTCTCCGCATCAAAGGGACCACGCCGCGCCTGTACCGGGAGAAGCAGGGACGGGACAGAACGGGAGCCGGGTTATAATATCATCTCGTTGATCTTCACACAGAACGGCCAGCATCGCCAGGTACCCTTTTATTGTCATGATCCGCCTACTACGATAAATCCAAATATTCCCATTACTTTAGAAAACACCCCAACTCGGCAAAAGAGTACCGATACGCCATGAAAAAAGGAAGCCTTCCTCGTTCGAGGATGGCTTCCTTTTTAAAGTTGCGCAACGCGGAGGTTCCCCAGCCGGCTTCGCTGCCGGCGGGGCTAAGCGCCCCCGACGCTTTACGCCAAGCCCTTATGGGCGCTGGCCGGCTCGCCGCTGTCCGGGGCAGCCACCTTGCCCGGCCAGAAGGCCGCGCGGCCGAGCAGCACGGTAATGGCCGGCACCAGGTACGGCCGCACGATGAAGGTGTCGAGGATGACGCCGAGGGCCGTAATCAGGCCGAACTGCACCAGCACCTGGATCGGCAGCGTCGCCAGCACGGCGAACGTTCCCGCCAGAATGAGCCCCGCCGAGGTGATGACGGCGCTCGTCTGGCCGACGCCTTCCCGGATGGCCTGGCGCAGCGGCATCACCTTGCTCTTCTGCCAGATGCTCGAGATCATAAAGATGTTATAGTCTTCCCCCAGGGCGACCAGGAAGACGAAGGCATAGAGTGGAATCGAGCCTTGGATGGCCTCTGCTCCCATGCCGTAATGCAGAATGAGCCAGCCGAGCCCGAGGGCCGAGAAGTACGAAAGGATGACGGTCAGCACCAGATACAGTGTGGCGACCACGGAACGCAGATACACCAGCAGAAGCAGGGTGATCAGGCCGATGACGATCGGAATGATCAGCTTGGTATCGCGGGCGTTAACCACCTGGGTATCGTGCTGGGTAGCCGTTTGGCCACCGATCCACACGTGATCTTCGGCGGACAAGCCGGCCGCCTTCACCGAATCCTCTACGACGCGGCGGATGTCCGGGATTTTGTCCATCGCTTCGTTGGAATACGGATTCAGGTTAAACTGCAGGTCGTAAGCAACAATCTGCGGATTCTGCTGACCAGGCACCGGTTTACCCACCTGGCTTACATAAGGCAGCTCCGCCAGACGGTCCCCGACCGGGAGAGTCTTCCCTTCCGTGTTCACGATAACCTTGACCGGAGCCAGCTCGCCCGGAGAGAATTTCTCTCCGATCGCCGCGAACCCTTCCCGGGAAGGCATATCTTCCGGGAAAGAGGAAAGAATGTCGTAAGTCAGCTTGATCTGGGTCGAGAAAGCCGCGAAGCCCCCCAGGAGAATAAGGGTCACCGCCACGATCCATTTCGGACGGCGCACAACGAAGCTTCCGAGCTTCTTGCCGAACCGGTCCGTCTCCTTCGGCTTCGGAACCGGCTTGCCTTTCTTCTCGGCCCGTTCCTTGAGCATCTCCGGCGTACGCGGAATGAACGGGAAGAACGAAGCCCGGCCGATAATGGCCAGCAGCGCCGGAACGAGGGTCAGCGAGGCGAGACCCATGATGAGAATCGAGATGCTGAACGGAATGGCGAACCGGTGGTTCGAGCCGTATTCCGCGACGAGCAGTGCGAGCAGGGACAGCACGACCGTAAACCCGCTCATCGCGATAGCCCCGGTGGAATCCTGGATGGAACGGAACAAGGCCCTTCCCTTATCCTTCTCCTCGGTCAGGATTTGCCGGAAGCGGGCGATCAGGAAGAGGCAGTAATCCGTCCCCGCCCCGAACAGGAGCACCGTCATGATCGAAATTCCCTGGGCATCGACGGTAATCCAGCCTTTTTCCCCGAGAATGCCCAGAATCGGGCTGATTACCCCGTAAGCGAAGCCCACGGCAACTAGCGGTATAAGCGCGAGAATCGGCGAGCGGTAGATGAGCAGCAGGAACACGAGCACAAGCGCGACCGTGGCCATCAGCAGCTTAAAGTCCGCACTGGCAAAAAGCCCCGTAGCGTCGATCTGGATGCCGACCGGCCCGGTTACCCGGGCGCTGAGCTCCTTCGACTTCTGGTCCGCCTTAAACGGATCTCCTCCCGTTTCCTCCTTGGCCTTCTCCATAAATAGGTTGATGCTTTCCTTCAGCCGCTCGGCATCGGCTTCCTTGCTGAACGTGACCGGAAGCACGAGCGTACTGCCGTCCTTGGACGCCTGGCTCTTCAGAACGGGAGGCGGCAGCTTGTAGAACGGCGCCACGGCCGTCTGATCCGGCAGCGGCTGCTTATCCAGCGTCTCGGTGAGCTTGCGGATGTGCTCAAGATCGGCATCGGTCAAGCCTCCCTCCCGCTGCCAGACGATCAGCGCCGGTGCCCCGGCGGAGCTTGCAAACTGCTCCTGCGTCACCTGCTCGGCTTGAACCGACGGCCGGTCCGCGGTCAAGTTAGCCGCCGCGTTGTTCTCCACACTGTTGACCGACGGCCAGACCATGGTCAGAATCACGGTTACGGCAATCCAGACCAGAAGCGTTACCCACTTGCTGCGGCGGCCGGCTACCCAGCCGCCAAAACGGTACAGCGATGATTCCTTCATGAGGATCCTCCTAACGGTAAATAATTTAGTGCTAATCCTTATTTCTTTCGTATTCCATGGCAATGGATTTATAATAACGGTAGAGCTAAATTTATTATATACCCCAGAGTTAATTTTGCAATGTATTTTTTATACAAACCTTTTACAAGTTATGTACAGCATTCGAAAAAGGAGACCCGGCTCATGAAACCAAGCGGAAAACGCTCACCCGGCCGTCCCAAGGCTACCGGACAGGAGGACGCCACCGTCAAGGAGCTGATCCTCCAAACGGCCTCTACTCTATTCATGGAACACGGCTACGATAATGTCTCCTTGGAGCAAATTGCGAACCAATGCGGCGTGACCAAAGCTTCCGTCTATTACTACTACACGAACAAACCGACCCTGTTTACGACTTCGGTCGTTCAAATGATGGCGAATATCCGCCGGTACACCCTTCTGATCCTGCAGCAGGAAGGAAGTTTGAAGGAACGCCTGCAGCGGATCGCCTCGGCGTATTTGAGGCAGTCTCATGTGGAATTCGACACGCTGATGCGCGAAGCGGGGACTTCCCTCAGCCAGGAGCAGCTGAAGGAGATGCGGGAGGCGGAGAATGCGGTCCACCGCGAGATGGCGGCGGAATTCGCCAAAGCGATGGAACAGGGTGAGATCCGGAAGGCGAATCCTTTGCTCGCCGCGCATGCTTTTGCCTCTTTGATGATGCTCGGCAACCGGGTGGAGGCCGGCGATCTGTTTCTGGCCAAGGACAAAGCCGCCGAGGACATCGTGGATTTGTTTTGGAATGGGGTCATTTCCCCCCATAATGGGTAATAGGATAAGTTAGAATACCCTACCTGACTAGCTCGAAAGCTTCAGACTGAGGAGGCGATGGGGCTTGACCCCTTTTAACCCAGACCGGCTGATCGTGGAATTTCGTCCCGGGATGTACCCCACCCAGCCGCAAATGAACCGGAAATATACCCTTACCCATTCCGATGAAACCGGGGAGCTCTTCCTTACGCTCGGCCCGGAGTATGCTTTTGATAAAATCACCGGAAAGCGCGACGAGGTGCTGGCGGAATGGCGCTATGCCGGCGGCCTCTACCGCTTCGAGGTGTATGTTTATTTGGGCGGGCCGGATAACCCCGCTCTTGCCAAGAAGCGCTATGAAATCTTCAAGCGGGAGCTTCCGCTCGCCCTCGAGGCCATCCGGTACGGCGACCGCATCTTCTTCGAAGCCCATCCGGCCCTGGACAATACGGAAGTCATGGTTCACTTCCAGGCGGACCCTCCGCTTGCCGGAAGAACGGAGTCCTTCGGACCGGTCAAGCGCTTCAAAACCCCCGTCACCAGCTAGTGCCTTAACCGGTAACTTTGTTGGCGGAGGAGACGAGTCTTATAACGATTAAACGGCAAAAGGCCGGGGAACCTTCCCCGGCCTTTTCTCGTTCCTGCGCTTCCCACTTTATAGCGGAAAGGACCTTCCCTTTTGCCCGAAAATTTGGTAATCTGAACAGGAACATTTGTTCCTTATCGTGCAGCTGAAGAGAGGTGCTGAAATGGTCACCGAACGATATTCCGAAATAGACGAGGTTATCGCCTATATCCATCAGAACATCTACGAACCGCTTCCGCTTTCCCGGCTCGCCGCCTATGCCGCCTACAGTCCCTATCATTTCACGCGTATATTCAAGGAGAGGACGGGCCTTCCTCCCTTATATTATGTCTCCGCCCTTAGGCTGCAGAAGGCCAAGGATTTGCTGCTCCGCACTCATCTAAGCATACGGGACGTCGGACTCGAGATCGGACAGCAGAGCCTCGGGACGTTCACGACCCGTTTTACCGAGCGGGTCGGCATGACCCCCTCGGACTTCCGCCACTCCCGGCATCGAGCGGAGAACTCGTTCCAGTCCCTGCGCGAGCTTCGGGATTGGGGGCCGGATGGCTCCCTCGTCTCCCCTTCCTACGCCCGGATTACCGGGACCGTCTGGTCCGAGGCGCCCTTCAGCGGCATCGTCCTGATCGGCTTGTTCGCGAAGCCGATCCCGGAAGGGCTTCCCCTGTACGGGACGCTGATCTCATCCGCCCGGCGGGAGTTTTGCCTGCCGAACGTCCGGCCCGGCACCTATTACCTGATGGCTACCTCCGTCTCCTGGGGAATGCAGGCGATGGATTTCCTGCTGCCGCACAACACGCTTCGCACCCGGTCCAAGGAACCGCTTGTCGTCCAGCCCCCGATCCCGGTTCCCTACCAGGAGGTTAAGCTGTACCCGCCGCGGCCCGACGATCCTCCTATTCTCATCTCGCTGCCCGTGCTCATGGACCGCTTCCTCCGGCAGACCGCCTACGAAGGCTCCCCGTAGTACCCAGGCTGGCGTTGCAATGACACCAGCCTGCAGGCACGGGCATGTCCAGAGCTTTTGGCACCGTTAGAACGGCTTTAGGACCATCAGAACGATGACGGCCAGGATGATCGCCAGTACCGCCTTCTCGAGCGGCAGAATGGCTTTCATGGCTTGGCTGTACCCGGCTGGAATTTGTTCGCCTTGGCTCGACAACACCAATTCGGTGGCTTTTTTCATCCTCGGTCCGAGAAATCCGATCAGAAGGACGACCATGACGATCAACAAAACGATGGAGACGTTCAGCCACAGGAGGGAGAGACCCGTTTTCCCCAGGATCATTACCATAATCCCTGTAACAACGAGCACGACTCCCCCAATAGTAGGAAAGGGATCGAGCTTGTGAATCAATCCAAGGGCGAAGCGGAGCTGGCTGCCGGTTGTGGCGGATTTCCTAATGAGGGGAAAGGCGAAGAGGCTCCCCATCCCTACAACGGCGGCTATTACGTGCAGGACGACGAACCATCCGTATAAACTATTCATCTCCCAACCTCTGCTTGATTCGAGACTACCTCTCCGTTCCGGTAAGCCACGCCTACTCTTCTGCCCTTAAACGGCCCCGACAACTCCAGGTGGCTCAG
Source organism: Paenibacillus aurantius (assembly GCF_032268605.1). NCBI lineage: Bacteria > Bacillati > Bacillota > Bacilli > Caryophanales > Paenibacillaceae > Paenibacillus > Paenibacillus aurantius. The sequence continues at coordinate 6,107,879 of NZ_CP130318.1, forward strand.
CATGACTTCCGCTGCATCTTCATAAGCCACATCCAGTTCGGATAGCCGGCTGAACAGGAGACCGGATAGCTCAGCCTCGGACAGCTCCTGCGTCGATTCGGGGAACGCGATTGGCAATAGATCGGCTGAAACGTGTACAAAGCCAGGCCTCTCCTCTTCGGTGCCGTCCACCATCGTTCCCGGACACAGGAAGGACCAATCCAGCTTCGTGCGGCGCAGCCGGTCCCAATTCTCGTTATGGTAGCGGAACATGGGCGGGATGCCGGGCAGATCGTTTCCTATTTTGGAGGTATGGGGAATCTCCAGCAGTCCCGCCCCTCCCATAACCCATACCCGCCCGGCAAACTGAGGGTGATCTTCGCATGAGGTCACGATGTTGTCCACAATCCGGATGAACTCTTCGCCGTTAGCAACGCTGCCCGCTGCGATAATGGCGGCATCCTGATGGCTAAGCGCTTGATAAACGCTCTGCGGATCCAGGATGTTCTCCGCCACAATGTTCACTTGCCCCGCGATCGGTTCGCCCTGCTGCTCCATCAGTTTTTCGGGATTGCGCACAAAGGCGGTCACGTCATGCCCCGTTCTCACGGCGGACGCCAGCACACGTCTTCCCATATTTCCCGTAGCGCCGAATACAATGATTTTCATGGTTAGTTCTCCTACTTTCTGTTGTCAGGATTTGGATTGACTTCAGAATATCACGGCTCTACAATCAGGGTAAGAACCGACTTTAAAGTAGGATACTTACTTATTAGTAAGCAAGACGGAGGAGGACTCCCATGAATGCCGATAAGGAGCTTACGGAAGAAAGAAGATGCCCGATCGAAACGGTCATTCACGTATTAGGCGGCAAGTGGAAGCCCACCATTCTTTGGCTTTTGCTGGATTCTGTCAAACGATTCAGCGAGTTAGAGAAGCGAATCCCCGGCATTACCCAGAAGATGCTGACGCAGCATTTACGGGAGCTGGAGAGTGACCGGCTCATTACCCGTACCATCTACCCTTCGGTCCCGCCTAAAGTCGAATATGCTCTAAGCGAGTATGGCGAAACCTTGATTCCCGTTCTGCAAACGATGTGCGACTGGGGAGAAAATCATAAACGGCCGGCTGCCAAGCACCAAGTCCAGCCGGCGGCGAATCAATAAACGCAAAGAAACGGACCGGGTCTGGTCCGTTTCTTCATTCCCCCAGCGTCTTGCGGAATTCCGACGGGGAGCGGCCCTTCAGCCGCTTGAATGTGTGACTGAAGCCCGAAATATCGGAATAACCGAGCCGCTCGGCGATCTCGGAAATGCGGAGCGACGTATGCCGGAGCAGCCGCTCCGCCTCGTCCATGCGGACCTGCAGGACATAGTCCACGAAGGTCCGGTTCATCCGCTGCTTGAACAGCTGGCTCAAGTAGCTGGCGTTTAGATGCACCGCCGCGGCGGCTTCGGTGAGCGTAATGTCGCCGGGCAGCCGTTTGCGGATCAAGTCGATCACCTGCTCGACGGGAGACCGCTCGCCTGCCTCTTTCTCCGGGGGAGGCCCGGACGGCTCCACCGCCAATGTCCGTTCCTTCAGCCATTTCTCCAGACAAGGCCGAATCTCGTCCACTTCCACCGGCTTAAGCAAATAATCCATCGCACCGGCACGCAGCGCCTGCTGAACGAAGGAGAAGCTTTCGTGACCCGTCAGGATAATGACCGGCAAGCTCCGGTTCCGCTCCCTCAGCTGGTCGAGGAAAGTGAGCCCGTCCATAACGGGCATGCGGATATCCGTCAGCACGAGATCCACGCGATTCTTCTCCAGCCAGTCCAGCGCCTCCAATCCATTCCCGCATTCTCCGGCAACGGTGAAGGGCAGCCTGGTCCGTTCTATCGTCCGCTTGATCGCGGCCCGCACCCAGCGCTCATCCTCCACGACTAGAATGGAATGCATGGCTCCTCTCCTCCTTCTTCAAGTTTCCGTCCAGGGCAGCCGGAGCCGCACCACGGTTCCTTTCTCCAGCGTGCTGTCGATGGTCACGCCATATTCTTCCCCGAACAAATACTGGATACGCCGGTGAACATTGGTGAGGCCGATATGCGTCCCGTCGGCGATGACATCCTTCTCTTTCATTTGGGCCCGGATGTCCGCCAGCCTCTCCTCGGGGATGCCCATGCCGGTGTCCTCGATCTGTACCACGAAGGCCTGCTCCGATTCCCGGTAAGCCGTAATGGTCAGGCGGGTACGGCCAAAGGCCGGCTCGAAGCCGTGAACGATGCTATTCTCCACCAGCGGCTGAAGCGAGAACTTGGCCATGGCCTGTTTGCCGGCCCATTCCGGAAGATCGATCACATAATCCAGCTTCTCCTCAAAGCGGTATTTCTGAATCTTCAAGTAGACGTCGGCGTAATACGCTTCCTCCTCGAGCGTCACCTTCGGGGACGAGTGACGAAGGTTGTAGCGCAGCAGCCTCGCGAGCGAGGAGGCGATTTCCGATATGGGATCCTGGGAGGCCTCGAGCGCCATTCCCCGGATGGTATCCAAGGAATTGTACAGAAAATGCGGATTGATCTGCGCCTGGAGCGCTTTTAATTCGATCTCCCGCTGCCGGAGCTGCATTTCGGTTTCACGAAGCTTCGAGAAGTAGACCTCATCCAGAAGGTTTCGCAGCCTTACGACCATTTTATTGAAGCCATGGGTCAAAAGGCCGATCTCGTCCTTCGATTCCACGACCAGATGGCCGGTGAAATCCCCCGACTCGACCCGCCTCATGTACCCGTACAGCCGCTTCAAAGGGCGCACCAGGCTGTTGGCGAACCCGATGCCGAACACCGCGGCCACGGCGAGCGTAATGACGATGGTGGTCACGATCGTACGGCGGATATAAGCATTGCCTTGGAGCAGTTCCGCGTAAGGGATCGACGTCACGAGCGTCCAGCCGAGGAAGGGAGAGTGCGCATACGTTAGCAATCGCTTCGGTGCGGAGGCGGTGACGAGCGACCCGCTGCCGCCGAGCAGCATGAGGTCCAGGTTCTCGAAGCCCGCCTTCACGCCGATCTCCGCCCCATTCGGGTGATACACATACCGGCCCTCCGCATCGAGAATATAGAGATAGCCGGTGCGTCCCACCACGACCCTCTCGGCGATTTCCTGGAACCGCTTGAAGTTGACGTCGATGATGATCATCCCGATCGGCTGCAGGGTAAGCGGACTGACCAGCCGCCGGGCGATGGTGATCACCTGCTCCTCCCGGTCGTTGAAGCGGACGACCCGGGGGAAGATTTTGGGCTCATAGTTGCTTCCGACCCGGGAATACCAATCCTCCTCGTGGGGATCGTTGGATGGATCGGCGGCTTCGTTGGTCAGCGCATCAATCGTACGGATTCCCTCCAGCACTACCGTGATATTCGAAATATCCGACCGGGAGTAAGCCGCATTGCGGAGCACCTGCTTGATGGCCGGGGTCATGCCGCTCCCCTCCAGCTCGTCCCGGGAGCCCATCTTGGTGAAGCCGTTAATGACGGGGTCATTGACGATCTTCAGGAGGCTGATTTCGAAATCGTTTACATAATACCCGACATGGGTATTGACCTGTTCGATAATTTGCCAGCTGTACTGCTGGGCTTCCTTCTCCAGCACCTCGGCCGACCGGAGGTAGGAGAGCAGCCCCGTGACGCAGAGCGGCACGACAATCAGCAGGGCGGAGAACACCAGCAGCTTGGTCCGCATGGTACAATCCCGCAGCAGAATGATCCGCAGGACGGCTCGAATCCGCTTCCTCCAAGCCTGCCTCATGGCCCTCCCTCCCTTCTCTTTCTTCGGAATGCGCTTTTACACGGTGCCGTTAGCAAAAAGGGGAGCTGTCGGGCTCCCCTTGGTTCCATAGTAGGCTTATTTGCGGTATTTGTCGATAGCGTCGAGCACATCCTTGTACTCGGCCCGGTATTTATCAATGACCGGCTTGACCGCCTCCTGCCAAGGCTTTACATCCTTCACTTCGGTGATGGTGACCCCGGCCGCCCGAACCTTCTCCTCGGACTTCTTCTCGAACTTCTTCCATTCCTCGCGCTGGTACGGGATGGCTTCCTGAGCGGCTTCCTTGATGATCTTCTTGTCGTCGTCCGACAGCTTGTCGAACGCGGCTTTGCTCATCATGAGCACCTCCGGCACCCGCTGGTGGCCGTCCAGAATATAGTTCTTGGCCACGGTGTAGTGATTGGACGTATCGTAGCTCGGCCAGTTGTTCTCCGCCGCATCGATGACCCCGGTCTGCAGAGAGGAGAAGACGTCGCCGTACGGCATCGGGGTGGCGCTTCCGCCCAGGGCGCCGATCAGGTCAATGTTGATTTTGTTCTGGATGACACGGATCTTCTGGCCCTTGATGTCTTCCGGTCCTTTCATCGGCTTGCGGCTGTAGAAGTTTCTCGCCCCCGAATCGAAGTACGCGAGACCTACGAACTTGGAGGCAGTCAAGCCGTCCAGAAGCTTGGTCCCTTCCGCGCTCGTCAGGAACTTCCACTCATGCTCCTCGTTCTCAAAGATATAAGGAAGGGAGAAGACCCCCATCGGCTTGCTGAAGTCGGCGACCACCCCGGTGCTCACCCGGGTGAATTCAATGGCGCCGAGCTGAACCTGTTCGACTACCGCTTTCTCCTCTCCGAGCTGGGAGGAAGGAAAGACGTCGATCTTGATGCGGCCGTTCGATTTCTGGTTAACGAGCTCCGCAAATTTCTTGTCGCCGAGCACGGTCGGGTAATCCGGAGGATGCGTATCCGCGAGACGGAAGGTCAAGCTCGCTTTCTTCGTCTCCGGCTGGCCGGTGCCGGCCGGGCTCGCGGCTCCTCCCTGCTTCTGTACATTGCCATTGCCAAGCCCGCATCCCGTCAGCGTCAATCCCGCCAGCAGGACGGCTGTCGTCGTGCCCAACCACCATTTTTTTACCATCGTTCTTGTCTCCTTTGCTTTGGTTTATAGGCAGCAGGCGTAAAGCCCGCTATTTGCCAGCGAACAGATGCGGCAGCCAGAGCGTGATTCCCGGCATGTAGGTCAAGAGCAGCAGAACGCCGCACATCGCGAGGAAAAACGGCCAGGAGGCCTTGGTTGCCTGATCGACCGTCACCCGTCCGATGGCGCAGCCGACGAACAGCACGGTGCCGACCGGCGGAGTGATCAAGCCGATCCCGCAGTTCAGGATCATGATGATGCCGAAATGAACCGGGTCGATGCCCATCGAGGTGACGACCGGCAGCAGGATCGGCGTCATGATCAGAATCATGGGGGCCATATCCATAGGGAATCCGAGAAGGAGCAGCAGGACGTTAATGAGAAGCATGATAATATAAGGATTATCCGAAATGCTCAGGAATAAATCCGTAACGAGAGCGGGAATCTGGAGATACGCGAGCACCCAGCCGAAGGCATCCGACGCGGCGATCAGGAACAAAACCATAGCCACCGTGCGCAGCGTGCGTTTCAGGATCAGGTAGAAGCCGCTCAGCGGAACGTCCCGGTAAACGAAGAACGTCAGGATGAACGCATACGCACAGGCCATCGCTCCGGATTCCGTCGCGGTGAACCAGCCGGTCAGAATCCCTCCGAGAATGATGACGCCGGTCATCAGCGACAGGAAGCCGTCCCGGACAATCTTCGGGACATCCGACCATTTGATTGGATCTCCCTTGGCATAGCCGCGCTTCACGGCGATCAGGTAAGAGACGATCATCAGGGTGACGAGCAGGCATAGTCCCGGGACAATGCCGCCGAGAAACAGGGAGGAGATCGAGACCCCGCCCGCCGCGATGGAATACAGCACGAGGTTATGGCTCGGCGGGACGATTACCCCCTGGATGGAAGCGGAGGTGGTGACGGCGACGGCGTAATCGGCGTCATAGCCTTTCTTTTTCATCGCCGGGATAAGCACGGAGCCGATGGACGAAACGTCGGCCACCGCCGAGCCCGAGATGTTCCCGAAGAACATGCAGGCGACGCAGTTGACGAGGGCGAGCCCGCCCCGGACCGCTCCTACGAACAGCTGGGCGAAATTGACGATGCGAAGCGCCATTCCGCCCGCGCTCATGATTTGGCCGGCGAGAATGAAGAACGGGATCGTCAGAAGCGAGTACGAGTTGATACCCTGAATCATCCGCTGTCCGACGACCACCCAAGGGACCTGCAAATACATCAGGGTAATGAGCGCGGAGCCCGCCAGCGTGATGGAGATAGGGAACCGCAGGATGAGAAGAACCACGAACGTGACGACGAGAATGACAATGGCGGCTGTGTTGATCATTCGCTTCCCTCCTCCATTCCTTCGTGCCGGACGGTATTGATGCCCAGGAACTGCAGCAGGGAGTACACGCAGATCATGAAGCCGGTCAGCGGCATGACGGCATATTGAACGCTGTTCGAGAGCTGGGTCGCGGGCAGCTTCGAGTCCGCCATCAACACCGTGAAATCCCATCCGTTCTTCAGCAGATACAGCCCGAACAGGAAGATGCACACGTTGATGACCTTATCCAGCACCTTATTGACGCCGGCCGGGAAAAATTTCGTGACGCTGTCCATCGCCATGTGCAGCTTCTCGCGGAACCCGATGGCGATCCCCATGAACGTAAACCAGACCATCAGCAGGAGCGTCACCTCCTCCGACCAGAAGAAAACGTGGTTGAACAGCTTTCGGGTCAGAACTTGAATCGTGACAATGACCGTCATGGATGCGAGAGCGACCAAGGCCAGGTTCTCAAAGAAGCTGTCGATCCAAAGAGCGACTTGTTTTAATGACTTCACTGCCTCTATGCCCCTCCTATTTTTATAGTGGGTAACGCTTACATTTCTTAGTGTAAAGGCTTTCAACCCATTTGATAATGGAGGTCGTTTTAGGTTTTTTTGTCTTTTTTTTAGGTCCCTTCCCCCTAATCACCCTGATGGATGGCCGCACGAATCCGGTACCGTCCAACTCAAAAAGGACTGCCCCCAGGGCAGCCCTCGACCTTGTGCCTTATCCGGTTCTCCTCAATCCATCTCATAGATGGAGCCGGATTTGCTCGCGAACAGCTCGGCGTATACCTTCTCGGCGTAGGCGTCCGTCATTCCGGACAGGTAGTCCGCCACAAAGCGGGGCCACGGCCATTCGCCGCTGTGGCGCTCGTAATTCTGCAGCCAGTCGGGCGGCAGAATGAGCCGTCCCGTTTCCGGCACAATGAAGCTGTCCCACAGCCGGCGGATCATGATCTCGCTGCGCAGCTGGAGGCGCTGGACGCGAAAATCCTTGATAAGCGTCACCCAAGCCAGCTTCTTCAAGATTTCCATCGTCCGCAGCAGGTCGTAGTCCTGCTGGCCGTCCCGGACGAAGGTGACCTTCTTCCACCCCTTCACGGGGTCGTCGATGATTCCCACGCGGGCCGCGAACATGCTGACCCAGCGTGCCTTCATCTCCCGGCGGGCGCGGGAGGTCTCGTTGCCGCACAGGGCATAGATTTCCTCCCACTGCTTGAGATAAGCGGCGAGCACGGTCCAGACCCTCTCCTTGATGTCCACTTGGTCCCAGCCCACCTCGGAGTTGCCTTGATCGTTCACGATCTCCAGCACGAGATGGTCGGCCAGCCAGTCATCCTCGAAGAAAGTGCGGTTCATCTGAATCTTGCCGGCTCGGATGCCGTCCTCAATGTCGTGCGTGGAATAGGCGATATCGTCGCACAGGTCCATCAGCTGGGCCTCCAGCGTCGAGCAGCCCTCCGGCATCTTCCAGAGCCGGCGCAGCTCCCCGATCTCTTCCCACTCCGGCCCGTACACTCCCTTCAGCCGGTCCGGCTCCTCGAGCGAGAAGGGATACTTGTTGATCGCGAGCAGAACCGCGGCGGTCAGGTCCAGGCCGCTGTCGCTTCCAGCCCGCTTCTCGAGAAACATCAGAATCCGGTAATTCTGGGCGTTGCCCTCGTATTTCATTCCGTACTGCTCCATCAGGAGGCGGTTCAACACCTCTTCCCCGCGGTGCCCAAACGGCGGATGGCCGAGGTCATGGGCAAGCGAAGCGCACTCGACCACCTCCGGATGGATCACCAGGCCGGGGTGGGTCCGCCGGCTCAGGAAGGGATACTGCTTCCCCAGGCGCCGGGCCGCCTCCCGGGCAATTTGCGATACCTCGAGGGAGTGGGTGAGCCGTGTGCGGTAATAGTCGCCGGATCCCGCCCCGAACACCTGCGATTTCCCCTGCAGCCGCCGGAAGGCCGGAGACTGGATGAGCCGGGCGTAGTCCCGCTCATACTCTTCCCTCTCTTCGCTGAAGGTGACACTGTTCGGTTCATCCAGCCTCATTTTGCGCAAATCCATGATGATTTCCTGCCCTTCTCTATCTACGTTACCTTTACTCACATGAGGAGATAGTTCGAAAATTGTACCATAAGAAGCTTACCCCCGAAAAGCCCGTTTCATCACGGCAAGCCGCATGGCGGTCAAGCCTTTTCTCTTTACGGAAAAAGAAAAGATTTTACCGGTCGTGCAGGGGGAACCCGCCTTCCCTTCGTCTATAGAAAAAGAAAACGGCACCCTCTTCTTTCTCCATGCTTCATGCTGGCCAACTCCAATTTTTGCCGTTTAAATTTTAGTGCATTTTTGTAACTTTTTTCCGTTTCATGCCGTCTTATAAATATAGGATCAGAGAGAGGAGATGGAAGGATGGAGCCTATGGTTTCCATGGAACAAATCAACCGCCGGATCGAGGAATTGAGGTCGCTGGAGGATCAGTATAAGAAGACCAACAATGTAAGCGGACGCCTCAATGCCAAAACCCGCCGGGAAGAGCTTCAGCGGCTTAAGAACTCCGTTCTGGAGAAGCAGGCCACCTAACTTGGTTGGCGGGAAACCTTTGAATGCCCACGAAAATCATAAGGGGATCTGTAACAACACGGACGGAGAAGGCCCGACCAAGGGATAAGGGCTGTAGCCGCGCCGGAAAAATGTTTCCCGTGGAACGTTTGACGCTCAGCCGTCCTCTGCCGTACCCTACATATTCGCTGCTATATCCTATGCCGGCACCACCCGCGCCCGCCGAACCGCCTCGGCGGTTTTTTTGTGTCCCTGCGGTCCGGGGGGGGCCAAAACTTTTTTACCATCCGCTTCCTTAATCTGCAACCTTTTTCCTCCTAAGCTCGTTTCAATGGTTGTAACCCTAATCCTTATGGTGACTAGGAGGCTGTTTGATGTCGTTTAAGAAAACCTCGGCTGTATTCGTGCTGTCTACCGCCTTTCTGCTCTCTTCCCTCCCGTCCGTCTATGCGAATGATGCCGCCAATTCGGCCTCAACCGTGAGCAGCAAAGCGGGGGAACCGGCAGGCGATCCCTCCCAAGCGAAAATTACCAAAGAGGAGGCCATCCGGCTCGCTTCCCAGGCCGTGACCATGGAAGAAGGCTTCAAGCTGCAGAACATCCGGTACGAGTCCCAATCCTATCTCGTTCAAACCGAAACCGGCGTGTGGAACCTTTATTACGAGAAGCGGTCCGGCGAGCAAATGATGGGAAGCATCTCCGTCACCTTGAATGCGGATAACGGGCGCCTGATCTCCTTCAACAAAGGGGGAAGCGAGTGGGAGGCCCGAACCTACCCTCCTAAAGTCAATCTGCAGCAGGCCAAGGAGCTGGCGGAGGGATTTCTGGCCAAGCTGAATCCCGAAGAAAAGGATCAGGTGGTCTACAATGGGGACTTCGAGAGAGATTACAGACCCCCTCTGAATGGAGAAATCCGCTACCCGATCCGCTTTGACCGTCAGGTAAACGGCATTCCCTTTCCTCATGACAGCCTGACGTTCCAGATCAACGGCAACGGCCAGCTGGTGGGCTACGAGAGACGGTGGAACCCGTCGGTTTCCTTCCAGGCGCTTCCTCCCGCTATTTCCCAGAAGAACGCGGATGAAGCTTACCGCAAAGGGATGAAGCCGCTGCTCCAATATTTGTCCCCCATCCCCTATAAAGACGAGGACGACCGGCCTCCTTATTTGGCCTATACGTTCAATCCCTATAACCTGCTGGATGCCAAGACCGGGGAGCTCATCGGGGAAAAAGGCGCCCCCGTCCAAGCCGCCGCTTTGAAGACGATTTCCGACAAGCCTCTGGCGGAGAAGCCGGCGGAAGGCCAGATGCTGACCAAGGAGCAAGCCATTGACCGGGTGAAGGCCTTGGTGCCGATTCCGGCCGATGCCGAGCTTCAGAACGCGTCGTTCTCCGAAAACTTCCGGACCAAGAACGGGTCAAGCGTACCGACGTGGAATTTCTCCTGGAAGTCAGGCAGTGATGCCAAGGGCGGAGCTTACCTGTCTGCCTCCGTGAACGCGTCGAACGGGGATCTCATGAATTACAACAACGGCATTCGCCCGTTGGACAGCGAGGCGGCCAAGCCGGAGGAAGCCAAGCTTCCCGACAAGGATTCCCTTCGCGCCGCAGCCATCGATTTTGTGAAAAAGGTTCTGCCTCATTACGCGGACCAGCTGGCTGTCGATGAAGCCGTCTTCTCTTATGAGCCTTCCCCCAAAGGAACCCCTTACGCCTACGTTCCGTTCAAGCGGGTGGTTAACGGGGTGGCGACCGAATCCGAAGGCGCCAGCGTCCAGTTTGACGGTCAAACCGGCGGGCTGGCGGGCTTCTGGAGCAACTTCTCCACCATCGCCTATCCGTCGGACATTCCGAAGGTCATGGGAGAGGAGAAGGCTGAGGAGCGGCTCTTGTCCCGCTATCGGCTGGAGCTGCAGTATTTCGTTCCGGCCACCGAATATATCATCCTGAAGGAAGGAGGCAAGCCGGACCCGGCTCCCTCCGCGCGGCTCGTCTACCGTCTCGTGCCGACGGACGCCAGCCCGAACCTCTTCTTGGATGCCGTGACGGGCGAATGGAAGAAGCGGGAGAGCGGCCAAGTCACCACTCCGGGCAAGCCCGCCGCCTCGGACATCGACGGCCACTGGGCGGAGCGGGAGCTTCGGCTGATGCTCGATTACGACGCCATTGACACGGAAGACGGCAAGGTGACGCCCGACCAGAGCATCACCCGCGGGGAAATGATCAAAATGCTTATGATCGCCATCCGCGGCGGAGATACGTACGCCGGCATGTATGACACCGCCCGCTCGGCGAGCTTCAAGGATGTGGCGAACGGCTCCACCTTCTACCCTTATGTCGAGGCGGCGCTCGAGGCCAAGCTGATCGACCGGGGAACCGGCACCTTCGACCCGGAAAGCCGAATCAGCCGCGAGGATCTGGCCGTGCTGCTCGTCCGCGCTCTCGGGTACAACAACCTGGCGGATCAGCCGGACCTCTTCAACCTGAAGGTCAGCGACGCCGGAGCCATTACCCATAAGGGCCAAGTGGCGATCGTCACGAGCCTGGGGATCATGAGCCCGGGGGACGACGGCAGCTTCGAGCCGGGACGGGAAGTCACGCGGGCCCAGGCGGCCGTGGCGTTCCACCGCTACCTGGAGAAGCGGGCCGGCCTGACGGACCGTTCTCCTCTCCGGTAAACTGCTCCTTCTTCCAGGCGGGAACAACCGTCAATGCCCCCGTATCGGCCATTAAGCAGGGCTTGCTGAACGATTCCGTTCGCAAGCCCTTAGTGGTCCTGATAGGGGAGATAATACAAGGAGTATCGACAATGAAGGATCATCCTGTCTTGGAGTCCCCTACCTCCGGGGAACCGTCCCTCGTTTCCCAGGCGCTGGCCAAATCGGTTACGTTCAGCCTCCTTTATGGAGGCTTTATGCTTGTTTTTGGCGTGCTCGGGTTGAATCTGGCCCCTTTGATCACGGAGGTGAACGCCGGCGATCTCTCGATCCTGCTTGCGCTGCTGCTGCTGCTGGCTCTGGCGGGTTCGGCCTTCTTTCTGGGGGGAGCGGCCGTCTCCTCCCACCGTTCCCCGGTTGATCGGCGGCTTGCCTGGCTGGTCGTTCTCCCGCCCGTTCTGCTCGTCCTGGCAAGCTGGTGGCTCGGGTCCCGGGGGGACAGTGAGCCGGGATCCGTAATGGCAGGCCTAAGGTGGATCTGGTTCAAGGGCCTGACGGCTTGGGCCCTGCCTCTGTATGAGGCCCTCCCTGTCTACTATCCGGATTCCACTCACATGAACGAGCTGGCCCTGCTCCTGGCCAGCGTTCCCTTCCTGGCCGCCTATGCGGGCCTGGTCCTCTCCCCCGCCATACGCCGCAGGGTCAGCCGCGGGCAAGCCTCCGCGGTCGCCGCCATCCTGCCGGCGCTGCTCGCCATCGGCTTCCTGGCTTCCTTGGCCCTGCCCCGGAACAGCCCCTTCGCCCTGTCGGACTACCCGCGCGTAGACGGGGCTACGGCGGCCATTCCTTTCGGGCGGGAGCTTCTTCATAAGCTGACCGGCCTTCACCGGCCGGGGGCCGCCAAGCGCGTCCAGTTCCACACGACGCACGAGGCGTATGTCCGGCTGATCGAAGGAAAGGCCGACCTGATCTTCGCAGCCGGCCCGTCGGAGCAGGAACAGAGGCAGGCGGAAAGCGCCGGCGTCAAGCTCAAGCTGACGCCCGTCGGGAGGGATGCCTTCGTCTTCCTCGTGCATGAGGACAATCCGGTTAACGGGCTGACTTCCGATCAAATCCGGGCCATCTATTCGGAGAAAACGTTGAATTGGAAAGAGGTCGGGGGAGAGGAGGAACGCATCATCGCGTACCAGCGGAAAGAGAATTCGGGAAGCCAAACCTTCATGGTGCAGAACGTCATGAAGGATACGCCCCTGGCGACTCCTCTCTCTGCGAGGAAGATCGACGGCATGGGAGGCTTGATCGATGCCGTCGCCGATTACCGCAATTCCCTGGGCTCCCTCGGCTACTCGTTCTACTATTACGCCACCCAGATGCATAAGCAGGAGAGCATCAAGCTTCTGGCCGTGGACGGCGTGGAGCCGAACCCGGCCAGTATCGCGTCCGGCCGTTATCCCTTCACGGCCGTGCTCTATGCCGTCACCCGGGAAGGAGAGCCCGCCGAATCCCCGGTATCCCGGGTGCTGGAATGGCTGCAAACCCCGGAGGGCCGGCGTACGGTAGAGCGAGGCGGCTATGTTCCGGTGGAGACGGAGGGGCCGTGATGGCCCCAGAGTCGTGATGGTGGTCGACTATCCCGATCCATAGGACTATGTCTTCTTTGTTGAGTTGTGACAGTCCATTCTCAACCAAGAGTTGAATTGAAAAAAGTTCATCCTCCATAGGATGAACTTCCATCAATACATATGCAAAATGTCTAGCAGGCCCAACCGCCGTCTAACGAATCCTCCGGTCGTTATTGGGTCTTTTTAGGCAGTTGCCCGTTGCTAACGAACCCTAGAGATGCTATTCCGGAAAAGGGTCGCCCTTTTTCCTTCCAACCGGCCTAATAGCAATACCAGGGTTCGTTAGATTCCAAATCCGCCCAGGATGGCGCGATTAGCAATAAGACGATTCATTAGGTTAGAACTCCTTCTCCTCCATCATCTCGCTGTTCGCCGCATTTACCGCCGTGTCGCCGTCCAGTACGACCTGCGGCTCTTTCTTCAGCCGAAACGGATGCTCGGTGGAGATGCGGTCTTCCGGCTCCTCGGCCGGCCGGGGGGCTTTTGGCTCGTGGCTGTTACTCATCGGCGTCCTCTCCCTTCCCGCTTGGGTGGTCATTCCGGTAAGGGCCCCGGATGAGGTTCTTCTCCTCGGCTTTGGCCATGGTCTGCTCCACGAAGGCCATGTCCTGGTTCTCGGCTTCCATCGGAGTGGAATCCTTCGTTATGGGCTTGCTCCGCTTGTCCGCGTCCATGTCGTTCCTCCTTTGGCATTGGTCTGCCTTTTACTTTTTACCGGAAAGAAGGAAGTTATTCCTGCCCTCGCCTTGTCCATAAGGGCTATATAACTAAAGAAAGGTATAAGCGGCCATCCGGCAATCCAAACTAAGGAAACTTGGCCGGTGGGAGGTAACGGGAATGGCTTATATTTGGCAGGCGCTGCTTATTCTGTTCATCGGGTTCGTGCTGCAGCGCTTATCGGGGAAGAAGACGGTTTCCGAAATGACCGGTCTGGAAATCATCACCCTTCTCGCCATCGCCTCGGTGATCGGGGAAGCGGTGTCGGCTCACGGCTTTTGGAAAATCACCATCACGCTGGTCCTCTTCGTCGTCCTGCTGATGGCGATCCAATACTTGGCCCTTAAGCTCAACCTTGTGGAAAAATGGCTCATCGGCCGCTCCACCCTCGTCATCCGAGACGGCCGGCTGCTGAAAGGCAACCTGAAGCGGCTGCGCCTCTCCGTGGACCAGCTCGAAGCCAAGCTTCGGGAGAAAAGCATCGCCTCTATCGCAGACGTCCGGACCGCGGCCATCGAAATCAACGGCCAGCTCGGGTACGAGCTGTACCGCCAAGCGAGGCCGGTCACCGTCGAGGAGCTCGAAAAGCTCCTGGAGGCGGAGCGCGAGTATCTCACGTCCCTGCTCGGGGAACGTTTCGGGGGAAGCCTCGCCGGGCAGAACGGGCCCCTGACTTCTGCGGCTCCCCGGCCTCACGCCGCGGCGGCGAATTCCTCCTCCCTGCAGGAGAAGAAGGGCTCCCCCAGCTCCCCGCAGCCGGCCGAACCGTCGGAGGCTGGGGATTCGAGCGGCCGCCTGTTCCGGGAGCTCCGCGGAGAGAACCCGGAGCAGGCGAACCGGATCTAACGCCTTGTCATCGGGCAGGGACAAGCTGGCGTACCATGAGAAAGAGGCTGGAAATGAATCACTCCAGCCTCTTTCTTATGCTTATCAATTCCAAGCTTGATGCACTCGCTTCGGTTCGACCCGATTAAGCGGCATCGAGCTCCAGCGCATCTTCTTCGTCGCGGTTGAAAGCTTCGCGGTCGAATTCGCCTTCGGAATCGGCGACGAGCAGGGAGCAGACGGTCGTGCCCGTGGCGTTAACGGCGGTCCGTCCCATATCGACGACCGCGTCAATGGCGAGCACCAGGCCGAGCCCTTCGAGCGGAAGCCCGAGCGCCGTCAGCACGACGGTGGTTGAGATGGAAGCGGGCCCCGGTACGCCGGCTACCCCGATGGACGAGATCATGCTCACGAGAACGATAAGGATGTACTCGGAAATGCCGAGCGGAATGTTGTAGACCCGGGCCACGAAGACGGCCACGATCGCCGGCCACACCCCTCCGCATCCGTTCATGTTCATGGTTGCGCCAAGCGGAGCGACGAAGCTAGCGATCCGCGGGGATACCCGGATGCGCTTCGTGATGACCTCCAAGTTAACCGGAAGCGTCGCATAGCTCGAACGCGTCGTGAACGCGACGGCAATCGTCGGGTACGCCTTGCGGAAGAACTTGATCGGGTTGACGCGGGCGACGAAGGTAACCAGCCCGCCGAACGTCACGATGAAATGAATCAGCAGCGCGACATATGTTGCCACGATGATGCTGAGCAGCGGCTTCAGCGTTTCCAGCCCGTACTTGGCCGCCATGGCCGCAATCAGGGCATAGACGCCATAAGGGGTCAACCGGATGATGTACTTCGTCACCTGGTGCATGACCTGGGAGAAGGAATCGATGAAGTTCTTCACCGGCTGGACGGCATCAGGCTTTCTCGAGCCCAAGTGAACGATGGCCACCCCAATGAAAATCGCAAAGATGAGAACCGGAACCACCTTGCCCGCGGCCATATCGCCGATCGGGTTGGTCGGAACGAGATCGAGAATAACCTGCGAGAATGTCGGAATGGCCCGCGCTTTAAAATCCTTCGGAACCGACTGCGAGATGCCGCTTCCCGGATCGATGGCGACGGCGACGAGCAGCCCGATCAGAGCCGCGATTCCGGTCGTGATCAGGAACAGCGCGATCGTCTTGGCGCCGATTTTGCGCAGATGGCCAAGGCTCGAGATCGAGGTAATGCTGCTGATGACGAGAACCGCCACCAGCGGCATCACGAGCATTTTGATCAGGTTGACGTAAATGGAGCCGATGGTGCTTACGCTCGTGGCATTGAGCTTAAAGGAGTTGAAGATGATGCCCGCCACCAGGCCAAGGCCCAGCGCCAGCAGCACCCGGTAGCCGAAATTGACCCGCTTCCTCGCCAGGAAGTATAAGAAGCCGATGACGACCAGGGACACCAGCAGGCTGACCCAGTTGGTCTGAATCGCCGTTAACAAATTGTTTTCTTTCAAGCTATTCCCCTTCTTTCCCCACCCGTTTAGTAGGATTTTATATAAGAGAATATACTGCGGCTAACATCCGATGTCAATGCTTTTCTGAAAATGTCGAAGCATGCAAGTATTGGCTAGTACCTTATCCGCGGGTGTTGATCTGATTACCTAAGGATTATGTTGCGCAACAGCCGTCCACCTCCCCTTTGGCGGATAACCCCTTCCCCTCGCCGTTTAACCGCTTTCCCTTGCCGGGACAGGGTCTTTTGCCAGCTTTACTACAACGTATGTGGCACTCCCGCCGCACAGAACAAGCAACAGGGGAAACGCTAACCGGCGCCTCCATGAGTAGGAACCCGGGCAGGCCCTTCAACCAAGAGTAACGGCTTCCCCTTACAAAAAAAAGCCTCCCGCCGTAATCCGGCAGGAGGCCTTGCTTGGGGCTGGCTAAGCGGAACAGCCCTTGTTAGTGGCCGACCGCCCCGCTATGCTCGGCACTGGGATCGAGCTTCGCCTTGCCCATCGTAAAGGTAAACAGCAGAGCCAGTACGGCCGGAACAAGCGCCCACAGGAACGTGTACGAGATGGACGACGACAGCGCAGCCGTGATCTTCTCCAGCACCGGCCCGGGAATAGTCGCACGCGCCTTTTCGGTCAGGAGGGCCCGGGGGTCGAGCGATTCGAGGCCCCCCGGGGCGCCTTGGCCTTGGCCCAGGCCGGCCATGGCCTCGGTCATTTTGCGGGTAAAGACGTGGCTTTGCAGAATGCCGAAGATCGTAATGCCGAGCGTCATGCCGAGCGAGCGGACGAAGTTCAAGGTGGCGCTCGCCGAACCGCGTTGGTAAGCGCTGAACGTATGGATGGCGGCGTTGCTAAGAACGGAGAAAGACGCCCCGATGCCCACCCCGACAATGATCATATAGAGGGTTACCGTGAAGCGGCTCGTATCCGTCGTGAGCGTAGTCAGGAGCAGGGTCCCGATGACGAAAACGGCCGTGAACGGAATCATGATCGAACGGAAGGAGAACTTGTTCAGCAGGAACCCGCCGCCCGTGGCCGATACGACGGAGCCAAGCATCATGGGAAGCAGCACCAGTCCGGAGTTGGTCGCACTGCCGCCCAGCACCCCCTGGATATAGATAGGGATATAGACCGAAGCGGTGACAAAGGCCGCTCCCCCGAACATCCCTACCAAGGTGCTCGAGGAGAACAGACGGTTGCGGAACATTCCGAACGTGATGATCGGCTCCTCCGCCCGCCGCTCCGCGAAAATGAAAGCGAAGACGAGCACGGCAAACCCGGCGAACAATCCGATAATTTGACCGGAGTCCCAAGCATAGGTCTTGCCGCCGAGCTCCAGCGCGAACATGAGGCAGACGACAGCCCCGACAAGCGTAACGGCGCCCCACCAGTCGATTCTCTGCTTGGAATGCTCATGAGATTCCGTGTAGAAGAAGGCGATCATGAAGAAAGCGATGATCCCAAGCGGCAGGTTGATGTAGAAAACCCACTTCCAGTTGATGTAATCCGTGATATAAGCGCCGAGCAGCGGTCCAAAAATACTGGACATCCCGAAGACCGCTCCGAACAAGCCGCCCAGCTTGCCCCGCTGTTCTACGGGCACCACGTCGAACATAATCGTAAAAGCAACCGGAACGAGCGCCCCGGCTCCGATCCCTTGAATGGCGCGGTACAGGCTCAGCTCGACGATAGAGTTAGCGGTCCCGCAAAGTGCGGAGCCCAGCATAAAGAGAATAATCCCGAAAACGTAAAACCTTTTCCTTCCATACATATCCGACAGCTTGCCGAAGATCGGCATGCCGGCCATTTCGGCGACCATATAAGCCGAGGTCACCCAGACGAACTTATCCAGTCCTCCCAGCTCTCCTACGATCGTCCCCATCGCGGTGGCGACAATCGTATTGTCCATGGACGCCATCAGAATGCCGAGCAACAGTCCGGCTAGGACGATGCCCATTTTGTTTGTTTTGGTTGCGGCTGCGGCATAAGCCATGCTTTCAAACCTCCTATTGTGTGGTGTTCCCTGTTTAGCCGTCCCTGCCATGATGCGGATTCCTGACTATATTCGGGTAAGGCGCTTCGCCTTATAAACGGATTCAGGTAATAATCGGTTACTCTCTCCATCCATTGTAGTAACTGATAAAAATGAGTGTAACATAACATTGTTACACTGTAAAGAATCATTCTTTCCTATCCTCCATCCTTTCCTCCGCTCTCTTCTTTTCTTCGGACCCGAAAGCCCTAATCGTGAGGATCTTGTTCTCCTTATCCCATGACCCAGTATATAAAAAATCCCCTGACAGACCCTGTCAGGGGATTCGGAATCTTTTTTATTTCAACCGGATAGGCTCCGGGGTTACTGAACCATCGAATTGAAGCCCATGATCCACATGGAGCCCGCCACGATAACGAAGACGATGAAGACCCCAAGGATGAGGGCCATGACGTTGTACCGCGGCTTCTCCCCTTCCCTCAAGTGCATGAAGAAGACCAGCTGAATGAGGAACTGCATAACCGCCAGCACCATGATGATGACGATAGTCGCCGTTTTCTCGAACACATGGTTCATGACGAGCACGATAGGAATGATCGTCAGGACGATCGATAGCAGAAACCCGATCACATACTGCTTGAGCGAGCCGTGGGCCTCGTGGCCGTGGGCGTCATGCCCCTGGGTTGGCTGTGCCATGCTACATCACCCCCATCAAGTAAACGACGGTCAGCAGGAAGATCCAGATGACGTCCAGGAAGTGCCAGTACAAGGAAACGGTGGTGACCTTGCGCTTCGTCACGGCCGTAATGCCGCGGCGCTTCAGCTGAAACATGAGGCCGACCATCCAGCCGAGGCCGATCGAGACGTGAAGCCCGTGCGTGCCGACCAGCGTGAAGAAGGCCGACAGGAAGGCACTGCGGGAAATCGTGGCGCCTTCGTGCGCCAGGTTGATGAACTCGTTCACCTCAAGCCCGATAAAGGCGGCGCCGAGCACGGCGGTCACGATGAGCCAGTTGATCAGGCTTTTGACTTTGCCTTGGTGCATCGCGAGTGTCGCGAGCCCGCTTGTGAACGAGCTCGTGAGCAGAATGAACGTCTCGGCGATGACCCCGGGCATTTCGAAGAGCTCAGCGCCTGTCGGTCCGCCGTCATAATGCGTACGGAGAACCATATAGGTCGCGAACAGGGTTCCGAACAGAATACAGTCGGTGACGAGGAAGATCCAGAAGCCCAATACCTTCAGGCCTTCGTGGTCCTCGTGGTGGTCATGCCCATGATCGGCATGTCCCGCTGCGGCTGTTTGTGCCATTTATACATTCCCCCTTAGCGCCAATTCGGTCTCACGGACCTCTTCGGCCGGGATATAGTAGTCGGTGTCGTACGAGAAGGAGCGGGCGATGAGGCATCCGAAGACGCCGATCATGCCGGGCACGGCCATCCACATCCAGCCGAAGACGAAGCCGAAGCCGGCCACGAACCAGAAGACGGACATGATGAACGGAATGGACGAGTTTTTGGGCATATGAATCGGTTCATAGTGATCCGGACGGATTTTATCCAAGCCCTTCTCCTTCATATCCCACCAAGCGTCCTGCTCCTTCACTTCCGGCACAACGGCGAAGTTGTACACCGGAGGAGGCGAAGGAATCGACCATTCGAGCGTGCGGCCGCCCCACGTATCGCCCGTCAGGTCGCGGTCGCCCTTCTTGATGCTGTAGCTGATCTGCCATACCTGGAAGATGAACCCGATCCCCATCATAAACGCCCCCACGGTGGAGACGATGTTGTAAGGGGCCCAGCCCATGTCCCACCCGTAGGTGTACACGCGGCGGGTCATTCCCATGAAGCCGAGAGCATACTGCGGCATGAAGCACAGGTAGAAGCCGATGTTCCACAGCCAGAACGCCCATTTACCGAGACGCTCGTCGAGCTTGAAGCCGAACAGCTTAGGCCACCAGTAGTAAATCCCTGCCAGGTAGCCGAACACAACGCCGCCGATCAGCACCTGGTGGAAGTGAGCGATCAGGAAGTAGCTGTTGTGGTACTGGTAATCCGCCGGAGCCACGGCCAGCATGACCCCGGTCGCCCCGCCCACGACGAAGCACGGGATAAAAGCAAGCGTCCAAAGCATCGGCTGCTTCATCTGTATCCGTCCACGGAACATTGTAAACAGCCAGTTGAACACCTTGACCCCGGTCGGGATCCCGATGGCCATCGTCGAGATGGCGAAGAACGCGTTGACGTCCGCGCCGGCGCCCATCGTAAAGAAGTGATGGACCCAGGTAAAGAACGACAGAACCGATATGAGCATCATGGAGAACACCATGGATTTGTAGCCGAATACTTTCTTCTTAGAGAAGACGCTGACGATCTCGGAGAAGATCCCGAAGGCCGGAATGACGACGATGTACACCTCAGGGTGACCCCACATCCAGATGAGGTTGACGTACATCATCGGGTTGCCGCCGCCGTCAAGCGTAAAGAAGTGGGCGCCCAGGAACCGGTCGAGGAACAGAAGCGCCAGGGTAACGGTCAGGATCGGGAACGCGAAGATGATCATGACGCAGCTCGACAGAACCGACCAGGAGAACAGCGGCATTTTCATCATTTTCATGCCCGGTGCGCGCATCTTGAGGATGGTCACCATGAAGTTGATTCCTGTCGCCAGCGACCCGATCCCGGAGATCTGGATGCCCCAGATATAGAAGTTCTGGCCTACGCCGGGCGAGCTCGACATTTCGGAAAGAGGCGGATAGCTGAGCCAGCCGGCATCCGGCGAGCCGCCGATGACGAAGGACAGATTGAACAGCATCGCACCCATGAAGAAGAGCCAGAAGCTGAGTGCGTTAAGAAACGGATAGGCAACGTCACGCGCGCCAAGCTGAAGCGGCACGACCATGTTGAAGAGCGCGAACATCATCGGCATCGCCATGAAGAGAATCATGATCGTGCCGTGCGTCGTGAAGACCGCGTTGTAGTGCTCGGCGTTCAGGAATTCCACGTTCGGCAGCGCCAGCTGGGCGCGCATGAGCAGCGCGTCCACCCCGCCGCGGAACAGCATGAGAAGAGAGGAGATCAGGTACATGATCCCGATCTTTTTATGGTCAACGGTGGTCAGCCACTCTTTCCAGAGCCAGCCCCATTTCTTGTAATAGGTAAGAACAAAGAGAATGGCAATCATCGTCAGCGCAATGGAAACGTCCGCGCCGTAGATGAGCGGGTCGCCGGTCACGAAGAACGTGGAGGCGAAATCTTTGATTTTATCCAGCATGGGATTCCTCCCTTCCTTTCTACTTGCCCATATTCATATGGGACATATCGTGATTGCTGCCGCCACCGGTTGTTCCTTCGGATTTCCCGGCTTCCGGCTCCCCGGCTTTATGCGGGTTTCCTCCATGCTCCATGTACGAGCCACCGTTCTTGTCGACGATCTCATCAAATAGCTCCGGAGGATAGGAAGAGTAGAAGACCGGCTTCTCGACCGAGCCCGGCTTGGCCAGCTCCTGGTAGCCTTCCTTCGTCAGAGCGGCGTTCGGACCGCTGGCGATTCCCTTGGCCCATTCGTTGAACTCGGCCTGCGGCTTCGCTTCCACCTGGAACCTCATGTGGGCGAATTCCTTGCCGCTGAAGTTCGCGCCGGTGCCGTAGTATTCACCCGGCTGGTCCGCCTGCAGCCACAGCTGCATGGCCATGCCCGGCATCGTGTACGCCTGACCGCCGAGCTGAGGAACCCAGAAGGAGTTCATCGGAGCATCGGACGTCATCTGGAAGTGCACCGGAACACCTGCTGGAATCTGCACGTAGTTGACGGTTGCGATCTTCTGGTCGGGATAGGTAAACAGCCATTTCCAGTCGAGAGACGTCACCTGGATGACCAGTGGCTTCGTGTCCGCCGCTACCTTGGGCTTCGCGAGTGCGTACGTATCCCGCACCGTGTAGGCGCCGAGAATCCCGATAATGATGATGGGAATGCCCCACCAGATCGTCTCCAACAGCTTGCTGTCGTGCCAGTCCGGCTTGTAAGGAGACTTGTTGTCCGGCGTATCCCGGTACCGGTATACGATAAAGGCGAGAAGCGCCAGAACCGGGATCACGACAATCGCGCAGAGAATGACGGAGATGATAATAAGCTTTTGCTGCGTCTCGGCCACCGGCCCCTTCGGGTCGAGGACGATGAATTTGTCAGAGCAGCCGGACAGCAGCACCATGGTCATGGCGGCGGTCAAGAGCACTTTAAGGCGGCTCAGCCATTTGGTTTTGCCCATAATTCCACCCTCTCTATAAACCTCTAGAAACGTATCGTCTAATTTCTTATTCAGCATACCAGATGCGGCTCGCGCGGGAACCCCGGTTAACAAATACGTCAACATTCTGTTCCTTTTTCGACGAAAAGTGTTCAACAAATGTTCTAAATTTCACAAAGTCCCGGAAAAACAAGGCGTGGAGCCGCCGGGAAAGCGTCCGGACGGCCTTTGCGCTATGACCTTTCTCACACGCGCAACAAGGAATTAGGACACAAAAAAACCCGGCAGCCGGTTTCCCGGTGCCAGGCTTAAGGGGGCTTGACGCTCTAGGCTTACGAAAGAGCGCCGTCGTTGTGACCGCGCGCCAGGTTGTTGATCTCTTCGGCCGTTTCGGCCGGCAGGCGGTTGCGGAAATAGCTGATGATGATGTTCACGGCGTCCTCGCACTGCTCGGCGGACATGCCGGTTTGCTGCTGAACGAGCTCGACCAGCTGATGCTTCATGGGACCCTCCATCCTGCCTCGGCTCTAGAGGCTTATTTATCGGTTAGCCCCGGGCAGACCGGCCGGTCTTGTCGTGACCAGACCACCGCTCCTGCTCTGCAGGCTCTTCCGTTAGGATGCACCCGAAGCACAAAACGATACGTCCCTTGGATGGGCTACCTCTGTGCGGCCCCTCCTCTGCGTATCCCTTCGGTCCGACCGCCGCCGGTCTATTCCCGATTAGCCAGTCTATAGGCTTTCCGCAGGGAAGATGGCCCCTCTCCGGCCCTTTCCGATCCATTCTCCTTTAGAAGGCAAAAAACCGGCCCGTTCATTAGAACGGCCGGCCGTTAAGGTCGTATGGGGGAGATCCGGTTATTCCTTCTCGTCTACCTTGCGGTTATGGACCCAGCGGATCATCGTTCCGATCGTAAAAATCTGCACGCTCGCAATTAGGAAGCCGATGCCCACCATAAGGCCCAGGTTCGTATCGCGGAAGTCGCTGATCGTCATCAGGCAGAGCAGCACGCCTACGGCCAGAACACCCCATGCAATCGCTGTCATCGCCGTGTTTACTTTAGCGCCGCTTTCCTTCGAGATCTCTATGGTTTTGGCCGGATATTGTCTAAGTGCCATCTTCAACACTCCATTCCGTTGAATAGTGATGGCTTTATTGTAACACAAAAGACACGTTTCGTTCAAACTTTGTTCAATTATTTATCAAGATTTAGACAAATCTCCCGGGAGGCCCGTAAACGTGAAGGCCCGCCCTCCCGGCTCACCGGATAAAGACAGGCCTTCCCACTACACTTACGCCGCTATGCCGGGAGGCTTCGCTCCATCCAGCTTTGAATCTCTTGCTCCGTCATCGGCTTGCCGTAATAATACCCCTGCATGACATCGCAGCCCGAGGAGCGGAGGAAGGCCATCTGGGCTTCCGTCTCGACTCCCTCCGCCACCAGCCGCAGGTTCAGCTGGCGGGCCATCATAATGATAGCCAGAATGATAGCCTGCTTCGATTCCAGGTTGCTCTCCCGGATGAACAGCTGGTCGATCTTGAGCGTATCGATCGGCATCTTGTCTAGAGAACCAAGCGCGGAATACCCCGATCCGAAATCATCCATCGCCACCGTCACCCCAAGCCCGCGAAGCTCCTCCAGCTGACGGACGATGTCTTCGATGTCGTAGAGCAGCAGGGACTCCGTTATTTCAAGCTCCAAGTATTCCGGCGCCAGGGATGAGAGCTGAAGAGCCTCGCCGACCATTTCGCCCAAGTTCTGGCTCTCGAAGACCCGGATCGACAGATTGACGGCCACCTTCTGGGACGGCAGCCCCTCCTCCTGCCAGCGGCGGTTCTGGAGGCAGGCCTCCTGCAGCACCCAGCGGGTGAGAGGCACGATCAGTCCCGTTTCCTCCGCAATGGGAATAAATTCGGCGGGGGAGATCGTCCCGATGTCCGGATGTTTCCACCGGACCAGAGCCTCGACCCCGGCGGGCTGCTGGTGCCGGGCATCCCATTTGGGCTGGTACAGCACGAAGAATTCCCCCCGCACCAGCGCCCGGCGCATGTCCTTCTCCAGGCCGAGCTTCCGGACAAGCCGGCGGTCCATCTCTTCGTTGAACACGCGGTGCCGGTTCTTTCCCGAGGTCTTCGCCTGGTACATGGCGGTGTCCGCCGTTTTCATCAGCGCCGCACGCGTGGAGCCGTGCTCCGGAGCCAGGCTGATGCCGATGCTCCCGGTCACATAAAGCTCATGACCGCCCAACCGGTAAGGCTGCTTGATCACGGCGAGCAGTGACTGGGCGAGCTCCTCCGCCTGCACGAGCCCGGCGGAAGGAGCGGCAATCAGGAACTCGTCCCCGCCCAACCGAAAGACCGTGTTGGCCTTCCCGGCAGCGGCCGACACCCGCAGCGCAACCTCTTGAATCAACAGGTCGCCCACATCATGGCCAAGCGTATCGTTAATCGTTTTGAACCGGTCCAGATCGAGAAACAGCACCGCCGCCTCTTTCCCGCCGGTCAGCTCCAGCCGGTCGAAGTAACGGATCAAGTCATGGCGGTTCGGCAGGCCGGTCAAGGCATCCTGAAACGCCATCTTCTCCAGCACATGCCGGTCGAAATACATGGCCCCCCAGGAGACGGCGAGAATAAGAAAAGTAGCCACGGTCACCGCGGCCAGCAGAAACAACTTGCCCGACATATCCATCCCGGCTTGATGGGCGATCGGGCCCATGGAATGGTACATAGCCGCCCTCATGCCCGTGTAATGCATCCCGCAGATGGCCAGTCCCATGATCACCGCGGAGCCGCCTTTCCACCAGGAAGCGGAAGGCTTATGCCGGAAACGGATGAAGAGGAACAAGGCGGCGTAAGAAGCCGCCAGGGCAATTCCCGCGGATAGCGCCCACAAGGAGGGAATGTAGTGAACGTCGGCATGAACGCGCATAGCCGCCATACCGGTATAATGCATAGCGGTGATGCCCGCGCCCATAAAAAAGCCTCCCGCTCCGAACCGCACCCAGCCCACTTTCTCCGGCATGGTAATAGAGAAGGCAATGTAGGAGGAAGCGACGGCCGCGAGAAGCGACAGGAAGGTGATGGTAATGTCATATTCCATGGGAACCGGGAGCTCGTAGGCGAGCATGCCGACAAAATGCATCGACCAAATGCCGCAGCCCATGACCCAGGAGCCCGCGGCCAGCCAGGCGAACCGGTGGCGTCCGCGTACCTGGGAAAGCTTGGCGTTAAGGTTAAGGGCCAAATACGAGGCCACGACGGCGATGACGAACGACAGAAGCACGATCCATAGGTTATATTGCCCCTGCAGCGAATTGATAGGGTCCACTCTCCGATACCTGCGTTAATTTTCCATATCGCTAGTATAAAGGAAAGTATACCATGTTGTATATACGAAAGACCTATTCGCTAGGGCAAAATGCCTACTTTTTGTCGATTAATACGAGCGGGTTTCGAGACGGTCCAAGCTTTTGAATTCGTAGCCCTGCTTACGGGCCTCGTCGATGATCCGGCCTAACGCTTCCGCATTGTCCTTGGAGACGGAATGCAGCAGAATGACCGCCCCCGGGTGAAGCTGCGCCATGACTTGATCATAGGCAAACTGTGAGCCGTGCTGTACCTTTGTATCCCAGTCCTTGTAAGCGACCGACCAGAATACGTTCGTATAGCCCGAGGCTTTGGAAACCGCGAGCACCCTGTCGCTGAAAATCCCTCTCGGAGGGCGGACAAACGCCATCTCCTTCTGCCCGGTCAGCTCGGCTACGGCCGTCTTGACCTTGTCTAGCTCCTCCTTCATCTTCCCGTCCGGCACCTGGGTCATATCCGGATGGCTCCAGGAGTGGTTGCCGATCAGGTGGCCTTCCGCCGTCATCCGTTTGACAAGCTCGGGCTGGTCCTTGACATAGTGACCGGTAATAAAGAAAGCGGCCGGTACGCCCTTCTCCTTCAGAACATCCAGAATGTTGACCGTGTACCCGTTCTCGTACCCGTTGTCAAAGGTCAGGTACAGCTCCTTGCGCTTCGTGTCTCCCATAAAAATAGCTTCATGCTTCTGCAGGATGTCCTTGAAGCCTTCCTGGTCGATCGAGGCGAGCTGGCCGTTTTTGCTTTTTTTGAAGCCGAAATGATAAGGCCGGTCTCCCTGCGCCGAAACGTAGGCAACATTCAAGAGAACAAGGACGAGGGCGAGGACGGTGCTCATCACAACCATGCGTTTCACGGGCTGATTCTCCTTTTCTTCAAATAGACGGACAGGGATAATATGCGCAGAAAGGGTTCACCCTATGCCGATAAACAGGCAAGTCTCGGGGAAAAAGCCAAAAACACCGCCCCCAAAGGAGCGGTGCGGCGGCGGATACGTCTTATTTCTTGACTTTCTTGCCCTTGCGGGCGACGACACCGTCCGGGAGAACCTCCGCAAACCCGAAAGGGGCGGCCCCCAGGCGTTGGATTCGGTTGATCTGGCTCGTCGAAAGACGGCGGAGCGACACGACGAACGAAGACGTCAAATCGTTGAAGTCACTCAGGAGAGCGACGGCCTGGGCCCCTCTGAACACCCGCCGGCTTCCCTTGTAGTTGATATCCTGGAAGAGCACGAGCGTGGTTTCCCTTCGGCCTTCGAGGTTGAAGCTCGAAAGGACGTCGTTGAAGCTCAGCACCCGCAGGTCGCGTACCCCCAGGTTGCCCCGGAAGCGGAGCCGGGTTCCCATGAAGTTCGCGTCGGCCCAGAGCGTAAGCCGGGGCAGCGTTCGAAGGACAACCGGCTTCTTGACGGCTGCTTTGCTTGCGAGAGCGCTGGTGACGGCTTTCTTGGCTGAAATTGGCATGTTCCTCACCTCCTTCCCCCACAGCTTATGTGAGGAGAGGAAGAACAGCTTGTGCGATTTCCTACTATTCTATCAATAGAGGAAAAAGGGCAGCCCGTCCGCATAGAGAGACGGACCAGCCGTCCGGTCCTGCAGCCAAAACCAAAAGAAGCACCCCGAAGGGTGCTTGGCCGTAACAGCAAGGAGGGGTTCTCCCGGCCGGTTCAGAACCGGCCGGATTTGAAGATCGAATAAAGCAGCCAGAGAAACATGAGGCCCGCTACCGTAGAGCCTACTTCAATGACGGGAAAATGGAGAATAAGGGCCGGGACGTTGCCGACGGAAGAAGCGATGATCAGCCCGACCATGATGATCGAGAAGCTGAGCAGCACGATGCTGACCGAGATCCGGTTGCTGATCTGGTCGAGCTTGCGGAGGAGCAGGTCGATCTCGGGCAGCCCGATCTCCACCTTCAGCTTACCCGTCCGCAGCAGCTTGGTCAGCTGGGCCGCCTGCCGGGGAAACCCGGCCAGCGTCTCCACGAACTCGGTCGCCTGCCGCCACCAGCGCTGGCGCACCTTGTCCGGGTGATAGCGCTCCTTGAAAAGCCGCCGTCCATACGGTTCTGCCAGGTCAACGAGGCTGAGCTCGGGGTACAGCCGGACCGCCACTCCTTCCACCGTGATCATGGCCTTGCCAAGCAGCGTAAGGTCGGTGGGGATGAGCACCCGGTGCCGGTTGGCCACGGCGAACATCTCGTTCATCGCTTCTCCCAGGCTTACCTGGGACAAGGGAATATCATAATAATGTTCCCGCATCTCGTCGAGGTCCTGCCGGAGACTCGCCATGTCCACATCGTCCGTCAGCAGGCCGAGCTGGGAGATGGCATGAATGATCGCGTCGCTGTCCTTGCGCATAAGGCCGATAATGAGCGAGCCGAGATGAAACTTCATCGTCTCGTCCAGCCGGCCCACCAGGCCGAAATCCACGAAGGCGATCTTGCCGTCGGTCAGCACCATCACATTGCCGGGATGCGGGTCCGCATGGAAGAAGCCTTCGATAAGCACCTGGTGAAACATCGCGTTGACGAGCCTTTCGGCCGTTACCTTCAAGTTATGGCCGCGTTCGATCAGCTCGTCCGCCTGATTGAGCATCAGGCCGTCCAGATACTCCATGGTCAGCACCTTGGAGGTCGTATAAGGCCAGTAAATCTTCGGGATGCGAACGCCGGGATGCTGGAGGAACTGGGCGGCGATCCGGTCCGTGTTCTTCCCTTCCCGGGTATAGTTGAGCTCTTCCCGCATGGAACGGGACAGCTCCTCGATGATCGTTCTCACCCGGTAGCGCTCGAACCAGCCGATGCGCCGCTCGGCGAGTGCGGCCAGGTCATGCAGAATGTCCAGGTCAAGCTCGATGATCTTGTCCACGTGCGGACGCTGCACCTTGACGGCCACCCGCTCTCCCGAGTGCAGCCGGGCATAATGAACCTGGCCGATGGAAGCGGCCGCCAGGGGCGTTTCCCGGAATTCGCTGAATATCTCGTTCATCGGCGTATGTAATTCTTCCTCCAGAATCGCCTTGACCTCCTCCATAGAGAAGGCCGGCACCTGGTCCTGGAGCTTCTGCAGCTCCTTGACCAGCTCCGGGGCCAGCAGGTCCTGCCGGGTGGCGGAAAGCTGGCCCAGCTTGATGAACGTCGGGCCCAGCTCTTCTATAACGAGGCGGATGCGCTCGGCAAACGTATGAGGGGTCTTCTCCGCGCCCCGGTGCAGCCATTTACGGGGAAGAGACAGGACGTGGAACAGCCCCATCTCTTCTACCATGTAGCCAAAACCATGCCGGACCAGAGCCACGACGATCTCCTTATAGCGGCTCGTATGCCGGAGTTTGATCGCCATATCAGAAGGACGGCGGCCCGGTCGGTTTGGCCGGCGGAGCCGGAGTCTCCGGTGTGACGACGGTCTCGGTGGACGCGGTGGAGGCCGTGGACGCTGCGGTCATGCGGCGCTCCAGGTCTTCCAGATCCTGCTTCGTCGCCACGTCGAGGTCCGCCAGCACCTTCCTCACCTGCTCCTGGACCATCCGCTTGATCTCGCTCCGGTGCTCTTCCCCGCGGGCAATCAGCCGGTTCACGACGTCCCTCGATTCGCTCTGGCCCAGCTCGCCCTTGACCACCAGCTCATCGACGAACTGCTGCACCTTGTCGCGGCTGGCCGCCGTGATGCCGAGTCCCAACGCTATCGCTTTCTTCAGAATATCACTCATTCTCGTCATGCCTCCTTTGGCTTCTCACTAGTATATTACCCCGACGGGCAAACGATTTATCGGGTTTCCGGCAAAAACTGTCCCCGTCCGGCCATCAATCGGCAAGGCGGTAACCGGCTCCCCGCACGGTTGCAATATAGCGCGGCCGGCGGGGATCGTCACCGAGCTTCTGCCTCAGGCTCTTGATATGGGCGTCGACGGTGTTGCTTCCTCCGAAGTACGTGTCTCCCCACACCCGGTCCATCAGGGCGTCGCGCGTCAGCACTTCCCCGTCCGCCGCGAGAAGGGCGGTCAGCAGGTCGTATTCGGTCTTCGTCAGCTCCACCCGCTCTCCTTCCCGGCGTGCGGTCATCCGCCGCAGGTCCACGGTGAGGTCCTTGTGCTGCAGCGTGCCGGCGGTGTGCTCCCGCACCTCGTCCTCCCGGGCGGTCCGCTCAATCCGCTCGAGAACAACGGCGAGCGGAGCCGGCCACAGCAGCCCGGGCTCTCCCCATTCGGCGGCCTGCGCTTCCGAGCCGACCAGCGACAGGGCGGGGCGGACGCCGGCCGGAAGCCGAATCGCCTCCGGTCCCCCCTGGGTCCGGTCGACGAGAAGCATCGCCCCGTTCGCGAGGCCGAGCACCGCTTCATCCGCGTGATGGAACAGCATGACGTCGTAGCACCGGGCCGTCAGCTCCAGCACGACGGGATACAGTAGCGCCGGCCGGGGGCTCACAATGACGATTCTCCGCGTCGTGCCGCAGTAGCTGCCCGTCTCCGCGGCTTCGCCATAGGGGCTCGTTTGCCCGTACGCCAAGGTGCTTAATGGGACGGCTTCTTCGTAGTTCTGCATTCTGCACACACCCCTTTAAAAAGAAAATGCTGCTCCTGAACGTCGTAGCCCGTTTCTTCGGCAATCCGCCGGATCCAGTCACCGGGAGCTTCGGCGAACACTTCATCCACCTTGCCACACGACTGGCATACGATATGATGGTGGTCCTCCACCCGGGCATCGTAGCGGCTCGCGTCTCCTTCGAGCTTCAGCTCGCGGACCAGCCCTTCCTGCGTCAAATAGCGGAGCGAATTATAGACGGTGGCATAAGCGAAGGCATGCCCCTGTTCCTTCAGCCGTTCCAGAATATCTCCCGCCGTCGGGTGATCCGGGGCTTCGGCAATGAGGTCGTATATGGTTTTGCGCTGAACGGTCAGCTGTCCTTTGCGTGTCATGGAGATCGCCTGCTTCTATGTTAGAATATTTTAGATTTAGACTTAGTTTAAATTTAAATGACAAAAAAGTCAATTGCCATCCCGTGACAATTGACTCGTAGAAAGGCCTATGCCTCCGCTGCCGGACGCTATTGCGCGTTATCCGGTAGCTTTGTTAGGAGAAAGCCTCCGTATGCCAATTAAAATGAATAGGAAGCTTCCTTTGCGGATAAGGCGCTAGCCGCTTTCCCTTGCTTCCTTAAGCCGCCGGAAGGTGTCCGGGTGGCAGACGGCATACAGCCGCGCGCCCTCCGGGATGGGCTCGTCGAGCTTGCGGTTGATGCCGAGATCCCCCCGGTCGGCCAGGAGGGTCGCTCCTTCTTCCAGCAGAGCCTGAAAGGCTTCCCGGTACGTTCGCCAGTGGGACCGGCGCGGCACCTCGTAAATATCCTCCCCCTCCTGCCGTGAGATAAGCTGCCGGTACAGGTCGATCGTCCCCTCGTTCAGGGCGGACCGGACGGCCAGGCTCGATACCGCATCATGGGAAAGAATAAAATCATTGACCTTCACATGCCGGAAGTTCTTGATATGCTTCTCCGACATGATTTCCACCGTGGTATGAACGTCAGGCGAGAATTCCTCGATGCTCGATGCAATCAGAAGCGTTTTGCCGTCGATCAGCTGGTAGTCGTCCATCCGCTCATCCGCGAAAACGATCGCCGCCCGCGCCGTACCCACCCCCGCCCGCTCCAGGGTATCGCCGCTGGTGGGGCTGCCGCTTACGTAATGGACGCGCTCGTGGTCATACGGAAGCCGCTCGTTCTCATCCACGATTAGGACCTCGAGCCCCGGATCGGAGCTCAGGAGCTCCTCGACGGCGGCTTGAGCTTTTTTGTTCCAGGAGATGATAACCACATGACCGCTTCCCCGGTACGCCAATTGCCCCGTCTCCCTTCTCTTCTTGATAGAGGCGAACGCCTCCAGAATTTTGCCGATCACGAGACTGAGAAGCCCGATCCCGAACAGGTACAGCACCATCGTCAGCGCCTTCCCGGGAATCGTCTTCATGGAATAATCGCCGTACCCGACCGTCGACATTGTGGTCATGACCCAGTAGAGGCTATTGAACCAGTGGCCGAAGGTATCCGGCTCCAGCGCATAGGCCGCGGCGGACCCGATCAGCACGAAGCCGACCGTCATAACGGCCAGCAGCCGGTTATTCAAACGGAAAAGCCGGTAAGCATACCGCAAAAAGAAGTGCATTCCCCGATCCCCTCTGCTCACAAAATAGGCCGTTACGCCTGGTCTCGTTCCGCCGGGCCTTCGGAATCACCCGAATTCCTTCCGGCACCAATCCGGGCGCTCTCCCAGCGGACCGCTTACCCCCTCCAGAATTTACTCAGAATGGACAGCAGCAGCAGACCGGCCACTACCATCATCAGCAGCGCGAGGCGCTTTTCCTGCCGTTTGGGGTTCATTCGGTCCCTCCGTTCCTTTTCTTCTAAAAATACCACATCCCGCCCGGGGAATCCAAAGCCCCCGCCACAAGTCATCCCGATTCCGGAGGAACCCCACCCTGGAACTCCTCCGTCGTGATGGTTCGGCCGGATTGGGGGACGAGAAAGAGGCCATCCCTGGAGGGTGGCCTCTTCTAGACTGGTGTCTGATCCCGTATGTTGTTACCGGCTGACCGGACGCCCGACCGCCGGAGCATAATCTTCATCGTCCGGCTCCTGCCGGTTCATGAACGGCCACCAGTTGGCCGGCCCGAACATGCGCACCATGACCGGTATGAACAGTGGCAGAATAAGGAGCGCATACAACGCAAGGCCGCACAGCACGATAGTGGCAATCTGCAGGAGCGACATGACCCCGGAAGGAAGCATCGCGGCGAATGTTCCGCCCAGGATGACCGCCGCGGACAGAATGACCGTTCCCATCTTCTTCATGGCAAGCAGGATGGCTTCCTGCGGGTCCATGCCGCGGTATTCCTTGAAGCGGTCCATGAGGAAGATGCTGTAGTCGATGCCGAGCGCCATTAGCATGACGAAGCCGAAGAACGGCACCGCCCAGGAAATGCCGGAATAGCCGAGCATCCGGACGAAGATCAGCTCTGCGATCGCCATCGACGTGTAGTACGTCAAGATGAGCGAAAGCAGGAGGTAGACCGGCATGATCACCGA
Source organism: Paenibacillus aurantius (assembly GCF_032268605.1). Taxonomy (NCBI): domain Bacteria; kingdom Bacillati; phylum Bacillota; class Bacilli; order Caryophanales; family Paenibacillaceae; genus Paenibacillus; species Paenibacillus aurantius. Next base: position 6,140,669 of record NZ_CP130318.1, read on the forward strand.
GCGGAACATGAGGATGAGGATCAAGCCGATGCCCACCAGCATGAGAAGCGCCGTCTTCGAATAATCGTCCGCCGAAATCTGCCGCAGGTCGTTGTTCGTGGAGGACACCCCCGAGACGGCATACACGGCCTTCTCGAAGCCGGTTCCCTTCAAAGCGCGTCCCGCGGCGGCGGTCAGGTCATCGGTCTTCTTCAGCGTCTCGATCTCATACGGGTTCCCCGTGAAGACGACGTCGAACTTGGCGATCTTCCGGTCCTTGGACAGATACGTGTCCAGCGCCTGCTGGAAGCCCGGGTCCTTCACGGCCTGATCGGGGATGTACCAGCCCGTCAGCTGCTTATCCGGCGCGGACGACAGCTGGTTCAAGTACGTTTCGGCCGATTGCAGCCCACCCGTCACTTGGGCGAGGCCGTTCGCGCTCTGGCTCAGGCCGCCCGTCAGCTCGCCCAGCTGGCCGTTCAGCTGCGCGAAGCCGGCCTGCAGCTCCTTCTGCCCGGACGCGAGGGCGTCGAAGCCCTTCGTCACCTCGGGCAGGTTCGCCGCCAGCTGGCCCTGGCCGGATGCCGCCTGCGCGAGGCCGGTCTGCAGCTTCGCCAGGCCGTCGGCCAGGCCCTGCAGGCCCTGCGCCAGCGCCGCCTGGCCGCTTACGGCCTGCGCGTAGCCGGCGTTCGCTTGAGCGAGCCCCTGCTCCAGCCCGGCCAGCTGGCCGTTCAGCTGCCCGAGCCCGGCGCCGAGCTGCTCGGCACCGCTTTGCAGGCCCGCCGCGGCGCCCTGGAGCTTGACATAATCCGGATCGTTAGCCAGCTCCGGATACTTCTGCGCCAGGCCGCTCAGACCGCTCTTCAGCTCGCCTAAGCCCTTCGCGAGCTCCGCCTGCTTGGCGGCCGCGTCGCCGTAGGCCTGCGACAGCTGGCCGAGGCCGCCGCCGATCTGCTGGTAGCCTCCCAGCAGCTCCTTGGCCGCGGCCGCCAGCCGGTCGGCGCTCGCCTTCGCCTGCGCCGCTCCGGCCTGGAGCTCGCCCGCCCCGGCGGTGCCGTCGCGCAGGCCCTGCTCAATGCGCTTGATGCCGTCGCCCAGCTGGACGACGCCCGCCTTCAGCGCATTCGTGCCGTCCACGAGCTTCGCGGCGCCCGCCTCGGCCTCATTCAGCTTGGGGGCGTTCTCCCCAAGCGCCTTGCTGGCGTCCGTCAGCCCCTTGCCGATCTGACCGAGGCCCTCGGTGCCCTGCCCGAGGCCGCTGCCTACGGTGCCGACCTGTTTGGCCACCTGGAAGTCCTCCAGGGGATCGCCCGTCGGCCGGGTCGCGCTCCGGACCGCCTTCACGCCTTCCACCTTGGCCAGCTCCCGGCTGACCCGCTCCATGGCCGCCAGTCCTTCCGGCGTATCGAGCGCCTTGTCGCTCTTCAGCACAAGCGTCGAAGGAAGGGAATCCCCGGGGCCGAAGCTGGCGGAGATGACCTGGAAGGCTTTGACCGAGTTGTACTTGCTGCCGATTTCGTCCAGGGAGTTAAAGGAGATCGAGCCCTTGTAAGCCGCCAGAAGCGGGACCGTCAGAACCGCCAGCAGCAGCAGCGCCCAGACGGACCGTTTCAGGGCGAAGCGCCCCATCGCGCCCCACAGCCCGCTCGGCTTGTGCTCGAGCGATCCTTTGGCGGGCCAGAAGACCGCCTTGCCGAGCACCGCCAGGAAGAACGGCACGAGCGTGCCGAGGGCGATCAGCAGGACGGCAACCCCGACTCCCACGGCCACCGCCGAGCGGTAGAGCACGAAGGTCGAGAAGCCGATGGAGGCAAAGCCCACCAGCACCGCAAGACCGGAGTAGAACACCGTCCGTCCTGCCGTGCGGTACGTGGCGACAATCGCTTCGGTCGTATCGCCCCGGTGGGCGAGCTCTTCCTTGAAGCGGCTGATAAGCAGAATGCAATAGTCCGTCCCGATCCCGAACATAACCGCCACCATGAAGATCTGCGTAAAGTTCGACAGCGGGAAATCCCAGTACTTGACCAGGAAGGCGACGACCGACTGCGAAGCGACATAGCTGACGCCCACGGTCACAAGCGGAATGAACGGGGCGACCGCCGAGCGGAACACGAGGAACAGGATCGCCATGATGAAGATCAGGGTGATCCACTCCGTCTTCTTCAAGCCCTCCTGGGAGCTCTCCACGACGTCCTCGCCGATCAGCCAGTCACCGGTATAGTAATGCTCCACCTTAATGCCCTCGGCGGCCTTGTAAAGCCCGTCCCGCATTTCCGCGGGGGTCCGGTCCTTGTTATCGACGTTCACGAGGGCCAGCACCGTCTGGCCGTCCCCGGCGATCATCTGCTTCTCGAGGTCCTTGGAATCATATGGAGAGGTCACGGAGGTAATGCCGTGAGCCGCCTTCTCGCTTTTGAGCTTGTCGAGGCCCTGGCGGATCTCCTCCTTGTCGGAGGCGCCGAGCCCTCCTTCCTTATGAAACACCAGCACGGCCGAGGCTTCGCCGGTTTCCTTGCCGGAGCCCGCCTTCATCTCTTTGATGAGCTTATTCGCCTGGCTGGAGGAATACCCGTCGGGCACATTGATCTGCCCTTTCTCGCGGACCAGCTCCTCCATCGAAGGGGCGGTAACGGCAAGCCCCGCCACCGCCGCCAGCCACAGAACGAGCACCAGCCATCTTAGCTTCAGAATTGTTCTCATGTTTTCTTCTCCCTTACCCTTTTCTCTTTCTTTGTTCCGGCCTGCCCAGCTCTTTACGAATCAGACAGGAGCACCCTAGCCAGCTTCTCGTAGGTTTGAATAAACTGGCGGGCTTCCTCTTCGTCAAAATGCTGAAGATACCCCGATAGCAGCTCCTGAATCTTCTCTTCGCCCGCCTGGGCGAGCCGCTCGCCCTCCTCCGTGAGGGTCAAATAGGTGACCCGGCGGTCCTTCTCATCCGGCAGACGCCGGATCAGGTCTTTGTCGGCCAGCCGGTTGACGATTGCCGTGATGGAGCTTTTGCCTACGCAGAAGCTGTCCGCAAGCTCTGAGGACGTGCAGGAGCCCCGGCCCCGGATGTAACGAATGGTGGAATACTGATCGAGGGTGAGCTCCTCCTCCATCCGTTCCTTGATCATGGCGTTCAGCCGGCGGTTGACGACGAAGGTCGCCCTCTCGTACCGTTCGATAAGCTGCCTCAGAAATTCGTTGTCCACGTTGTTCACGTTCTCCTTCTAGGGGTAAAAGGGAGGGTCGTCCCTTTAGTTCGACTGTCGAATGATTTCACAGTAGAACTATATCAGAGGGGCTGCGTTTCCGTCAATCGGAAATAGGGCTTTTTCTCCAGTCAGCCAAAAGCCCTGCCGGCTGGCAGGGCTCGATGGCTTAACCCGTTCCATCCCGTGCCTAGCCCGCTCCCTTGAGAACCGCACCCGGCACCCGCTCCCCGAGCACCTTAAGGGGGTATTCGTAAATGGACGTATCCCGTCCGCACACCTGCTTCCAGGCATCCACGCACGCCGGGTCAAAATGACTCCCCCGGTTCGCCTCAAGGAACGCCATCGCCTCCTCATGAGGCATCGCCTGCCGGTAGGCTCTCCTGGAGGTGAGGGCGTCGTAGACGTCCGCTACGGCCACGATGCGCGCCATCAGCGGGATTTCCTCTCCCGTCAGGCGGTCGGGGTAGCCCCCGCCGTTCCATTTCTCGTGATGGGAGCGGATAATGCCCAGCTCCTCTGGAAGGAACCCGAGCCGCCGGCACCGCTCATACCCGATCACGGGATGGGTTTCGATAATGGCCCTTTCCGAGGGGCTGAGCCTGCCCGGCTTGTTGAGGATGCTGTCGGGGATGTCCATTTTGCCGATGTCGTGCACGATGGTTCCCTGGGCCAGGGCCCGAAGCTCATCGGGGCGCAGCTGCAGCTCCTCCGCAAGCTTCAGCGCATACAGCGTTACCCGGAAGTTGTGCCCCGCCGTGTACGGATCTCTCTGCTCCGTGGACGCCATCAAAGTCTGAACGCTCGGGGAGATGGAGTTCGTCACCCGTTCGATCGGGTCGTTCGTGAACAGAGCGCGTACCGCCCCTGACAAGGACTGCCTTGATGCGTACTGCCGGTACAGCCCGGCCAGCATCACCAGCATGGAGCCCAAGAGCAGGAAGTGATACAACCACCACGAAGCCCGCCATGCTTCGCCGCGGATGATGATAACCTGGGCGGTAATGAGCCAGCCGCAGGAGTATACGATCGCTTTTTGCAGAGGAAACCGGGAATAGAGGTACGACTGGTAGTATTGGTACATGGTCACGCCGTTAAGCAGGATGGTCACCATGGCGACTCCCCCCTTAAGCGGGTGAATATCGAGGGGAATGAAATCGACGGCGTGGGGAAACAGGAGACCCGCGCCCCCGAGAAGCAGGAGCACGCTGGTCCACAACGGCAGAAGCCAGCGGCCGGGCCTGGACATGAAGGTAACGAACGGATCGTCGGACGGTAGCGAAGACAGCCACAGCCACAGGGAGGCCAGAAGGATGCTGAGCTGGGACGAGACCGCCGGCAGGTGGCTCGCATGGATCATGAAGTTAGGAGTCGAGAGTCCATGGACGGCAAAGATGGAGGCAAGCGAAATGAAAGAAAGAGCGAGAAATCCGACCTTTCCATTCCGAAGACGCCTGCCTGCAATGCCGACGGCCACCGCCAGAGCCAAAGCGAGCAGCGCCACCGCGCTGACAATATAGAAATGCCCTCTTGGCATGATAAGCATGGGATCGGCGGAACCCGCCGCCTTCAGTCCCTCAAACACACCATAAGGAATAAGTACGGCCGCCGCCGGGCCGATCCAACTGCGCTGCTTCATCGTTATGGCCTTCCCCTTTTCGCCCGGCCGCAGGGCTTTCCATTTTTCGGCCGACTGGTTTTTTCTTCTAATCATAAGTCATCGGGCCCGTTTTGGGAATGATCTCCTATCTTTTATCGGCAGGAAAAACTTTAATGTTTAAACCTACGTAGCTTAGGTTAAAAATAGGTACACTAACCAACACAAATGAAAAAGGAGTGGGACACAATGAGTTTTCTCTGGTCTTTGATTATCGGCGGTATTATCGGTTGGCTGGCCGGCCTGGTTATGGGCCGCGACATTCCGGGCGGTGTGATTGGTAACATCATCGCCGGTTTCATCGGGGCTTGGCTCGGCGGGCTGCTGCTTGGCGACTGGGGTCCGGAAGTAGGCGGATTCTATATCCTGCCGGCTTTGATCGGGGCTGTCGCCCTCGTGTTCATCGTCAGCCTGATCATGCGTTCGATGGGACGCAACCGGGCGTAACCAACGCCCTTTCCTCCCCTTGGAGGAAAACGACAAAAAAGACAGCCTCGTGAGAGGCTGTCTTTTTGTGTGGACCGGCTTGACGGATCAAGTCCAAGACTCGATATCTTCGTCGTCGATGTCGTCATCCGGCGCCTTAACCGGCTGCCGTTTTTCCTCTTGCTGGGCCGCGGCCGCCGTCTCCCGGAGGGAAACCGCCGCCACTTCGCCGGAGGGGCCGGCTTGTCCGTTCTTTCCTTCGGACGTGAAGCCCCGCTCGGCCGGAATAAAGGCCTGCAGGTTGCGCACCCCGTTATGGGTAACCTCTTTCTCAATCAGGTAGCGGATGGAATCCATCAGGTTCGTCTGGGAGTTGATCCACTGCATGATGGCGGGGTCTTCGTTCTTCTTCGTCTTCAGGCTGATGTTGTCACCGGGCTGCTTCGATTTCTTCATAAAAGGTCACCTTCCGGTACGGCTGGTATTACCCGCCGTCTCTCCTTAGGCAGGCTGGACCGCTTTCGTTTTGAGGGCTTCGTAAATTTTGCCGCGGACAAACGCATCGAGGCCCATCGCATTAAGGCGAACGGCGTAATCGCTCGGCACGTAGAGAAGCTTCATTTCGCGCTCGTCGCAAAGCTCCTTCAGAAGCGGATACAGGATCGAACGCATCAGGATGCTGCCGCCGCCATACACGCAGATCACGTCGATCTCGTTTCTTGCTTTGGTCAGCTGGCGCTTGACGTTCTGGATGATCTGCTTCGCCTGGCTTTCGAGCGGACGCTTCAGCGTTTTGATCGCCCGGGCGTGGTACTTGTGCTTCGGGTTCTTGATCACGTCGCTGAAGAACTGGCGAGGGCTGTCCGGCAGATGGATGAGACGGTTGAACTCGCTCAGCGCTTCCTCAATCGCATAACCCGCTCCATGATGGCTTCCGTGCACGAACTGGCGCAGGAACTTGTTGCCCTCGGTAATCGGGTACTCGGTCGAGCCGTCGCCGATGTCGACATGCAGAATCCGCTTATCTTTGAAGAAGCTTCCGTTGAACTTCTTGTCGATGCCGTACGTATCCGTGAATTCGTCGAAGATGTCGCCTTCGCGCCAGTTTCCTTCGCCGTCCTTCTGGAGGGTGAAGATAACCGGGGTCGCTTCAGGAACCACTTTGGTGAATTGGAAAATGATGCGGACCGCTACGCGCTGGATGCCCAGATGAACGGTAACATGGTGGGTGCCCGCCATGAAGCGTCTTTCGAACTTGGCCGACGTCTCGTCGGTATGCTGGGTCACCGGAAGCGCGGTAGCCATATCGGCCTGCACTTCGATGTGATCCGGAATTCTCTTCTCTTCGTCATAGGCTTTCTGAACGGCTGCCGCAGCGATCTGGGCAAGGGTGTTCACGACCGGCAGGTCCATGTCGCATTTCATGTCGATGCCGATTTGAAGATTATCAATTACTTCTCCGCTCTCCAGAGCGAATTTGCCGACATAATACATGCCCGGACGGGCCGCCGGAGAATCGACTGTCACGACCAACTGATCCTGCAGGTTACGGATGAAACTCTCAGGTGCCTGCTCTTCGCTCCACGGAAGCTCGTCCACCGGACAATTGACATTGGGCTGCTGAATCAGCCGTCCGTCAATAATCAGGTCATGCTCGCTGTTTCCGTTGTCGTTGCCTACAAAAAAATGGTACTGCATGAAGTCCTTCCTCCTCTTATGTAGAAATAGTGCACGGTAATACTCTGTCACACCTCGGGTCGATTTGCAACCGGCTTTAAGGCCGTTCTCTTATAAGATTCGAGAGGAAGGACCATTTTTCCTCCCTGAAGCGGAAAATATCGTAAGGCGCCCTTTACAGGTCCGGTCCGGCTGTTTCCGAGTGGGAGCGGAGAATCATCAGAATGACACTCTTGTCCAATTCGAAGCTCCAGTCGACAAACACCTCGGCGATCCGTTTGTTCATCCCCGGATCATAGCCCTTCAAGCGCTCCAGCAGTCTTTTCTCCAGGCTGCGCTTGACGTCCTTCAAGAACTCGCCCTGGCCGAGCCGGATCAGCTCGTTCTCCACTTGAACCAGCACTCCCTTGCGGACGAACAGCAGCGTACGCCCGTTCATCTCGTACGTTTCAAGACCATCGGGTGCTTTCTCGACCTGGTGGGACACCCGGACCACTTCCCGCACCAGTCCATCCCGCCCCTTAAAGGAGCCATTCGGCTCCGGAAAGCCTTCAAAGGAACATGAGCCTTTCAACACCAGCATGCCGGTGCCTTCCGGCAGGTTCCAGTCATAATAAACTTCGCTTGGCCTGACCCCGGTTGTATGCTCCAACCATTCCGTCAAGGGGGAAATCAGCAGAGGCATCAGCTTCTCCCGTGTCCGGCGGACGGTCCTTTCCTGGCCATGCTCCAGGAGGGCCTTCTCTGATGGGGTAAGGAAGCTTCGCAAATAAACGGTCAGGTAACTCCCTCCTATGGAGACGAACACCGATTCCGGCCCCTTGCCAAAGATGTCGCGGAGCTGCCTCCCGATATAGCTGGCTATGTGCTGCTGAAGTGAATTAGCGATTGGTTGCTTCATGTATGCCGATCCGTCCCTGTCTACGTTCTACTAGTGACGAATCTCGTCTGCCTCCCTGCCGGTAGAATATCTTGGAAAACAAAAATGACCCAACTCCCCCTTTGTTCAAAGGAAAAGCCAGGTCATGAAGGTGACTTATATCAAATGATAGATTCACTCATTTACCCAAGTTATGCGATTGCGATACCGAACATGATTCTATCATATTTCGGCGGGGGAGGGAAGCGCAATATCGAAGTCCCTATACCTTCATCCCCTTCCAATCCATTACGACGGACTGACCCGTACGCATGGAAGCGTCCGCACGGAACCCGGCCAAATGGCCGATGATCGAGTTTTCCAGAGAAGCGGTTGACGGGGAAGTCGCCTGCCCTTTGACCACACGCAAAAAGTCTTCGACCAGCCGGTGATCCCCGCCGCCGTGCATATCGTTGCTAACGGGGATTTCAACACGCTTCTCCGTGTAAGTGCGTCCCTCGGCCAAATCCGGATGCCGAATGACAAAGACGCCGTCCTCCAGCAAGCCCTGGATTTCGCCTTTCGTTCCCGTGATATGAACGGTTCGGCATGCTTTCGCGGTCGCTCCCACCAAATTGTGGACCGCCGTGCTCCCGTCCTCGAATTCGAACAGGACCGCCTGATGGTCCACAATATCATTGTCACACCGCCAAACGCAGCGCCCGAAAGGGTTATCGGTACGAAGGCTCTGGAGCTTCTCTTCCGTATTCAGCCGGACCCCTTCCAAATAACGCGGCCATACATAGGTGCCCCAGAGCGGATGGTCCACATACAGCTTTTTGGCGGAATAAGGACAGCTTTCTTCTATGCCGCAGTCCGTCAGGCAGCGGGTACCTGAGCCTTGAGGGGCACGGTCCTCGCGAAATTGGATGATATTGCCATAGCTGCTTACCTTCACCGGCCGCACACCCGTTTTAAACCAGGTGATCAGGTCCAGATCATGGCAGCATTTTTGCATCAGAAAGGAGGAGCCCCCTCTTTCCCTATTCGCGAACTTGCCGCGGACGAATGCGGTGGCCATATGGTGGTAATCCACATTCTCTTCGGTCTGGATGTGGATAATATCCCCGATAACCCCCTCCGAGAGCGCCTTCTGAAGCTCCACATAAAAAGGCGCATACCGCAGCACATGGCAGATCATGACCTTGCGGCCGTGAGCCTCCGCCACTTCATAGAGCTCCAGAACTTCCTGCTCCGAAATACCGATCGGCTTCTCCAGCAGCAGGTCATAGCCTTTGCGAAGCAGAGGTACACTGGTGGAGACGTGCTGCGCGTCGAGCGTCCCGTTTATGACCGCGTCCGCCAGCTTCGGCTGCGCGGCAAGCTCCTCCACCTTCGTAAAGACCATAGAATCGGGCAGATCATACTGGCGGACGGCATTATCCCGCCGTAAAGAATCCGGATCCACGACTCCGACTATCTGCATAAGCTCCGGATGTTTCTTCGAGAAGCTTGCATAATTCATGCTGCGGCTTCCGGCTCCCACAATAATCACTTTCACCGGACCGCTGACGGCGCTGCCCGTTTGTTGACTTTTGGTCATGTCCATCACCTCAATTATTGATATGGGCTTTAATCGCCGCATTGACCGATTCTCGGAAATTCAGCAGCCACGCCGCCTCTTTCGGATAGCTGCGGAAGGTCAGAGGCTCGGGAAGGCCCTCTTCGATCATCTCCAGAACCTGATCGCGCCCGATCAGGCTCTCCAGCAGCTGAAGCGCCCTCAAGTCCTGAAGCCCTTCCTGGAAAACTTCCATCCTTATCGATTCGACGGGTCTGCCGTCCTCGCCCGGATAAACCAGAAAAGCGTCGCCGGATGGAAAATGGAAGCCGGCATCGGTAATGCGGTAGGGATCGATTGCTTTCAAAGAGTACCGGGTATTCCAGAAATTGTAGCCCCAGTGCAGGAAGCCCGCCATTTGAAATTTATACAGCTGGATGCCCATCATGCGGTTGCGTGCGGACGGCATGTTGAAGAAACGGTTGGAAACCTCCTTGTATTGAACGCAGCAGTAATACGTCCAAAGCTCGGGGACCCCCCGCTCGAGGAAAGGCTCGATGTGGTTATTGGCGGGTACCGGCCGTTTCACCAAGCCTTCCTCGTAATACTCTAGATTGGTAATGGCGTCCATGACCGGCATTCCCTTCAAATGCGCCGTCAGGACTTCGCTGGCGCTGCGGTACCACGGCCTATGCTCGAGCAGAGGTTCATCCGAAATATGGAAATAGCTGTGCTTCTCCAGCTTCTGCTCATAAAGAAAGGCAACGAGAACGGGAAGGAACTGGTGGAGGAAATCTTTGTACGCTTCGCCGGCTGCATCCGTGTCCCAGCCAAAAATGCGCTTCTGCTCCCCGTCCACCTCCGCGATGATTTTCGGGGCATGCTTGGCTCCCCACTGGGTAAAAAAGTGCGAAAACTCGAAATACCGGATCCCTGCCGTATGGCACATGTCGATCCACCGCTTAAGCCGGCTTAATCCGAAGGAATACCCATTCCCGTCCTTCTTCACCTCCACCAGCTGGACGGTTAATCGCTCGCCTCCTACCGCCGTGTCAAGTGGCGGGGTGAACAGCGGAGTCAGCAGCATGTTGATCCCATGCTTAACCGCTGTCTTCACATACTGCTCGATGATCTGCCAGTGGGCTTCGCTGAATACCTCTATCCCGTAATACTGGGCTAAGCAGTCGCAATGGAACCATTCCGTATGGATCAGGGTCTGTTCGGGAAGCGGCGCCCCGATCACTTCCAATTCAAAGCTTTCCCCCCCAAGAAGCCCTTCGGTTTCCGTTGAGAAACGTACGGTTATGAGATGCTTCCCGATCGCCGTGTTTTCGTCCAATTCAATCGTCACCCAAACGGAACGCCATTGCTTAGGCAGGCCCGCTACCCCTGCCGTAGGCTTAATCGGCAAGAGCGGGTCCGGATAAAGACCGGGTGTTTCCCGGAGGATATTCTCGTCATGGCCGCTCTGGCAGGGAAGATCCGATGGTGCCAAGCCGACGGAACGAAGGGTGATCCGATCCGCAAGAGTCGAGTCGACACTCACCGAGATGGGCACGATGGTGGAAGCGGCCCAGTAGGCAACCTGAAAAGCATAGGCCTCGCCCTGTAAAGCGGATGCCCGATTATAGGCCACCGCATCCAAGTCCTGGTCGGCAAAAACTTTTTCGAGGGAACTGATGCCCCTCGTTTCAAAAAGCTTGGTTGGCTCCGGCATCCGGCAGACCCCTTTCTTTGGATTTCTCTATAGGACTAAAGATTAGCAGACATGAAAGTAAAGAAAAGTGCGTTTTCCGCACTTTTCTCTACAAAGGAAAAGCAAGATTTGATTTTTTGTGTGCTAAAGAACATCATTTGCAGATAAGGCACCCGATTTTATTTGCCGGACTGATCATGAGGCACCGTGACCGTAACGGAAGATGTCGTCGAGTTTCCTGCTTTATCGGTAACCGTATAGGTGATCGTATAGATCCGATCCTTTTCGGCCCGCAGGCTGAAGGAAGCCGCGGCTGTACCGATATCGGCTTGGATGTCCTCCGCTTTCATGGCGGCATCGTCGCTTGTGATGGAGGTCAAGATCACGGAATCCACACCCGATGCGGAATCGCTGGCATTCCAGGCTGCATTTACGGTAACCATTTTGTGGTTCGCCGGCCAAATCGATGTTTTATCCAATTGGACGTTCAGCACCGGTGCCGTTTTGTCGATTGGGATCTCCACGGTTTGAGCCGCTTCGATATTGCCCGCTTTGTCGACCGAGCGGAACTGAACACGGGTAATGCCTTCGTCCGAGAAGGTTACCGGCCCTGTATAAGAGATCCAGCTGCCGTTGTCTCCGACCCGGTATTCCGTTGCCGCGACACCGGACAGATTGTCAGAGGCGCTTAAGGTAACCGTTGCGGCAGAAGTGTACCATCCGTTCTTGCCCGACTGGCTTGTAACGGCTGCTATAGTGGTTGGAGCCGTGGCGTCAACGGTAAATCCTACGCTGCTGCTGAACGTTTTACCTCCGGCGGTGACAGAAGCGGTAACATTCGCTGTCCCTTCCCCCACGGCCGTAACCTTTCCGCTGCCATCGACGGTAACCACTCCGTTATTATCACTCGTGTACGTAATGGCGGTTTGGCTTAAATCCGCTTGCGAGCCGTCACTCATGGTGCCGCTTACCGAAATAGCAGCGGTTCCCGCAGCACCGAGTAAGGTGTGGTCAGCGGAAGCTTCCACTTTCGCCAGTTCGCGGTCCACTTTCACCTCAAGCTTGGAAATAACCGCCTTCACCGGTGGTTTTCCCGCTCCTGCGTACATGCCGATTCCCGCGAGGAAAGTGTTGCTGCTGAATTCGACCGTGGTGCTGCCGATGGAGACCCACTGGCCTTCATTAAAATAATATCCGGTTACTTTGTTACCCTCTTTCACCAGCTGCATTTGGAAGGGAGCCGTTATGCTCTTGCCGCCGAAATCCAGCAAGAGTCCGGTTTGGGAACCCCAATATTTTTGCTGGGCAACCGGCTTGAGCGCGTCCTGTATACTTTCATCACTTCTAAACACATATCGAAGCACCTTACCACTGCCGTCCACGCGGAAGTGCACATGGTGGGAATCAACCGTATCCTTGTCACGGAACATCAGACCAACCGATGCCGGATCATTGGCTCCGAGGGAATCGATGGTCGCTGTCATCGTTACCTTCGTATTCGGATCCGCCAATTGGATTTCCTTGCTGAGGAAAGCGAAATCATCCGCCTTATCCCATACATTGGAGCCCATGCCGATAAAATTAACGGTACCGTCGCTATTGGCGGTCGTAAAGCCTCTGCCGGCTGGACCATAATTTCTCACCGTCCACTCCGTACCGGTCTCCGAACTGGTGGGGAATACCGTCAGCATCTGGGTGACCCCTTTGGAAATGCCGTCCATCGACGCCGTAGCCGTAACGGTGACTTGACCGGCCGAAAGAGCCGTAAATGCTGCCGCCGCGTTGCTTACCTGGTCAATCCTTAGAACAGCCGGGTCGCTCGAAGTAAATTGAACATCCGCTTTGGTGAGATCGGCCGGTTTGCCGTCCTGCTGCGTGCCCTTCAAAGTGAGCGTTCCCTGATCCCCAACCTTATAAGTGTTGGAAGGCGTCGAGAGACTCACATCTTTCAAGAGGGTTTGGCTCACTCCGGAACTGAAAGGCGTTATTTCGAATACACCGGCATCGTCCGCGTAAGAAATACCGGCAGCCGAACCATTCTTGTAAATGCGAACCCTTGCATCCGTGTTGGTTGGGCCCGTTTTAAACGTAATTTCTTTTCGCACATATTGCTCATCTTTCGAAGTGATATCGATGGCGGTTCCTCCATAGTTAAACACGCCAAGATTAATGGCTTCGCCGGGCTCATTATAGACCCACGCTACAAATTTATACTCGGTATCGGGCTTAAGACCGGTTATTTTTTGTTCCACTCCGGCTCCTTTGGGACCAAGCTTCAATTTGTCCGAGTATCCTCTCTTCTGCCAAGCAGGCACATTCGCATTCGTAGCGCCAACCGGAACGGAAACCGTTGTTCCATCCGTCGTCCATTTGAGCCAATTCAGCAGATCGGAGCCGAAGCCGCTGTTCTTCAGCAGGTTCATATAGGGCGTATCCACCGGTACATACGGACCGGGAATTTGGGTCAGATCCGGTCCCGCCGTCCAATCGGCTCCGCCGAATTCATAGGCGCCCGTATCCGGTGCGGGACCGACATAACCGTCCGTTATCCCCGGAATCACGGCACCTGTGTTAATGGCGGTAGAGCCAGCCTTCAGCCGGAAGTTGCCTGCGGAGGCATTCACAAAGTTCAAGCCCGCTGCCGAAGTCGTGTTGAAGCCGCTTGCCGTATCCGCGGTTAAGCCCACCGCATTCGTGAAGATGTTGTTGTAGACTCTCGATCCGTACAATTCATTGGCGTAGGGAGCCGATCCCCAGTACCCGATGCTGCTCAGGCCGTTATTCACCACGGTATTGTTATAGATGAGCCGGTAATTGCCCGGGGTATTCACCTGAATCCCTACATCGTTGTTGTAAATGACGTTATGATGAGCTACCACATTTTGAGAGTAATTATCAAAATAAAGGCCGACGCTCATATCCGTTCCCTTGCTGTCGTGGATCAGGTTATGATGGACATTGCTGTTGCCCATGTCGGTTCCCCAGCTGTAGATCATAGCGCCATCCCGGGAAAGCCACATCCCTTCCGAAATATCATTATAGGAGATCTCGCCGCTGCCCGATCTCCAATAGAGATTGAATCGGCCGGACCCGCGGATCTCATTGCGGCTGATTAAGTTTCCGCTGCCGCTCGACAGCTTGACCAACGGATCGTAAGAGGCAAAGTAGCTGCCTTCATGGATAACGTTATTCACAATGCGGTTGTTGCTTCCGTCGATATTGACCAAAGTACCGGAAGAATAAGCAATCGTGCTGTTCTTGATTTCATTGTCGTGTCCGCTTATGCTGATCCCGCCGTTAAGCTGGTCGGCATTGCTGGTGCTCTGGGAGAAGTTCGAGAAATAAACATACTGGGCGTTAATGCTGTCCAGAACGTTATAGTTGGATCCGCTCATGGTGATATTGGCGGCAAAGGTCTGAATGCCCGTAATATGGATATAATCTTTGCCGTTTAAATTAAAGGCCGTCTTGCGTTTCTTCACTTCGACATTCGTAGGAACTCCGCTGTCCGGGGCCCACAAATAGACCTTGTGGGCATCTGCGTCCACATACCACTCGTTCGGGGCATCCAGTGCACCCAACACGCCGCTGACGAAGTAAGTGCTTCCCTTTATAGGATATAAATCCGAGAAATTACCGGCAATCGGATTATAGGTTAGGGTGTGGGTGGTATTGTCGTAACCCGTAATCTTGCTGCCCATGGCAACATAGCCGTAACCGCCCCTTTCCCATATCGTTCCGCCTTTCCAGAAATCGGCGCCGCCCGGCAGATCGGAATCCACCAGAGTCGTCCCCGATCCGGAATCGGCCGTCGCCGTACCGGCTCTCAATCCAGGCAGGCTGTATTGGGAAATATTCGGCCAGCGCGCCTCCCATAGTGGAGTGACGGACGTATCGGTTCTGACAAACAATTGATTTTCTTTGCCTAAATCCCAGGGAAGATCCGCAGCATAAATGTTTCCGTTGTAGGGGCTCCAGCCGTTTACCGTTTCGGTACCGCTTACAATGACAGTCGCGCCGGGTGCAGCCTGGAAGGTGATCGGAGCTGCGGCGGTTCCCTTGTTTGCCGGCGTGACCGTCTCCCGATAAGTACCTGACGCGATTACGCAGGTATCCCCCGGCTGCATCACTTGAGCACACTTGTCGATCGTTTTAAAGGGGCTGCTCGTGGAAGTACCGGGACCGGAGTCATCCCCCCCGGTTGCTACATAATAGGTGTTTCCTGCTGCTTTGGCGACTGGAGCGGGGATCAGCCCCGCTGACATGACCAGCGCCGCCGACATCATCAGGCTGAAAACATTTCTTGCTTTCAAGCGCATCCACCTTTCCTCCCAGACTAGATTTTGAATACACCCCTACCTTACCAGCCATACAAACAAAAAAAAGTGCAAAATCTGCACTTTTCTCTTTTATGGAATTGTACTATTTGAATTTTTGTGGAATTTCCGTCCCTACATCAGCGATTTTTTGATTCGGTATTCTTTCGGAGTGGTGCCGAAGCGTTTTTTGAACATTTTGAAGAAGTAGCTCTGCGAGCTGAACCCGACTTTTTCGGAAATTTCATTGATCGGCAGATTGTTCGTTTCCAGCAGCATGACGGATTTAAGCAGCCGGATTTCATTGATATAGTCGGCAACGGAGATGGTTTCATGCTTTTTGAAAATTCGGCCTACATAGGCGGAAGACATTTTTAACATATCCGCGATATCCTGCAGGCTCAAGTTGGCATCGGCATAGTTTGCTTGGATGACATCTTTGATGGTATCCACGATAACATGATCTTTATTTTCGGCCACCTGCTTTTGATTAACGAAGATGGCGCTTAGAACCGCCGTGAACTCGGAGAAGATTTCATCCAGTGTTTCCTTCTCAAACACAAGTCTGTCGATGGAACGCAAATCCACCATTAGGGGTGACAATCGGTTGAGATTGATTTCGCGGATCGTTTGTTTGATGATGATTCCGAGACTAATGACGGATTGGATAACGGCATCCGAGCTCATTCCGGCGATTACCCCGCGGATATGGCCAAGCTCCTGGAACACCTTATCCTGACGGTTGGATTTGATCGCTTCCATCAGCTTTCTTTCCATTTCCAATGGAATTTGCGATTCTCCGTTCTCCAGATTGGGTTGCACCCTTTGCGGAGTAATCACCGTGTTTAAACCAAAATTCATTCGGTACATCAGGTAATCAAGTGCTTTCTCATAATAATAAGTGATCTGGTTATAGTGGGGCACGATCTCGCTGAGCGCGACGGTAAATGTGACATGGTAGTAATCATGAACGACCTGCTGGACTCTGTTGATTACCTCCGTTAGCTTGGAATGGATCTCATCATGAACCTCTTGGAGACCAATGATTAATACAAGATGCTCCCCCCGGATATCGACAACGTCGGCTGTCATCTCTTCCGAAGCGATTTCCATAAAAATATTGCAGATGGCAAAGAGGAGAAGCTTCAAATCGAAGCCGGTCGACGAATCGGTGATCTCTTCGCTAATTTTGTCATAATGGTCCATTTTGAGAACCCCGATCAGGAGCTCTTTGTGCAAATCCACTTTCAAGTACTTCTTGTCCATGCATTCCTGCAGTTCGCTGGCCGAAAATAGGGAGCTGTCGGTGACGAGTTTCCTTAAATAATAGGATCTTATGATGCTTTCATTGCCTTCCTTCTTGTTCTGCTCACTCATGAGTTTTTCGATCAAGTGGTTATAGCTGCTCGAAATCAAACTGATTTCATCCTTGTCTTTCAAGCTTTCCGGCTCATGTCCCGGCAGCCGCTTCGTCTGCTTCAGTAAACCATTGATCGGCGAGTACAGTTTAGTCGAAACAAAGAAGGAAGCGAACAGGGCCAGGATGAAACAAACCGCGGCAACGGTGATAAAGACGACTTTCAATTTGTTTACCGCAGCCAATACGGCGGTGTAGGGTTCGAAATTGACTATGACCCAATGGGTCGAGGCGTTCACCATGTAATTGACGATCTGTTTTTCATCATGATAGGAGTAAGTAAATTGAGAAACCTGGTTTGGCGAGGAAGCGATGTGGCGGTATACCTCGTTTTTCAAATGGGTCAGGTCCGGATCCGCTTGATCGGTCGGGCTGTAGATTTCTTTGTTCTGGTCGAGTATAAAAATACGATTGGCGCCGGTCGGGGAATGGAGATTCATCAGCTCCATCTTTTCAAACAGCCATTCGGGTTTAATGTTTATGATCAGGGCGCTTTCCGACTTTTTATACTCATCCAAGGAGTCATACATATAAAGCGAAAAGACTTCCTGGGTTCTTTCCGGATGCTTCGAATCCGGAATAAATTGAACCGGCATAAGCTGCATCTTATAGATCGGCTTGCTGCCGCTTAAATAACCGTCCACGATCTTCATTAAATTGCTGTTTTCGGACAGCAGCGTATCATCCCCGGAAGGAAAATAGGAGCCTCGCTTGCTGTTATAAATAATAATGGAATGAATATACGAGTTATAAGCGAGGGTTTTATTCAATTTGGTAATTCTCGTAATGTCATTGAACTTGTCTTGGTCGCTGCTGAACAGCAAATGGGCCATATCATTGTCGTAAAACAAAGAAATGGCAAAGTTCTTTACCGTTTCATTCATATAGGAAATATTATAATTGATCTGAGAGAGAACTTTTTCGTTCGCTTCGCCCTGAGCGTCGAGACTGATTTTTTGGGAATACCAATAGGCCGCCAGCAAAGAAACCAGCATGATCGAAACAATCAAAAGATTGATCGACAGAATAATGCGCATTAAGTATTTTCTTTCTCTGTATTTCCGCAGATAGTTAATCATAGGACCCTCTCATATACAGTGTAAGAAAAATCGGCAGGTTTGGCTTTACGGTCTGGTAGTTCGAGTGTTCTACGACTATTTTACCATGAAATGGATCTATTGGAGCCTTAGAAATAGGATTCGGCCGAATGGAGAAAAGGGACCGCTGCCCGTCAAGAACGGCTAGCGGTCTTTGGTTACAGGCTATCGTTTGAGGCCACGCGATCAGGTCCCCATTCCCGCCGTAGGCGATCCATCCACCTCTACTTCCACATAGTGCTTGCCGGTGTTGCGGTTGTTCCCGTAAGCCCATAACCTTATATATCTGGCGTTAGTGGTAGGGAAATAGATTTCTTTGCCGCCGGTGGTTTCAAAGTATTCGGCGTCTGATCCCGCTCCTTGACCGGACGAGTTGTCGGTGTCGTTATTGAAAACGGTCGTATAAGTCGCAAAGGTCGGATCGTTCGACAGCTGGATAATCACATCCTGGTATTTTCTCGGAATGGCATCTACATTGTCTACAAAATGCCATAGCTTGATCTTATCGAGGCTGTAAGAGATACCCAGGTCCAGCTGGATCCATTGGGCATAAAGAGCGTCTTGATTGGCAAAGGCATTAAACAATCCATCCGTTATACGGTAGGCGTTGCCCACGGTACTGCTGCTGGTTATTTTGGAAGCGTTCATTCCGAGCGCCAGATTCTTATACCCCTGCAGAGGAGACGTCGGTGTATAAGACGGGATGCCCCACGCCTCTACTTCCGTATAATGCTGGGTTGGATACTTCGTGTTTCCGTTGGTCCACAGCCTTATATAGCGGGCAATGGCTGGACTGAAGGTGATCACTTTGCCGGTGCTGGTTTCCACGTATTCCGCGTCGGTACCCGTTCCCTGACCGGCCGAATTGTCGGTGTCGTTGTTGAAAACGGTCCTCTTGGCCGCAAACGCCGAATCGTTCGATACCTGGACAATCACATCGTGATAGGTTCTTTGATCGAAGCTCGTGTAGTAATGCAATACATTAATCTTATCCAAGCTGTAGCTCTGGCCCAAGTCGATTTGGACCCACTGGGGACCGGTATTGTCCATATTGGAATAGGCCGAGGTGGATCCATCGGTTAACCGCTCGGGGAAACTGAGAGCACCGCTCGCGGTAATCTGGGTTTTGTTCAAGGCCTGATTCTTATAAACCCCGGAATCGAATGGAGTTACTTCGAACAACCCGGTATCGTCCGCGTAGGAGTAAAGGGTGGTCGAGTTATCTTTCCATATCCGTACTCTGGCCGAGGTATTGGTTGCTCCGGTCGTGAAGGTTACCTCTTGGCGTACATATTTCGTGTATTCCGTTGTATTTACATCAATGGCGGCTCCTCCATAGTTCAATACCCCGACATTCACGGATGCCCCTTGTTCGTTATAAACCCAAGCTACAAATTTATAAGAGGTATTCGGCTTCAGCCCGGTAATCAACTGCTCTACGCCTCCCCCAAGCCCAAGCTGTACTTTCTTCGTATAGCCTCTCTTCTGCCAGGCTGGGATGGATAAATTGGTAGCCCCAAGATCCACCGTTCGGTTATTGTCTTTAACGGTCGACCACACCAGCCACTTGTCGCTAAGATTACCGTCCGTTCCGTTCTCGAAGGCACTATCCTTCACGAGGTTCATATACGGGGTATCCACTTGGGTGTAGGGTCCCGGTATGATGGCCGGATTCGGGCCCGCCGTCCAATCGGTTCCGCCGAATTCATAAGCACCCGCATCAGGGGCGAGGCCGTTATAGCCGTCCGTAATCCCGGGAAGGATGGCACCCGTATTGATGGCGGTGGAACCCGAGCTCAACCGATAGTTATTAGCGGAAGCATTCACAAAATTCAAGCCGTCCGCCGTTATCGTATTAAATCCCCTTACCGTATCTTCCGTTAGGGATACCTTATCCGTCAGGATATTATTGAACACCCTCGTTCCATACAATTCTTCTTTATAGGGCGCCGAGCCCCAATAAGCCATGCTTTCCTTGTTATTTACTACCGTGTTGTTATAGATCAATTTGAAATTCCCCGGCGTATTCAATTGAATACCGGTGTCGTTGTTATAGATAACATTATGATGGACCACGGCATTTTCGGTATAATTATCGAAATAAAGGCCGATGCTCGCGTCCTCTCCCTTGCTGTCATGAATCAGGTTATGATGGATATTGCTGTTTCCCGTATCGATGCCCCAGCTGTAAATCAAAGCCCCGTCCCGGGAAAGCCACATGCCGTCGGAAATATCGTTGTAGGAGATTTCTCCGCTGCCCTTTCCCCAATAGATATTGTACCGGCCGGACCCGCGGATCTCGTTGCGGCTGATTAAGTTTCCGGTGCCGCTCGAAAGCTTGACTAACGGATCGTAGGAGGCGATGTAGCTGCCGTCATGGATCACGTTATTCACGATGCGGTTGTTGCTTCCGTCGATATTGACCAAAGTACCGGAAGAATAGGCGATCGTGCTGTTCTTGATTTCATTGTCGTGTCCGCTTATGCTGATCCCGCCGTTAAGCTGGTCGAAGTTACTGGTGCTCTGGGAGAAGTTCGAGAAATAAATATACTGGGCATCCATGCTGTCCAGAACGTTATAGTTGGACCCGCTCATGGTGATATTGGCAGCAAAGGTCTGAATGCCTGTGATATGGATATAGTCTTTGCCGTTTAAGTTAAACGCCGTCTTGCGTTTCTTTACCTCCACATTGGTGGGAGATCCTCCGCCCGGCGCCCACAGATAGACCTTCTGGGCAGCCGCATCGACATACCATTCATTCGGGGCATCCAATGCGCCTAGCACGCCGCTGAGGAAGTAGGGGCTGCCTGATTTGGGATACAAATCGGAAAAATTACCGGTAATGGGATTATAGGTTAAGGTGTGGGTGGTGTTGTCATACCCGGTAACCTTGCTCGTCATGGCCACATAGGCGTAACCGCCTCTCTCCCAAACCGTTGCGCCTTTCCAGAAATCGGCGCCGCCCGGCAGATCGGAATCCACCAGAGTCGTAGCCGATCCGGAATCGGCCGCCGCCGTACCGGCTTTCAATCCAGGCAGGGTATAGGTGCCAATATTCGGCCAGCGCGCCTCCCATAGTGGAGTGACGGTGGTGCCGTTTCGGATAAACAATTGATTTTCTTTGCCCATGTCCCACGAAAGATTAGCCTGATAAATACTGCCGGAGTAGGGGCTCCATCCGCTAACGATTTCGGTGCCGCTTACAATGACCGTGGCGCCGGGTGCCGCTTGAAACGTAATCGCTGCACTGCTGCTCGTTCCACTGTTGGCGGGGGTGACCGTTTCCCTGTAGGTACCGGATGAGATCACGCAGGTATCTCCCGCTGCCATGACTTGAGCGCATTTGGTAATGGTTCGGTACGGGCTTGTGGAGGAAGTTCCCGTGTTGGTGTCGCTTCCCGTCACGGCTACGTAATAGGTGATGCCTGCGGCGCTTGCGGTGAGGGGGGGCAGAAGCCCAAAGCTGAGTGCCAGAACGCAGAAAATCTTCATAACCAAAGCAAACTCTGATTTAATCGACCTACCCGACATAAATCAACGCCTCCTCGTTAGTTAGAGATTGGACCACACACTCAACGGCGTACCTTAACGGCGCCGGCCAAATACGCCCCCATTATGTTCATAAAACTCAGGCTGTAAATAAAATTGCCCCTCTCTCGTATCCGTCCAGCTGCCGTTCGGCATGGGATGGGATTTCTTCATGGCTTCCCAATGGGCATAATTTTGTACGCCATTGGCTTCGATCAAGCCTGTCGAAAGGCCAGGAACAGGCGGTAACAGCGCGGCCAGATTCTTGTTCCAATCGACCATGATAGGGCTTGCGGTCAAGTCGGCGCAGAAACAGGGAATGCCGTGTTCACTCGCAAGCTTAGCCACACGCAGGCTCATGCTCATCGTTTTGGCTACCGGCTTTAAGGCAAACGCTCCATAGCCCATCTGGATGAGGGCCAAGGCGTCCTTCTCGCTGTGCACCCTTTCATCCCCTGCCACCCGGACCGGAAAATCCGAGACATCCACATGGAGGTGCTCCGGAAAAGGCTCCTCCACCAACAGGATCTGCTCAAGGGCCCCCATTCTCTCAGCGGCCTCGACCAGTCTCCACAGCAGATCCTTATTCCCGTACCGGCCGTTCATATCCAGGTAATAGGCAATCTTCCCGTTCGCGGTATGAGAACAGCTCCGGTGCCCGGCCATCCGATGAATCTCCTTCAACCTCCGGATATCCCATTCCATCATTTTATCGGGATCTCCATCCTGATTGGGGTCGGAGCCGAGCTTGATCTTGAGGACAAAATATCCGTCATCCAGCAAAGCGGTGATCTCCTCTATCGTCATTCCATATCCGACGACCGGGGTGGCAGCCAGCCGTTCATGGCGCCAGGAAAGACCGGATCGGTACTCCTCCGGAATCAGGTCGAAGAAACGGGCGCCCGGTTTCGTGTGGCTCAGCAGCATCCAGGACGCCTGGTCCACCGGGACAAGCGCGTTCAGCGCAAAGGTTACCCGGAGAGGATTCTTCCCCGTCCAAACGCGGGAAGCAAATTCATACGCCTGCTCCTTCATCGGATCCAGAAGATCCATCGGCGTTTCAAACGGCCGTCTTTTGACCGACGTCAGCGCATACCGGGTAATCTCATTCATAAAGACATTGCCCCGCTCGTTCCCCCACTCCGAATAAACCTGAGGGTCGGACCAAAGGATGCTTTGAACGCCGCAGCCTAATCCCTCCCTTCCTACCTGATCCTCCAACGTTACCAGGGATTGCCACAGTTCATCCACATAGCCGCCTTTAAACCCGAATGGCGCAAGCAGCTTTTCGCGTTCCACCACAAGATTCGTTTTCTCAATCGTTATCATCCGGCCATCCTCTCCTGCCGCTATGGGTTATGCCTCGATTCGTCCTTGTTTGTGCCTGTCTTCTTCCGTGCGGCGGAAATAATCATCCATCCGTTCCAATCCAAACTCCTCTATGACATCGTTTACCGTAAATTCATCGGATTCACTTGTCAGCAGGACGCAGCCAAGCAGCCCCGGATCATGAATTTTCACGCTGGGCCCGTACTTTTGTTTGATCCCTGGAAAATGGGCGCTGTTCTCATCGATGTGAATAACGGCGTAGTCCAGATTAACCGTGGCGGTTATAAAGGAATAGTAATTCGTGCTGTGCGCCGCCACCTCCCCAAGCGGGGTAACAATGGTGCAGGGCGCGCCGGAAACCGCACCCGCAAAGTAGGACCGGCAGGAATACGCCCAATAATTCTGCATAAGCCCGCCATGATAATTGGAAGGAAATACAATCAGGTCCGGTTTAGCCAACTCATACTGCCGCCTCAGCTCTTCAAAATTCAGATCAAAGCAGATCGCACAAACGACCCTCCCGAAATCGCACTCGAACACGGGGGTATCCTTCCCATAAAGAATATTCGCTTTATCATATTCATCCGGAACGAGGTAATTTTTATGGTAGGTTCCCATCACCCGGCCTTCACGGTCGATCAGCTGCATGGCGTTGCGCCAGGTACCGTCCTCGGCTTCCGTGTGGGCCGGATACGTGATATAGCAGCGGTGCCGCTTCGCAGTTTCCGCCAGAAAATCGCGGATTTGGTTGTTCCGGGCACGGTAATAGGCCAATCTTTGCTTGAGCGGGAACCTTCCCGGATCCGGCCTGTCACATACTTCGGACAGGACGATCAGATCGGGGCGGTCCGGGAGCACCTGGTCCAGCTGGCTCTGCCAATGCCCGATCATACGCTCCACCACCTCCTGGGGCGGAACTTCCGCATCGATCGCCAACGGTCTTGGTCCTATGCAGCTTATCGTTACATATCTCGCCATTCGCCGCCTCCCCCTTCATGGAAACGAATTCTGTCCGTTAAGCCAGCAAATGCATATGCTCCGCCAAAACTTCCCCGCTCATGGACCGCCCGCCGATAAACGCCTGCAAATCATGGATGGTGGCCTGCGCAATCCGCTGCATTCCGTTATTGACGGCTCCCGCAATATGAGGCGTAAGCACAACATTGGGCAGGCGGCGGAACGGGTGGTCCGGGCTCGGCGGCTCCGGCTCGGTTACATCAAGGCAGGCAAAGAACCTTCCTTTTTCCAACTCGGCGACAAGAGCATCTTCGTCTATGACGGAACCGCGGGCCGTATTGATCAGGACGCAGGTATCCTTCATCAGGGCGAAGCGTTCCCGGTTGAACATGTGATGGGTCTCCGGAATCGAGGGGAGATGAATCGAGATGACGTCGCTTTGCGCAAGCAGCTCTTCCAATGTAACCTTCTGCGCCCCCATATGTTGTGCCTTTTCTTCACTGACAAACGGATCATAGACGACAAGGTTGACATCGAAATTACTCATCAGCTTGATATAATGGGAACCCGCGCGGCCTGCTCCGACGACGCCGACCGTGAGTCCATACACCTCGCGCACGTTCGTTACCGAACCCCAGCCTCCTTCTCTCGTTTCCTTGCTCAATCTCCACATATCCTTGAGGGAAACAATGGTGAAGCCGAGCGCCGTTTCCGCGACCCCTTTGCCTAATGCCTCCGTTGCATTGGAGACGCGTACCCCGCGCTCCCATAATTCAGGCGTGACAATCGGCTTAACCGTGCCCGCCGCATGAAGAACAAGCTTCAAATTCGGGGCGCTGCTGAGGACGCGCTCCGTCATAGGGCCGCAGCCCCAGGAGGTGATGGCGATGTCCGCCCCTTTAAGCAGCTCGGACGTCTGCTCCTCGGAAGGATTGCCGCTTGCTTCATTGAGCACGACTTCCCCGATCGAGCGCAGCTGCTCCAAATGATCCTGTTGAAAAACTTTTTCCCTTACATCCTTCCCCTGCAGCAGGGCAATTTTCAATGGAATCCCTCCCGTTAAATGTAGTCTAGAAACAAGCTGAGAACAGACGGGGAAAACCCAATCTATTCTCAGCCGGTCAATCTTTATGGAACCTTCTTTATTTTGCGGGGTGGGTTTTCAGCCATTCATCCAGCTGCTTCTGTTTCTCGGCAACAACCTTATCCGCGCCGGCCGCTTTCAGCTTCTGTTCGTAGATCGGGAGGTTCTTCTCCGGATCCAGCGTACCGCTGCCGAGAGCCGCGCTGTATTCGTCCTGAACGGCTTTCATATTCGCAAGCTCCGTCTTAACCGGCTCCGAGTTGAAGACAAATCCGTTATAGGGAGAGACACGGGCTTCATTGTTCATTTTAATCGTTTGGGCAATCTTGTCGGCAGGTGCGCCTTCCGGCAGGTATTCGTTGCTGATATTGCCGAAAACCCAGTCCGTGTTCGTAAAGTAGCCCGCTTCCTGGTTGATTTTAATAAAATCACCCGTTGTTTTCGTATAGTGTTTGCCTTCAATTCCGTAAACAAGCGTGTTATACAGCTTCTTGTCGGTGTTCACGAGCTGCAGGAACATCATGGCTCTCTCCGGATTTTTGGAGGTTCGGCTGATGGCGTTCAGTGTGCTTGCCGCTCCCGTGAAGTAGGCCTTGGACAGGGGAACCAGAACGACATCGTTACCGGCGTTGGCCGCCTTAAACTCCACTTCCGAGCCCGGCTTTCCCGTCCAGTCAAACCAGACAGCCGTGGTTCCTTTGTTGTAAGCATCGGCCGCAGACTTTAACGTAGCGGCGTCCTGATTAATGTAGCCTTTGGTATACCAGGAGTGGGCCAGTGCGTAATTTTGCTTCATTTCCTTGGTTACGTCCGGAAGAACCTTGTGGTTCGGATCGTTTTCATACACCGGCACCTTCGGATCGATTCCGTACAGCATGCCGGTATAGAAGCCTTTGGTGGTGCCGAAAGGGGTGATGCCCGGCTCGCCTTCCTTGATTTGCTTCAGGAACGGTTCGATGTCTTCGATTTTCTTAATCGAGTTAATGTCGAGCTTGTATTTATCGACGAAGCGCTTCTGAATAACCAAACCGGCACGGCTTGCCGAGAACTGGAAGTTCGGCACCGCATAGACTTTTCCGCCGATCGAGGCATCGTCCCAGAATTTCTTCTGCAGCGATTTGTATAAGTCCGCCCCGGCCGTTTTCAGAAGATCATCCAGCGCTAGGAAGGCACCTTTCTTCTGGTTCTCTTCAAACTTGAAGAGCCAGTTGGAGGTCCAGATAATGTCAACCGGTTCGCTGGCTGCCACCACCGTATTCAGCTTCTGTTCGTAGGTTCCGAAATCAACCGGCTGCAGCTTGATGGTCGCGTTGATTTTCTCTTTGGTGATTTTGTTTACCTCATCGTTGACAAGCTTCAGATCAGGATTGGCTTTGTTCTGAGGGTAGTACCAGGTCAATTCAACGGGATCCAGCTTCTTTCCGGCATCCGTGGGTGCGGCAGAAGCGTTAGGACTTTCGGTAGCGGTAGCACCCGAAGACGTTTTGCCACAGCCCGTAACGGCGAAAACGGAGCACAAAGCGATGACCATCGTAAGATGATAACGTGATCTTTTTTCCATTGGTTTTTTCAATGAAGAACCCTCCCTGATTTTTGTGGGACAACCTTATAAAATGATAATCAGCCTTTGATGGCTCCTATCGTCAAGCCTTGCACAAAAAACCGTTGAAAGAAAGGGAATACCAGCAGCATCGGTCCCGCCGACAAGACGACGACCGCGAATTTTGCCGAGGTTTTCGGGAATTGCGACATATCCAGGTTGATCCCGGCCTGCAAAAATTCTGGGCGGGACGTAATAATATCCAGCGAACTCAAGGCGCGAACCAGCAGAAGCTGCAGGGGAACGAGCTTCTCGTTATTGATAAACAGCAGCGCATTGAACCATTCGTTCCAGAAATTGAACAAGATGAACAATCCCAAAGTGGCCAGCGCCGGCTTCGACAAAGGGAGAATCAGTTGAGCATAAATCCTCCATTCGCTCGCTCCTTCCATTTTGGCCGATTCGATGATTTCAATCGGAATCTTAGCCATGAACCCCTTCATAATCAGGACATAGAACGGGCTCAGCAGGCCGGGAACAATCAGCGCCCATATCGTGTCCTTCAGGTGCAGCACCTGGGTCATCAGGATGTAGAACGGGACCAGTCCGCCGTTAAACAGCATGGTGAAGAAGACATAGAACGAAGTCACCCGCTGCAGGCCGTAATCCCTTCTCGAAAGCGTATAGCCTAACGTTGAAGTGAGGATCAGACTGGTAAGAGTCCCTACGATGGCGACGGTGATCGTCACGCCGTACGCATTGAGAATGGTATCCGGGGTCTTTAAGAAATAGGTATAGGACAGGAGGGTGAACTTATCCGGAATGATGCGGAATCCGTGATGCAGGATCGATTGTTCGTCGGATAAGGAGATAATGACAACGATCAGGAAGGGAATGAGCATAGAAAGCGTGATGCCGATGAACAGCAAATGAATAAGCAGCGGAGACCACATTATCTTTTGTCGTTGGGCGTGCACAATGGTAGCCTCCTTTTAGAACAATGAGTTTTCATCGTTAATTTTTCTTACGGTATAGTTGGCGGTGACCACCAGGACGAAGCCGACGAAGGATTGATACAGGCCTACCGCGGAAGCCATGCTGATGTCGCCCACTTCACTAAGCGCCCGGTAAATGTACGTATCGATAATATCCGTTGTGCTATAGGTCATTCCGCTGTTGTTCGGGATAAAGAAGTGCAGGCCGAAATCGCCGCGGAACATATTTCCTATGGAAAGAATCAATAAAATAATGATCAGCGGAGTGAGCTGGGGGATGGTAATATTCGTGACCATCTGCCATCTCTTGGCCCCGTCGATCCGTGCCGCTTCGTACAATTCCGCATCGATTCCGAGAATACCGGCGTAATAGACCAAAGCCGAGAACCCGATGGCTTTCCATAGATGAACGATGTTCAGGATGAAGGGCCAATATTTGGCGTTAAAATACCATTGGACCTTTTCAAAGCCCATAGCGGCCAGCCACCCGTTCAAAAATCCATTCTGGTGGTCAAGGAACGCATTGGTGATGTAGCTTACGACAACCCATGACAAGAAGAACGGCAGAATCATGGAAGTTTGATAAATTTTAAGCCACTTCTTTGAGATTTCATTAAGCAGTATGGCAACAGCGAGTGCACAGATGGTGGTTACGGCCATGTAACCCAAGTTGTACAAAACGGTGTTGCGCGTAATGCGGAAGGCGGTTTCACTTTTGAACAGAAACTCGAAATTTTTAAAGCCGATCCAGTCACTCCCCAGAATCCCTTTGTCGTAACGGTAATTTTTGAAGGCGACAATAACACCGAACATCGGGATGTACGCCATGATAAAGATGTAAATGACAGCGGGTAATGAGAGAGTGAACAATTCGATGTGTCTTTCAAAAAAACGTAACGATTGGGGACGCCTCATTATGCCGATCTCCTCCTCCTCCGTTGGCCTCAAGTCCATGCTTACCTTGCTACACCTTCAACATACCAGTTTTTATTGTGGCGAAAAGTGCAAATACTGTACTTTTCTCTCCAATTGGACTGTACTTTTTGAATTTTTCTGACCTACTGGCTCCAAAAGACCTTTGCGGCTCCTCCTTTTCCCCTCCACTACTCATACTCACCTGATTTTTTCATTACTTAAGCAAAAAAGACCTGACTCTCCTTATATAAGGAGAATCAAGTCTTTCGGCCTTTCCGTCGTTCTATCGTTTATCCGAAGCAAAAGGCTCCCCCGCCGCCTTGGGCGCGTTGGACGACTTCGAGAACACGACGAGCGCGATTAAGGTCACCACATACGGGAATACCTTCAAGATCACCGGAGGGAACACCGCGAGCGACGGCACCACCTGGGAGACGTTCGCGACCGTGCTCGCGAAGCCGAAGAACAGGGTGGCGCCCAGCACGCCGAGCGGCTTCCACTGCCCGAAGATGAGCGACGCGAGCGCCAGAAACCCGAGTCCCGCGACGCTGCCCGTGAACTCTCCGGCATAGGTGACCAGGATGATCGCTCCCCCGAGGCCGGAGAAGGCGCCCGAGAGGAGCACGCCGATGTACCGCATCCGCTGGACGCGGACCCCGGCGGCCTCCGCGGCATGGGGATGCTCGCCGCAGGCCCGCAGCCTCAGCCCGAAGGGCGTTTTGTACAGCATGAACACGCTGCCCAAAACGATGGCCAGGACGATCCACGTGGTCAGGTACGTCTTCGTGAAGAGAAGCGGACCGAGCACGGGAATCGAGGACAGGAGGGGAACATCGAACGGGGACATGCCGCTCAAGAGCCGGATGTTCCCGCTTCCCGTCATGTTCCGCGCGAGGAAGACGGTCAGCGAGCCCGCGACCAGGTTAATCGCCGTCCCGGAGATGATCTGGTTCGCGCTCAGATTGATGCTCGCGAACGCATGCAGGAGCGAGAACAGCGCCCCGGCGACCATAGCCGCGAGCAGTCCGATCCACAGGACGAAGGGCTGGTTCGGGTAAGCCTCCTGCAGCTTGAAGATCACGAACGCGCCGCTGAAGGAACCGATGATCATCAGCCCGTCGAGCCCGATATTGACGACCCCGCTCCGTTCGCTGAACAGCGCGCCGAGGGCGGTTATCAAGAGGGGGATGGTGAAGACAATCGCGTAGGGGAAAATCTGCTCAATGGTGGTCCACATGTTTTCCCTCCACCCCCTTTCCTTTGGATGCGGCTCTGCGCTTCGTTAATCGGCGCACCACGCGTTCAATGAGAACGCCCGTTGCGGCAAAATAAATGATAATCGCGATGATGGAATCCGCGATTTCCGGCGGAATCTCCGTCATGGCGTTCATGAAGCCGCGGCCCGAGTACAACAGCCCGAAGAAGACAGCGGAGATCAGCACGCCGATAGGCGAGTTCGCCCCGAGAAGGGCGACGGCGATGCCGTCAAAGCCCTGGGTCGGCAGTACGCCGATCTGAATACTCGACGCATTGCCCGCATAGAGGGCGACGCCGCCAAGTCCGGCCAAACCGCCCGACAGGAACATGGAGAGGATAATGCTGCGCTTGACCGCAATCCCCGCATATTCCGCCGCGTGACGGTTGAAGCCGACCGCCTTCAGCTCGTACCCGAGCGTGGTGCGGTTAATGAGGAAGGCCGTGACGAGTACGGCTGCAAGGGCGAGGAACAGCCCGAGGTTCAAGTAGGAGCCGTCGAACAGCTCGGTCAGGAACGGAACCCGCAGGAGGGCCGATTCGGCAAGCTGCTTCGATTCCGTTTCCACCGATTCCGCCTTGAAATACGCCGGGATGGCATAATAGACGATCCAGTAGCTGACCCAGTTCATCATGATCGTGGACACGACCTCATGCACGTTGAAGCGGGCCTTCAGGATGCCCGGCACGAGGGCCCATAGGGCGCCTCCGAGGAACCCGGCCACGATCATAATCGGCAGCAGGACCGGCTGCGGAAGGTCCAGCGTCAGCCCGAGCGCCGTGGCACAGAAGCCTCCGAACAAGAGCTGGCCTGCTGCTCCGATATTAAACAAGCCCGTCCGGAAAGCGAAGGCCACGGAAAGCCCTGTGAAGATCAGCGGAGTCGCCGTTGCGAGCGTATTGCCGATCCTTTCCGGGTTCTTCAAGCCGCCTTCGATCAGGAAGCGGTAGCCCTCTACCGGGTTATGGCCGGTCACCGCCATGAGGATGGCCCCGGCGATCAAGCCGAGAATCCCGGCGAGAAGAGATATGGTGCTGTTCTTCATGCGGTGCCCTCTCCCTTCTTCACGCCGGCCAGCATAAGGCCAAGCTCTCCTTCGTTCGTCTCCGCCGCGTTGACGATCCCGACCAGTTCCCCGTTGTTCAGAACGGCGATCCGGTCCGAGACGTTCAGAATCTCATCCAGCTCGAGCGAGACGAGCAGGACGGCCTTGCCCTTGTCCCGGTGTTCGATGAGCCGCTTGTGAATGTATTCGATGGAACCGACGTCGAGCCCACGGGTCGGCTGCACGGCAATCAGCAGGTCCGGGTCCTGCTCGATTTCGCGGCCGATGATCGCCTTCTGCTGGTTCCCTCCGGAGAGCGAACGGACGGCCGAGACCGGCCCTTCCCCCGAGCGGACGTCGAAGCTCTTGATGATATGCTCCGCGTGCTTGCGGATCGCCAGCCGGTTCAGCAGGCCTCCCTTCGAGTAGGGAGGCTGGCTGTACACCTCGAGGATCATGTTCTCCTCGATGGTGTAATCGAGCACGAGGCCGCGCTTCTGCCGGTCTTCCGGGATATGGCCGATGCCTTGGCGGATGCGGTCCCTTACCTTGAGGGCGGTAATGTCCCGCCCGTGGAAGGCGATCCGGCCGGAGCTGACCGGCCGAAGCCCCGTGATTCCTTCGATGAGCTCGGCCTGTCCGTTGCCCTCGACCCCGGCGATTCCGACGATTTCCCCGGCCCGCACGTCCAGCGTAAACCTTTTCAAGGCTTCCGGCTTCTTGTTGTTCGCCATGGACAAGTCCTGGATGGACAGAACCGTCTCACGCGGGGAGCCCGGGGTCTTGGCGACCTTGAAAGTCACCTGCCGGCCGACCATCATCTCGGCCATCGCCGCTTCTCCGGTTTCAGCCACCTCGACGGTGCCGATCGTTCTGCCGCGCCGGATGACCGTACAGCGGTCGGCCACGGCTTTGATTTCTTTTAGTTTGTGGGTGATGAGGATGATGGACTTGCCTTCCTGCACGAGGTTCTTCATGATCTTCTGCAGATCCTCGATCTCCTGAGGGGTGAGAACCGCCGTTGGCTCGTCGAAGATGAGCACGTCGGCTTCGCGGTACAGCATTTTGACAATCTCCACCCGCTGCTGCATGCCGACCGAGATGTCCTCGATCTTCGCATAGGGGTCCACATTAAGCCCGTACCGCTTCGACAGCTCCTCGATCCGCTTGGCGGCGGTCTCGATGTCCAGCATCATCCCGCGGCGCGTCTCGCCTCCGAGGATAATGTTCTCCGTCACCGTAAAGGGCTCGACGAGCTTGAAATGCTGATGCACCATCCCGATTCCGAGCCGGTTCGCCACATTCGGATTGGAGATAGCGGTTTCTTTTCCGTTCACCTTGATCGTTCCGCGGTCGGGCAGGTACATGCCGAAGAGGATGCTCATGAGAGTCGACTTGCCGGCTCCGTTCTCGCCGAGCAGCGCATGGATCTCTCCCCGCTTCAGCTGCAGCGTAATGTCGTCGTTTGCCACGACGCCCGGGAATTCCTTGCGGATGTGGAGCATTTCGATAACGTAATCCATCCGTTTCCCTCCTTTTGGTAACCGGTCCCCGAACGGCAAAAGAAGACGGAGGGATCCGTCTTCTTTAGAGCCTGGTGCCTTATCCGTGAGTGTTGTTCTGCTTTGCCGATAAAGCACTGCACGAGTTTCCGTTACTTGATCAGGCTGCCCTGCTCGGCGGCGACTTTGATCTCTCCGGATTTGATTTTGCCCAGCGTTTCCGTTACTTTCTTCACGGTGTCTTCCGTCAGGTTCGGGTTCTTGTCGGGGATGCCCACGCCGTCATTCTTGCTGTCGAACGTGATCGTCTTGCCGCCCGGGAACTTGCCATCCTTCTCGGCTTTGATCATATCAAAGGCCGCTTGGTCGATCTTCTTCATGGCCGAGGTCAGGATGACCGACTTCTCGCCCTCATATACGCCGTCCTTGTATTGGTCGACGTCCACGCCGACGATCCAAACCTTCTTGCCGGCCTTCACACGCGTCTTCGCTTCGTTGATAGCTCCTACGCCTACGCCGCCTGCCGCACAGAAGATGGCGTTCACGCCGCGGTCGAACATCTGGGCCGCTAACTGGCCGCCTGCCGCCACGTTGTCAAAGGACCCTTGGTACACGACGTTCTCGGCCTTGATCGTGATCTTCGTTCCGAGTTTCTCGTTGGCGTACTTCACGCCCTGCTGGAAGCCCCAGTTGTACTTCTGCACGGGAGGAATGTTCATTCCGCCGATGAAGCCGGCTTGGCCTTCCTTCAGCTGAAGCGCCATAGCCACACCGGCCAGGAAGCCGGATTCATGCTCGGCGAAGAAAATGGACACAGTGTTCTCCTTCACGACCGATTTATTGTCGCCGTTATGCGGGGTTCCGTCGATGAGAACGAACTTGGCGTCCTTGTATTTGTCCTGCGATTTAAAGATGGAGGTTTCGAACTTAAAGCCAGGGGCCACGATAAATTTGTATCCGGCGTCATACAGGTTGCCGATTTCCTTCGTATAGTCCGCTTCCGTCGTCCCCGCCGGCTTCAAGTATTTGCTGTCGATGGAGAGCTCCTTTGCGGCTTTCTGAATGCCTTCCCAAGTCCCTTGGTTGAAGGATTTGTCGTCGATCGTTCCCGAGTCGGTGACCATCCCTACCTTGAGCTTGGCTGCCGTCTTGGTGCCTGTGTCTCCGGATGCCGCCGGTTCCGAGCCCTTGCTGCTGCCGCAGCCGGCTAAGAGAGAGAAGGAGAGGACCAGACTGGTTAATGCGATGACCCCTTTTTTCATGAAGAAGTAACCCTCCTGATTTCTATTAAAGGATAGTAGTAACCTACCCTCCTACTATAGTGGCAAACAGGGCCCATTTCAACCGAATTGTTGCCGATTTTAGCCAGTTCCCTCTTCAACGCGTCAGTGCATTTCTTCCATGAAGGCGCGGCTTCGCCGGTTTCGTTGGCGATCGAAGGACGGCTTGCCGGAGGGGAGGAGCGGATTCCGTATTCTTGAAATAGTAGGAATCGCTTACATTTCATTTGAGAGATTTGCCGCCTCCCTCCGGACAAGCAAGCAGGCTTACGAACCGTACAAGGCTTATTCGCGTCAAATAAACCCTTCTCTCCTTCTAACGAATCTACAACACGCTATACGCCCCCTTTCGGGCCAAAAAGGACTCCCGTTAAGCGAATAACGCTATCAGGATTCGCTAGATTCGTCCCAGGGCTTTTTTTCGCTTCATAGGGTGTTCTCGATTCGTTAGGCATCGGCTTTCCCCTCCGCGGACTCCTTCCGGTATGAAATTCGACAGTGCCCCGGAGCTGAGGACAAAGAAAAAACTGCCCCTTCGGTAGAAGAATCTACCTGGTGCCTTATCCGCAAAATTTTATTTGCGGATAAGGCATTCGGGACAGTTCGGTCTGCTTTCGGGGAGAGAGCCTAGCCCCCCGCGAAAGCCTAGCCTCACTCCAGATTGGCGTGGCGGCTCATCATGGCGGCTCCATCGACGCCTGTCTTCTCCATCAGCCGGAGCAGCAGGGCATCGTAGAACAAGAGCAGCGTCTGCTCGAAGAGCGAGCCCATCGGCTGGACGGTGCTCCGCTGGAGGCCCGTCTCCTCCTTCGCCGCGCCCGGAAGCGTGACGGTGAGGTCCGCGAGCCGCCCCAGGGTCGACTCCCGGGCCACCGTCACCAGCGCTACGCGGGCGGAGAGGCTCTTCGCCTTCTGCGCCATGGCGGTCAGGCTCTTCGTCTCGCCGGAGCCGGAGCCCGCCAGGAGCAGATCGCCCGCGCCGAGAGCCGGCGTCACGGTGTCGCCGGGGACATAGGCGTCCACGCCGAGGTGCATAAGCCGCATGGCGAAGGCGCGGCCCATGAGGCCCGAGCGGCCCGCTCCGGCGACGAACACTTTGCGGGCCTCCAGGATCGCCTCGGCCAACTCCTCCGCGGGCTCCCCGGCTACCGCTTCTCTCACCCGGTTCAGCTCGTCGAGGATGGCAGCCAAGTACTGTTCGGTCCGCATCGGCTTAGGCCTGCCGGATCAGACGCTGCATCTCGGAAGCCGCCGCCTTCTGATCGGCCTGCCCCGTGATGCCGCCGCCGACGATGACGAGATCCGGCTCGGCCTGGATGACCTCCGGCAGCGACTCTAGCTTAATGCCGCCAGCGACGGCGGTTTTGGCGTTCTTGACCACGCGCTTGATCGTGCGCAGGTCCTCGAAGGAATTTTGCCCCGCGGCCTGAAGATCGTAGCCGGTATGAACGCAGATGTAGTCCACGCCAAGCTCATCGACCTCCCGGGCGCGCTGCTCCAGGTTTTTGACGGCGATCATGTCCACGAGGATCTGGCGCCCCTGCTTGCGGGCTTCCTCCACCGCTCCTCGGATGCTGGCATCCTCGGACGCTCCCAGTATCGTCACGATATCCGCGCCCGCTTCCGAAGCCTTCATCACTTCATAGCCCGCGGCGTCCATGATTTTCAAATCCGCCAGCACGCGGAGATTCGGGAAAGCCTCCTTGATTTCCTTCACGGCGCGCAGGCCTTCGTTGATGACCACGGGCGTCCCGATTTCCACGATATCTATATAAGGCTCCACGTCCTTAATCACCTGCTTGGCTCCGGGAATATCGACAAGATCCAATGCCAACTGAAGCTCCACGATTCCATCACTCCTTAACGGGATTTAGATTACGTGGTTCATCATAGGCGCTCTTCTCCCGGTTGACCAGTACGCACTTTCGGGTGGCCTAGTACCCATTTGGGTACCAAGGACAGCCCTCTAGTCCTCCTCGACGCCCGTCCGTTCCTCATGACGGATCCCCCACTCCGCCATCACGACGAGCACCTCCTTCAAGGTTTGGCCGTATTCCGTCAAGGAATATTCCACCTTGGGCGGCACCTGCTGGTAGACGGTCCGATCGATAATGCCGTCCTGCTCCAGCTCCCTCAGCTGCTGGGTGAGCATTTTCTGGGTAATGTCCGGCATTTCCCGCTTCAATTCTCCGAAACGGTGCACCCCGTCCGTCAGGTGGCACAGAATAACGGGCTTCCACTTGCCTCCGATCACCTTCAGCGTCAATTCCACCGAGCGTTTAAAGCGCAAATCCCCCATAAGCTCCTCTCCTTTCCAGATCCCCTTTTCCATTCGTTAAGATCAGGATTCCCTCCCAGACACTCACTTACTAAAATAACGCAGCTTGAAATTAATAGGCAAACAGCCGATAATAGTAGACAAGCAATCTGTTACGCATAAGCAGGCTTCCCCCTACCAAGTTACCGGCTAAGGCACTAGGATCCGCCGGAACGGGGAACCCTGTTGGAAGGATAACTTGTCCAGAAGGAGGAATCCTTATCATGACTGTAGCTTCACCGGGAGCACGCGGTTCGCTTGGCGTACCGGTCTCCGTCTTGGATCTTGCCCCTGTCGTGGCGGGCAGTACGCCCGCCCAGTCGCTCGCCAACACCCTCGACCTCGCCCGCCATGCGGACAAGTGGGGCTATAACCGCTACTGGCTCGCCGAGCATCACAACATGACCGGCATCGCCAGCTCGGCCACCTCGCTCGTGATCAGCCACGTAGCGGCCGGGACCGAGCGCATCCGGGTCGGCTCCGGCGGCATCATGCTGCCGAACCATGCTCCTCTCTTGATCGCCGAGGAGTTCGGCACGCTTGAGTCGCTTTATCCGGGCCGCATCGACCTCGGCCTCGGCCGCGCGCCGGGCTCCGACCAGCCCGCCGCCCGCGCCATCCGGCGGGGGCTCGGCAGCAACGGGGAGGACTTCCCCGAGCTCGTGAGCGAGCTCCGCTCGTACTTTAATCCCGAGATCGGCAACGCCGCACCGGGAGTGCGGGCCGTACCGGGAGAAGGGCTGGACATTCCCGTCTGGCTCCTCGGCTCCAGCGGCTTCAGCGCCCAGCTGGCCGGTCAGCTCGGGCTGCCGTTCTCCTTCGCGAGCCACTTCGCTCCGGATTATCTGCTGCCCGCCCTCCAGCTTTACCGCGGCCAGTTCAGCCCCTCGGACTCCCTCCAGGAGCCGTATGCCATGGTCGGCGTGAATGTTGTGGTGGCGGACACCGTGGAGGAGGCCCGGCGACTGTCCACTTCCCAGCTTCAGCAGTTTCTGAACCTGATCCGCGGGACCCCCGGCATGCTGAAGCCGCCAGTCGATACCATGGAGGGCGTATGGAGCGAGTACGAGAAGTCGATCGTCCAGAAGCAGCTCAGCTATTCGGTAGTCGGCGACAAAGCCCTTGTCAAGGAACGGCTTCAGGCCATTCTGGAGGAGACCCAAGCCGACGAGCTCATCGTAACCGCCCAAATTTACGAGCATTCCGCCCGGCTCCGTTCCTACGAGCTGCTGGCGGAAGCCGTGCTGAGCTAAGGCTCTACCAGTCCCTACGTAATCCAAAACCCCGGCTCCTTAGGAACCGGGGTTTTGCCGTTCCTGCTCCTCCGGGGATTCCGCCCCTACCATCTGCTCCTAGTATAGGGGAACCGGGAAGAGCGAACAATGCTCCGTCCCGTGCCCCATCCCCTCCCCTTCCTCCTCCTTCCAGGGGCGGTATAGAGAGGGAACGAACGGGGAGAATAACTACACATGCGCTAGTTCCTTATCCGCTAATAAGTTCTGCTATTCTATTGATTTTCGTGCACATACAGAGGCTTTCCCACCAACAAAGTTACCGGATAAGACACTAGGGGAGGGGTCGGGTATTCCATCGTTCGTGCCTTACTTGGGTCTGGTTGTCCTGAGTCTGATTTTGACGGTCTTTTCCTGGAGGAAGACGGGAAGCCTCCGGTTCCTCCCCTTCCACCTGTGCTTGTCCGGCCTTGTGTTTGTTTTTGATTTCGTCGTCTTCGTTCTGCTCGACAGCTACCGGTACACCCCCCGCCTCGTGAAGGATCCTTGGTTTGACGGCGTCCTTGGAGGGATCGCTTCCGACGGCTTTATTGTTCCGGCCGCCGGCGTCTTCCTCACGGTGTACCGGATCGGCTGGCCGGGGATGGCGGCGGCCGCCTTGGCCTTCATGGGCATTGAGATACTCTTTCTGTCCCTCGGCGTTTACGCTGATAACTGGTGGAACGTCCTCTACACGGGATTGTCTCTGCCGGTTTTCTTCCTAATCGCCCGCTGGATCTGGAGGCTCATCCGCTGCCGCATGGACCGCGCTCTGCCCCGCTTTCTCATCCTGTATTTTGTTAACCTGACGCTCCAGTTCAGCCTTGTCTTCCTGTATACGTCTCTTCTTGGCGCTCTCCACTACCGGCTCCCCTGGTTTGCGGACGTGTCACGCGGCCATATCGTTTTCATCAACCTGTGCGTGCTCGCCGATTCCCTCCTGTTTGCGGGGGCGGCCGCAGCGGGGGTGAGGCGGATGGGCCTTTTCGTCATTACCGGAATTCTCCTGGCCGTTAACCTCCTGCTGTTCAAGTACGGGCTGATCCGTACGCCCCTCGTCACGAATCTTCTGGGGCTCACTCTCGTTCAAGCCGCGTCCCTCTTCCTGCTGACAGCCTTCCGGCGCCTCCTCACTCCCCGGTCTTCTTAAGCAGCGGTCTGCAACCTTATCCCTCCTTCTTTCGTATAGCCTGTAAAGGGAGAAGGAAGGGGGAAGCGTATGCCTGCCGGTTTTGCGCGGCGCCTCGCCGCTTTTTTGTATGATTATGCCGGGATCGCCCTTTATCTCGGTGTCCTCGCGCTGGTCAGCCTCTACCTTTATCCTGACGTTCAGAAGCTTTTTTCTCGTTCCCTCGTATGGTCCCAGCTGTCCGGCTTCCTTCTCGTCACCCTGCCCATCGGCCTGTACTACGTCATAAGCGATTCCCGGCTCGTCGGCCAATCCTTCGGCAAAAAAAAGCTCGGCCTCCGCGTCGTCAGCTCCGGAAGGCCTGTCTCGGTTCCCCGTTCCGTTCTCCGAACCTTCCTGAAATTTCTTCCTTGGGAGCTTGCTCACGGATGGATCTACCGGCTCGCCGCCTCGAACGGACAGGACATGACCTTCTCCGACATCTTCCTGGGCGCCTGTGTCTACGGCCTGGTGCTTCTCTATGCCGGCACAGCCCTGTCCCCCACCAAAAGAACCTTGTACGACATCCTCTCCCGGACTTCCGTTGTCCGAATGGAGGGTTCGGCCCGTTCGTCGGACAGCAGGAATACTTTTTGATATTTGGTACCTTGCATTTTTAAGTAATATGATTTACTATGGGTTAGTACCTAACGTTATTAAGTAATCGTCCTTTGGAGGTCCTGCCCTTGAATACCGAAATGCTGAAAGGAACCATTGACCTGCTGCTTCTGTCCGTCCTGAACAAGAAGGAGAATTACGGATACGAAATTTCAAGGACGATCAAAGAACGTACGAAAGGGGTTTTTGAGATTCAGGAGGCGACGCTGTACCTCTCGCTGAAGCGGCTCGAGAAGCAGGGGGCCGTAACTTCGTACTGGGGTAGCGAAAGCCATGGGGGGCGGCGCAAGTATTATTCCGTGACGGATGAGGGAAGGAAGCTGCTTGACCAATACACACAGGAATGGAAGCAGACGGTAGATATCGTCGATCCGTTCTTATAGGGAGGGAAGGACCATGAGACCGCTTATTCGCAAGCTCTTCAGCCTGCATGATCTGAAATACGGATGGCTGCTCGCGCTCTCCATCTTCATCTGCGCAGCCACCTTTTACGCCGACCGGGTAATCGATCCCGAAGACCAGTTCTGGCTCTCCGCCGCTTATGGGCTCTCCTTT
This sequence comes from Paenibacillus aurantius, assembly GCF_032268605.1. Lineage (NCBI taxonomy): Bacteria > Bacillati > Bacillota > Bacilli > Caryophanales > Paenibacillaceae > Paenibacillus > Paenibacillus aurantius. Next base: position 6,179,910 of record NZ_CP130318.1, read on the forward strand.
GGCATCGCCGTTCTTTGGGGGGCCGTCAATTATATCGCCCATATGCACCTAAACCGCCTGTACCGGAAGGGAGAGGATATTCCTGCTTATGTCGCCCAGCTCGCGTTGAGCGAGGAGGACAAGCAGGAACTGCAGAACTACCTTGAGGATTACGCCGAGGACTTAAGGAGCCAGGGAAGGACCCAGGAGGAAGCTGCCCGGGAAGCCGTCTCCCAGTTCCGGGTCCAGGAGCTGCTGTCGCTGTCCAAGAACTCCCTGCTCTTCGAGCTGCATGCCCATTACTATCTTCTTGGCTGGTCCCTGACGGCTGTTGCGGCCTTTGCCGGACTCGCCCTTATCGGCTGGATGACGTTTCCGCATTCGCTTCTACTTCTCCTTGCCGAAACGATCCTCGCCGCCTACGGCTTTGGAATGGCCTTCCTGTTTGTGCTCTATAAGGCACTCGACGCTTTGCTGTACCGGAAGCTTAAGGAGCATCTGTCCGACTAATTTCACTATAACAAGAAGGAGTGTAATCATGGAAAACTGGATCACGTCCATCATGGACGAATTCGGCTATGCCGGTATTTTTCTTCTCATCATGCTGGAGAATCTCTTTCCGCCCATTCCCTCCGAGGTCATTCTCACCTTCGGAGGGTTCATGACGACTTCTTCTACGCTTACCGTGACCGGCGTGGTCATCGCCTCCACCTTGGGCTCGGTGGTCGGCGCTCTTCTTCTTTACGCCGTCGGCCGGCTGCTGGACGTAAACCGGCTTGAGCGGATCGTGATCCGCTACGGACGTATCCTTCGCCTTACCCCGCAGGATATCCGGAAGGCGGATGCCTGGTTCTCCCGGTACGGGGCGTGGACAGTGCTCTTCTGCCGGCTCGTTCCGCTCGTCCGCAGCCTGATCTCCATCCCCGCGGGCAGCACCCGGATGAACCTGCCCGCCTTCCTCGTCCTCACGACGGTCGGCTCCTTGATTTGGAACCTGGTCCTGGTCCGCGTCGGTGCCGCCGTAGGAGGCAATTGGGAGGACATCGTCGCTTACATGGACGTCTACTCGAACATCGTCTACGCGGGAATCGTTGTGCTTGCCGGCCTGGCCGGTTTCCTGTTCCTGAAGAAACGGTACCTCCGCTCCCGTACCTAGCGGCTTATCCGGGAGTGTTGGTCCGCTTACCTAAGATCCCTCGCGTGCATAATTAAGCTTTCTCACCGACAGAGTTCCCGGATAAGACACTTAGGACAGACTCTTCTCGTTAAACCAGAAACCGCAGGGCGGTGACACTCGTCTTGAAGGTCGTTTCCGGCTTAAGATCATAGCTTCCGCTCGCCCCGGGAAAGAGGTTGTAATGGTCATAATACAGCGTGCCGCCGGGATCGTCGCGTATGCTTTGAATGGCGGCCGCTACGTTGTTGTACACCTTGCCCCGGGGGGACAGGTAGGAGCGAAACTTGCCGTTATGCGCCTTCGTCACGAGGGTGCCTCCTTTGGAGGGAAGGCTTTGCAGAAACGCCACGCAGGCATGCTTGGAGCCGGGTGCCGTCACCTTCGTGGCGATACGGACCCCGAACGGCCGGCCGACGCTGATCGGCGGCGGGTTCTTGACAGCGGCCCGGTAAGCGGCAAGCGTCGGATAGAAGATCAGCGCCTCCGGTTTAGGCTGGTTGAACTGCTTCTCATTGCTCACATGGCCCAGAATCAGCACCGAGGGGTTGGTCACCGTGTTCCGGGTTCGTCCGTTATGCACGCCTACCGTCCATAATCCTCCCCTCTCCTTGTAATACAGCACTCCGACACAGGTTCCCGCGGGAATGGCCATCCCTTGCCGACCTCCATTACGAGTTATTTTAGGATTTCTCCTTCTATAGGAGATGCTGAACAGGCACATGCCGTTCCTCCGGGCTTCCTTTCCCATATCCTGATTGGGTAAACCTATTGGGAAAGGAACGTGTCCATGCCCACCATCAAAAAGAAGCTCTCCGCCACCCCCACTCTTTTCGAAACCTCGCGCCGGCGTCTCAACACCCTCGTCCGCCAGCTCAAAAATCCGAACGAGTTCACCTTCATCGGAATGGGGGACAGCTGGGCCGGGGACGGCCAGACGAGCAACACGGTTTTCCGGCTCGTTCTCCAAGCCATCCGTGGTCTGAAGCGCAAGCCGCTGTTCATCCTGCACAGCGGTGATTCGGTGTTCACGGGAACCGCTCAGGAGTTCAAGACGGGCGGCGTGTATTCGGGCCTTAAGGTAAGCAGCATCCTCCAGCTGATCCAGGATCCCGCCCGGGGAGTGCCCGACATTCCGTTCTTCATTGTGCCCGGCAACCACGACCAGACCGGCATTAACGGCCCGCTGGACAATTTCCGCAAATACATTGGGCCGACCCATTGGGCCCTGCATTACCCGAAAATCCGCACCTCCCTGATCGGGGTCTCCAACATCACCAATCTCGGAGGACCGGGCCAGGAGGTATACGGCTTCCCGCCGGGAGAATTGAATTTCCTCGATCTCGCCCTTACCGCCGCGCAGCCTAATGCCATTCTCTCGATGCACGTTCCGCCAAGAGTCGGCAAGTGGGCCAACCCGAACTACTTCCAGGATCCGACCTCCACCTTCGGAAACAAAAACGGCCAGCTGAACCGCTTTCTAAAAATTGTCGAGGACCGCCTTCCGCTCGCCCTGGTCGGCCATGTCCATGCCTTCGATACGCTCTCCTTCCAAGGCACCCGATATGTGCTTTCGGGAGGCGCCGGAGCCCCTCTCGTCAAGGCCGGTTTCCTTAAGGGAACGATTACCCCGATCTTCCATTTCGTCGAGTTCACCGTCCGCAACGGGAAGGTCGTGAAGCGGCGGATCGTTCCGGTGGGCTTTACCGCCTGATCCGGTAACGACGGGCCAGGGAATTACCGGTTTCTCCAACACAAAAAAGCTTGCCGTGGTCCGATTGGACTCGCGGCAAGCTTTTTATTGGCTGTGTGCAGAATAAAGGGCCGAGCGTTCAGCCGGGGTCTTCGCCCCAGCCCCAGAGAAGAAGCCGGTAGGGGCGGCCGAAGGACAAGCTTCTCAAGAATGCTGCTCCTCGGGCTTGCGGATTTGCTTGCTTCTCAGCTGGCCGCAGGCGGCGTCGATGTCGGTTCCGTGCTCGAGCCGTACGCTGCAGCTCACTCCCTGCTTCTTGAGTACGTCATAGAACGCTCGGACGGCCTCCTGGGTGCTCCGCTGGTACTGGCTGTGCTCGTCCACCGGATTGTACGGGATTAGGTTGACGTTGACGAGCGGCCGCCGGTTCCCGATCAGCTCCGCGAGCTCCAGCGCATGCTCCTTCGCGTCGTTCACGTCCTTCAGGAGAATATACTCGAGCGTCACCCGGCGTCGGGTCCGGTCCAAGTAATAATCCAGCGCCTCCATCAGCTGCTCGATCGGGATCCCGCGGTTGATCTTCATGATGCGGGTGCGCAGCTCGTTGTTCGGCGCATGAAGCGAGATCGCCAGGTTCACCTGCTGGGAGCTGTCGGCGAATTCGCGGATTTTTCCCGCTAGTCCGCTTGTCGAAACGGTAATATGCCGCGGTCCGATGGCGAGTCCCTTATGATCCTGAACGACGGTCAGGAAATTCATCAGGTGGGCATAGTTGTCGAAGGGCTCTCCGATGCCCATGACCACAATATGGCTCACCTTCTCTCCCTTCCCCTGCCCGTCGAGGTGAAGCTGCACCTTCATGATCTGCCCGACGATCTCTCCCGCCGTCAGGTCCCGGCTTTTGGCCAGCAGGCCGCTGGCGCAGAAGCTGCAGCCGATGTTGCACCCCACCTGGGTCGTCACACAGACGGACAAGCCGTATTTGTGCTTCATGAGAACCGTTTCGATCAGGTTTCCGTCGGTCAGCTTGAGAAGGAACTTAATCGTTCCGTCCGCCGATTCCTGCCTCGTATGCTCCGTCAGGGTTCCGATCGAATAATGCTCCTCGAGAAGCTGCCGGCAGTCCCCGTTAACGTCCGTCATATCGGAGAAGGCCGTCACTCTCTTTCGGTACAGCTGCTCCCACACTTGCACCGCGCGGGATCTCCGCTCTCCCTGGCCCTCCAGCCAATCCCCCAGCTGATTCAGGGTTAATCCATATATAGATGGTTTCATCATGAGATTCCTCTTTTCCGTGAAGCGGGTCCTTGCTTCTATTGTGCGAAAGAAGGAACGCGGCTAAACCTGCCGTGGCCCCTTCCCCTCCGACTAGTATACTACTTATTCGGCCCGGTTTGAATGCAAGGAACCTCCAGGGGACGAATGCTTCCTGAAACCTATCCCTTTTCGACAAAAAAGGTCCCAGACGGAGCCCAGGACAGGGAGATAAGACCTACTCCCTATGGTTTTCTCCGTCTTACGTCCCGTTGACAGAGGAGGGGAGACAGGCCTATGATGATATTGGTAACCACGTGGTTACCACAACTTCATCTGGAAGCCCTTCATCCCGCTCTGACGGGTGCTCGGCGGCCGTCCTCTCCTCGAGGGACCCGCCCTGCATCACGCCTGCTCCGTTTACGCGGGTGTCCGCCAAGCCGTTTTCCCTGCGGCTGGGATCCCGGTTTTCCAGGAGCTCTGCCCTTCTCCTATCCCGATTTTTGCACCATTCCAGTGCCTTATCCGGTCTGTGGACAGCCCGAAACCAGGGCTTGTCTTCATACATATACCCCATCCAAGGAGGGATTGATTTGTTTATCCGAAAGCTACGCCAAACGATGGCCTCCCTGCTGTCCTCCGTCATGGTGGCAACTCTACTGGCCGTCCCATCTGTCACATCCGCCGAAGAAGCTCTCCAGCCTCAGGCCGCACCTGGCAAGAAAGCGGTTTCAAACGTAAGTCTGGATCAGGTGAAATTCGGCGACCCCGAATACCTGACCGCTCCGATCTCGGGCGTCGTCGGCCTGTTCGACGGTGAGGCCGGCAAGGAAGACGGCCACAATGTCATGTACACGACGGTCAAGGGCATTCCCCCTATGCTGAACGTGGTGGACCTCGACGACTATAAGGTGCTCCGCACCATTCCGATGGAAGGCGGCGGGGAAGTGTGGAACCACGCCATCGCGCCGGACGGAACCGTGTACATCACCTCCTCCGGACAGCTATGGGCTTATTCCCCCGTAACGAAAACCGCCGAGAAAGTATTTACTTACGCGGGAGAAAGCACCTTCTGGTGCCTGGCCATTGATGAAGACGGCAAAGTCTATATCGGAACGGGCCCGGGAGGAAAGATTCTCAAATACGATCCCGCCACCAAAACCGGCTATGACTACGGCAGACTGGTCGAATCCGGTCAGGTGTATGTGCGCGCCATCGATTACAGCAACGGCTACGTGTATGCCGGCACCTCCAACAGCCGCGTTTACCGCCTGAACGTAAAGACAGGGGAGAAGGTCGAGCTCGCCTCCTCGCTTAACGAGAAGGGGTACTGCTATGACCTGAATATCGTCGATGACCGGTTCGTGGTCGTCCGCTTCGATACCTCCCAGAAACGGTATATTTACGACATCCAGCAGGGCAAATGGCTCGACCTTGTGATCGAGAAGAGCTCCTCGGGGCTGCAGCTGCCGAGGGAGTCCTATAACGGCAAGATTTATTTCCCGGCGGACAAGAAGATCAAAACCTTCGACGTCAACACTTTTGCAGTGGAAGATTCCGGCATGGAATACGAAACGGCGTTCCGCGGCGCGAACTGGGTGGAGGTGGACGATCCCGACCTTCCCGGCAAAAGCATCGTGACGATGAATTTCCAGGGCATTATCGTCTTCTTCAATCCCGAGACCAAAACGGTTAAACGGTACCCCAACATCCTGCCCCCTTCCGCTACCATTACGAACAAGCTGGAGAACGGACCCGACGGCAAAATTTATGTAACCGGCATGCAGGCCTCCAAGGCCGCGGCCTACGACATCGCCACCAACACCTCCACGCTCTTCCCGATGGGGCAGGCGGGAGCCGTGGTTCCTTATGGCAACAAGCTGTACTTCGGGGTCTATCCGGGCGGAGACGTGTGGGAATATGATCTCTCCCTGCCGGCCGACTCCACCAATCCGAAGAAAATGTTCATCGTGGGCAACGAGCAGGACCGCATCGGGGCCAAGGCCATCGGCGGCGGCAAAATTTATTTCGGCTCCATCGCCACCTACGGAGCCTTGGGCGGGGCGATCATCTCGTTTGATCCGGACGATCCCAACGCCGGCTCCAACTTCGAAGTATTCCGCAACGTCGTCCAGGATCAAAGCGTAATCTCGCTCGTGTACCATGACGGGCTCTTGTACGGATCCACCAGCATCAACGGCGGAGTTGCCTCCGACCCGGTTGCGGAGGAAGCCAAGCTGTTCGTCTGGGATCCCGTCACGAAGCAGAAGCTTCGCGAGGTTTCGCTGGAGCTTCCCGGACTGACGAATCCTCCGGCTATCGGAGGACTGACGATCGGACCGGACGGCCTGCTGTGGGGCGGAGCGAACGGGTATGTCTTCGCCATGAACCCTCATTCCATGAAGGTCGTCAAGTCGTTCAACCTGAATCCGGCCGATAACGGAACCGGCTTCCGCTGGGGCAACTTCCAGCTGCAATTCTCGAAGGACGGCATCCTCTTCGCCAACCTCGGCCGTAAGCTGTATGCAGTCGATCCGGTAACGTTTGAATCGAAGTACCTGTGTGACACCGAAGCCTTTACCCTTGCCGTTGACGGCAACCTGTATTATTCGCCTTCCTACAACCGGACCCTGATGAACCGGATTACGATCCAGGTGACCATCCCTGAAGATGTGGATGGCAGCGGCAAGGTGGACGCGGCGGACGTGGCGCTCGTCGCCCGGTCGATCGGCAAGCCTGTCACCGACAGCAACCGGAGCCTTGATGTGAACCGCGACAACCGGATCAACTCCCAGGATGTACAGCTGGTCGCGAAGAAAAACAGCGGCTCGTAGAGCGTGCGTGACGCTTAACGAGTAACAGAGCATTAATAGCAAGTCGGATCGAAGCCTTTCCCCCCTCTACCCTTGGCCTCCAGCAGGCCAAGGGTAGTTTTGCGTTGCCCAACATCTGTTGGCAGGCAGTCTGGTCCCGGCATTCCGGTAAGCGGACGCAGCTAATAGATCTCCAAAGCGTCAGGAGGTAGGGAGCGGACATGGCGGAGGTGGGCGGTCATCCGCACAGCCCAAAAACCGCCCGGGCCAGAGGGCCGGACGGTAGGGAACCTCCAAGAGAAGAAGTCCCGTGCCTTATCCGTTAATGTTGTTCCTCTTTCACCCGTCTTCGTGCGCATCAAGGGGTTCTCCTGCCAACTAAGCTACCGGATGAGGCACTAGTTCGTCCGCCTTAGCCCGGTGCCTTTTTCGCTTTCGTGCACGTCAGCCGGTAATGGCGCCCGTAAGCTTTGCCGTAGGCCACGATCCGGCGGATGGCATTCTTATCCTCCAGGAGGGCGAACGGGCAAGGATCGGGGGTGGTGTTCACCTCAAGGATCCAGGGATACAGATCGCGGTCGATCGCAATGTCCAGGCCCAGCTCGTTCATGGCGGGGTAGCGGCGGCCGAATTGAGCGGCCGTTAACCGGGCCAGCCGGTTCATCCCCCTGATCATCCTCTGGGCTCTCACCGGTCCGACCGTCCGTCTCAGCAAGGTTTCCGAGGGGTAGATCGTGCCCCCTTGGCTTCCGTTGGTCACCGCTTTGCGGGGATGGGCCAAGCGGCCGACCGTGCCGGTGTTTTGCCACACCCGGTTCGGATCCCTCTGAATCATCACCCGGAAATCGAAGGGACGGCCTCTGTACTTCAACACGCGGATTCCTCTCTGGGCCAAATAAAGCCGGCCCCCGGTCCGCCTGCGCAGCGAGCGGTACATGTCTCCGAAGCTGCGAAACGATTGCGTTCTTTCTCCGCTTTTGTACCGGTAGGATTGCCGCCCTTTCTGGACCCGGACCACTCCGATTCCTCTCGAGCCGCTGTCCGGCTTCACATAGACCATCCGGTACTTTTCCAGCATTAGGCGCAAACGGTGCCGGGTCAGAATTCGGGTTTCCGGAACATGCTTGGCTAACCTCGGGTTAGGCAAAAGAAGCCGGGTTTTGATCATCTTGCTGGAAATCGACGTTCGGCTCATCCTCATATCTCCCTTTCTCTTCAGGCTTCTATATCATACAGGCCGGTTCTAGCAGGGGTGTGGGCCGCAGGCCGCGGATTTCTTGGGTGTCCAAACAAGTAACCAACCCTTTGGGAGTGAATATGGTATAGAGTCGGATATGCTGTCACCTTGAAATGTTAGAGGGAGGGGAAGCCTATGGACCAACCAGATAACCTTCAATCCGCTTTAGCCCGCATGGAGCCGTATCTGCCCTGGTACCGTCTCTGGATAAACGGGAACGGAGCAGGCGGAGGACCGGTCCGCTCGCTGCAGGACCTGCCGCTCGTTACCGCATCTATCCTCGAAGCCTATTATTATGCGGAGAATAATCCGCTCGCCGACCGGCCTGAACTGAACTGCTACCGGACCTCCGGTACCTCCTCCGGGATCCGCAAAGCGATTTACTATTCGGATTGGGACGAGGAGCAGTACGTCCGCATCAAGGAAGACATCTTCCGCGCTATTCTCGGAACCGGCCGGTACCGGACGGCTCTCGCCGATATGGGAACGGGACACGCGGAGGCGACGGCGGTCGAGGTCTTCCGGAGACTCGGGATGGAGGTGGAATCCATCTCCTTCCGGCTGCCGATCCAGGAGCACCTGGCCAAGCTCGAAAGCTTCCGGCCCGAGGTGCTTTATACCATGCCGTCGATTCTCAACCGGATTGTGCTGGAATCTCCGGATCCTTCCTCTTATGGCATCCGCCATGTCGTTCTCGTCGGAGAAATCGCTTCCCGCGCCTGGATCCGCGAAACCGCCCGGCAGCTCGGCCTGGAGCCGGAGCAGATCACAGACACGTACGGCTCCATTGAGGTCGGCACCATCGCCTATTACTCCCACGAGCACGGCCGTTATGTGCTGGCCGAAGGCCTGTCGGCCGAAGGGATGGGTTCGGAGGAGCTCGGGGAAGGGCTCGAGCCCCTGCCTGACGCGCAGGAGAAGGTGCTTGTGCTGACGTCTCTCGTAAGGGAGGCTTTTCCGGCGCTGCGTTACGTCACGTATGATGTGGTGCGCGACCTGCGCCCTATCCTGGTGGACGGCCGATGGACGCCGAGCTTTCACAGTCTGGTCAAGCGGATCGGCCCGGACTTGAAGCATGGCGAGAAGATCAGCATTTACGACGTGGAAACGGTGGTCTACCGCCATCTGAGCGAAGCGGGATTCCGGGTAAAGGTAACGGGGAATGCCCTGACGGTCGCGATTGCGAGTCCCTTGGCAACCGATGAGGTACTGCATTCCATCCGCCATGACCTTGAGCACCTCATACCCGAAATCGGCATGATGATCCAGGCCCGCCTTCTGGACGGCATCCGGGTAATCCGGGTGAAAGCGGAGGAGCTCACTTCGGGCGGTTCTATCAAGGGCAAGAAACTATTCTATGAGCAGAGTGGGGAGTCCAGTGAAACTTGAAGGTGGGATAGCCGATACAATCGGTCGCACTCCGTTGATCAGACTGAATCGCTTGTTTGAAGGGGCGCCGTTTCAGGTCTATGCCAAGGTGGAAGGAATGAACCCCGGGGGAAGCGCCAAAGACAGGCCGGCCCTGTTCATGCTCCGGGAAGCGATCCGGCGGGGTGAGGTGACCCCGGAAACCGTCGTGATCGAATCGAGCTCGGGAAATCTCGCGATCAGCCTGGCGCAGCTGTGCGGGTACTTGGGACTGAGGTTTATTTGCGTGGTGGACCCCCGGACCACGGAGCAGCACAAGCAGATCATCCGCAGCTACCGGGGAGAAATCGATCTGGTGTCGGAGCCCGACCCGGCAACGGGGGAATTCCTTCCGGCCCGAATCCGGAGGGTGCAGGAACTGCTCCGGCAGTATCCTCATACGTACTGGACCAACCAGTACGGCAATCCGGACAATTCCGGAGCCCATGCCGCCACCACCATGAGGGAAATCGGCGAGGAGCTCGGCCCCGTGGACTACCTGTTCTGCGGGGTCAGCTCCTGCGGAACGATCCGGGGCTGCATGGAATACATCCGCAGCCGCCAATGGACGACGCGCATCGTGGCCGTCGATGCGGCGGGCAGCGTCATCTTCGGGGGACAGAAGGGCCCCCGCCGGTTTCCCGGCCTGGGCGCCGGGCTGACCCCCGGCCTGTTCCGGCCCGATGTGGCCGACGAGGTCGTGTATGTGTCGGACCTGGACTGCGTCCAGGGCTGCCGGGATCTCGTCCGCCGGGAGGCGATTCTGGCCGGCGCTTCCTCCGGAGGCGTGATCTCCGCTATCCGCCGGCTCGCGGATACCCTGCCGGCCGGAGCCGTCTGCGCCGCCATCCTGCCCGACCGCGGGGACCGTTACCTGGCCACCGTCTATAACGACGAATGGGTCCGGCAGGAGCTCGATCCCGCCTGGACTTCCGCTTAAGGAGGCGTAACGATGCTTTATTTACATGACGGGCACATCCGCGGCATGGGAGTCGACTGGCACAAGCTGACGGACATCGTGAAGGAAGCGGTGCGGATCAAGGCGGAAGGCGACTGCGCCTTTCCGCTAAAGCCGTACTTGCGCTTCCAGGATCCCGTTAACCGGATCATCGCCATGCCCGCCTATGCGGGGGGAAGCATCCGCCGGGCCGGGATCAAGTGGATAGCCAGCTTCCCGGGCAATCACCGGCACGGGCTGCCCCGGGCGCATAACACCATTATCCTGAACGATCCCGACACCGGACGCCCCACGGCCTTCTTCTACTGCGGGCTGCTGAATGCCCTGCGGACGGCAGCGGTGAGCGGAGCCATGCTGAACGCCTACCGTGCGGCTAGACCTTCCGCCGCTTGTTCCCTCGGCATCATCGGATGGGGCCCGATTGGTCGCACTCACCTGGACATGGCCGCCGCCCTCCTGGGAGACCGGCTGGAACGCGTCCGCTTGTACGACCGGAGGCCCATTGATCCCGAGACCATCCCGCCGGCCCTCCGGGCCAAGACGGAGATCGCCGAGGATTGGCGGTCGGTTTACCGGAACTCCGATATTTTCGCCACCTGCACCGTATCTCCCGACCGGTACATCGACGAGCCGCCTCCGCGGGGAACCCTGCTTCTTAATGTTTCTTTGCGGGACTACCAGCCGGAGAGTGTGGCCGGGATCCGCGCCGTCGTCGTGGACGATTGGCAGGAAATTTGCCGGGAGAATACCGACATCGAGCGGCTCCATTTGGAGAAAGGCCTGCAGCCCGAGGGGGCCCTTCTTCTCGAGGATGTCCTCTGGGGAAGTGCGCTCTCCCGCTATGCGCCGGAGGAACCCGTCTTCTTCAATCCGATGGGGCTCGCCATCTTCGACATGGCCATCGCCGGATTCTACCATGAAGAAGCGCTCCGGCAGGGCCGCGGCATCGAGCTGGAGGAACCGCCCGCTCCGTAAGAGCCGGCCAACCAAAAAAGAAGGGCCCTCCTTAGCGCAGCGAGGGCCCTTCTTCTTATACTTGAATCACTTCCAGCCCGCTGTCGCGGAATGGCTTAACCTCCGCCTCGCCCGCCTCGGTTCCCGTTACCAGCGTGTGAAGCGCATCGACGGGAGCGACGGTATGAAGCGAAATCTTGCCGATCTTCGTGTCGTCGGCGAGCACGATGATTCTTCCCGCCGCCCGGAGCATGGCCTGCTTGGCGGGAACCAGCTTGGCCTCGGGATGCATCAGCCCGTATTTGGGATGAATCACGGGAATCCCGATAAACGCCTTATGAACATGCAGGGAATCCAGCACCTGATCGGTAAACATGCCGTTCAGCATATAGCTGGAAGGATACAGCTCCCCGCCGGTTACGATGACCTTGATGCCGGGAGCCTCCCTCAGCTCTCCGGCGATGTTCATGTCGTTCGTGACCACCGTGATGTTGGAGCGGTGGACAAGGTATTTGGCCATATGGAGCGTCGTCGTCCCGGAATCGATCAGGATATGATCCCCGTCCTCCACCAGCTCGGCCGCCGCGCGGCCGATGCGCACCTTCTGATCGAGCTCCCGGAGCGCCCTTTCGCTGAACGAGGGCTCGCTGTGCGTCCATTGATCAATCGTTACCCCGCCGTGGGTCCGTTTCACCTGCCCCGTCTGAACCATCGCCTCGAGATCCCGCCGGATGGTGGCCTCATGAACGTTGAACTGCTGGGCCAGCTCGGCAACTGACGCTACCCGGTGCTGCTTGACATAAGCCGCGATCTGATACTTCCGTTCCGCCGCAAGCAAGGTATCCTTCCCCTCCTTCTTCCAGCTTTCTTCCGCAAAAGGGGCCGCGCTCCGTTCAGCCCGGCCCCGTTCTACATTATTCGATTAGATGCGGGAGCAACCCGCCGATTATTTGGAGCTCAGAATCCGCTCGGCTTCCTTCTTGAAGGACTGAAGGCTGGCGTCAATGTCCTTGTTGTCATACATAATAGCCTGCATGATCGAATGGAATTCCTTCATGACTTCCGGCCATACGGTGCTCTTGTTCGTATCCACGGCGTACTGCAGCTGGTCATAGGCCACCTTGCGGTTAGGCTCTTTGGCCCACAGATCTTTGATCTGCTGGGTCTCGACCATCTTCTTCGTAAACGGCAGGTAGCCGGAATCAAGAACGAACTGCAGGCCGCCTTCAGGATCGGTCATGATCCAGTTGACGAATTCCCAAGCCGCTTGCTTGTTCTTGGAGTCGGAGGTCATCACAATGTTCGCGCCCCCGGTAGGCTCGGCGTTGACTTTATCCTTCGGAAGGAAGGCCGTTACCATCTTGAACTTTACGTTCGAGCCCAGGGACCCCATAACGCCGGTGGACTGGAACATCATGCCCACTTTGCCCTCGGTAAACATTTGGATCGCCACGTTGCCGGAGTTCTGGGACGGCGGGTAGTACAAGGCTCCCGTGCTCTGCATATCCTTCAGGAAGCTGAACACTTTCTTGCCTTCGCCGCTGTCGATAAAGCCAAGCGAGGTTCCCTTGTCATTGAAGAACTTGCCGCCGGCCTGCGTAATGAACGCGATCGGGTACCAGGAATCGTGGACGAGCGTCATTCCGTAACGCTTGTATTCATTGCCTTCCTTAACTACCAGGGCGTTCGCCACTTTCTTCAGCTCTTCCCAGGTGTTCGGAACGGCAAGGCCTTTCTCATCGAGCAGGTCTTTGTTGATGTAGAAGATCGGGGTCGAACGGTTCAAAGGCAGGGAAACGAGCTTCTTGTTGAAGGTCGAGTGTCCCATAAGCCCGGGAACAAAGTCATCGGCGCTCAAGTTGGACTTCTTCATGTAAGACGTCATGTCCTCGAGAACATCCGCTTCCGCAAACTGCTGCACATAAGCGCGCTCGAGCATGGAGACGTCAGGAGCCGTCTTCGCGGCAAGCGACTGCTGAAGCTTGGTGGCCGTTTCGTCATAAGAGCCTTGGAACGTGCCCACCACTTCAATATTCGGATGAGACTTGTTGAAGCGGTCCAGCATGGCCTGCAGGTATTCTCCCGTCTTTCCTCCGATGGAATGCCAGAATTGGATGGTTACCTTGCCGCCTTTACCAGCGTCTCCGCCCGTGTTGGCCGATGCGGCCGGAGCGGGAGACCCGGAAGCACTATCCGTGCCGGAGCCGTTCGAACAGCCGGCCATTACCCCTGTGAGCATAACGGCGGCCATCATCATTCCGCTAAGTTTCTTTTTCATTTTCTTTACCCCTCCATCTGATAGGTCATATTATTCCAAGGGATGGAAACCTGGCGGTTATTTAATCCCTGAATAAACGAAGGCACGAACGATATACTTCGAGCAAAACGTGTAGACGAGCAAAATCGGGATAACCAGCACCACGTTGGCGGCCATGATAATATGCCAATTGCTGATTCCTTCCGTCTCCTTAAGCATGGAGATCCCGACCGGCAGCGGACGCACGCCTGTGGAATCCGTCATAACCAGCGGCCAGAAGTAATCGTTCCAGTGGCTGACGAAGCTGAAGAGAACAACCGTGGCGAGAGCGGGCAAGGCCATCGGAGTCATGATTCTCCAAATAATCTGGAACTCGCTCGCGTTATCGAGCCGGGCCGCTTCGATGATTTCTTCCGGCGTCTGCATGAAGTACTGGCGGAGCAGGAAAATCCCGAACGCATTCGACATGAACGGAATGATCTGCGGAATCAGCGTCTTGATCACTCCCCAGTCGGCCATCATGAGGTAAACCGGAATGAACGTCACCTGTCCGGGAATCATGAAGGCCAGCAGGATCATGCTGAACATGACCGTTTTGCCCCGGAACCGGTATTTAGCAAAAGCATAAGCCGCCGGAATCATGACAAGCAGCTGAATCACCAGAATCGAAAGCGTGATGATGACCGAGTTCCTCGCATAGGTCATGAACGGGCCGGCACTCATCGCACGGACGAAGTTCTCCCATTGCGGAACCGCCGGAACGAGAGTGGGCGGGAATCGTAAGGTCTCGGCATAGGTTTGCAAGGAAGTCGAGATCATCCACAGAAACGGGAAGACAAAGATAAGCAGCAGGACCAATTTCAAAGCATTGCTGATCGTGCGGTTCAAGCTCAAGCGTAACCCTCCTCTACCGGTGCAGAGCCATTAAGAGTAATGGACTTTCTTGGACAGCATCCGGAAATAAACGACCGTGAGAACGGCGATAGCCGCCATCAGCACAACCCCGGTGGCCGAGGCGTACCCGATGTTTGTGGTCCGGAATTCATAGATGTAATAAACAAGCGTTTCGGTAGCCTTGTTCGGTCCGCCTCCCGTCATGATCCGCACCGTATCGAATACTTTGAAGGAGCCGATGGTCATGATGATGAGGATAAAGAACAGCTGAGGCGAGATCATCGGAATCGTGATGCGGAGCAGAACGCGCAGTTTGCTTGCCCCGTCGATGTCGGCCGCTTCAAAAATATCTTTCGAGATCCCTTTGATGGCGGCCACCATAATCAAGGCGTAATAGCCTATGCTGTGCCACACCGAGACCAGAATGATCGAACCAAGGGCGGTTTTGGAACTCTGCAGCCATTGGGACGGAGGCAGGCCGAGCGATTTCAGAATATAGTTCAGGTAGCCGACATTCGGGTCCATCATCCACAGCCACACAAGGGAAATGGAGACGATCGAGATGATATGCGGCGTAAAGATCCCTACCTGAATCAAGGAGTTGAACTTGGTGCTGTTGCTGAGCCAGACGGCTACCAGCAGGGAGAGAACCATCGTCAGCACCACCACGCCTACCGTGTAGAGGCAGGTGTTCCAGAGCGTCTTATAGAAGTCGGCGCGTGAGAAGATCTGGCTGTAATTGTCCAGTCCGATGAATTTGCTCTTGGCTTTGTTCAGCAGGTTGTATTTGAAGAAGCTTAAGTAGATCAGGTAGAGCACCGGGTAGATGACGAACAGAATAATCCCGGCCATGGCGGGACCGATCATGACGTAGGGGCGAAGCTTGCCCCAAAGCCTGTTTCTGGACATCCGCATCCTCCTTCCTTTCCTATAACCAGTATTAAGTTCGGCAGAATGCGTATAAATGTTTACTTCTTCGTGAAAGCGCATTCTTCCTTGCTCATTAAGTGTACTTCATTTGCTCGTTTTTGTCATTACTTTGCGCTCAAATTTATATAATCTTAATGATTATGCGCAAATATTACCATTCGAAGTCCAGAAGAACCTTCTTCCAGCCCCGGTTGTTCTCCGCATATTCCATCGCCTCGGCAAAGTCTTCCGCCGACCGGATAACCGTGTTCTCAGACGGAAGCAGCTTGCGCAGGGTGTCCTGGCAGCGCGGATCCTTCATCGCCTCCAGCACGGGAAGGAAATCCTCGATCGAGCTCCGGCTGCTGCCTCTCAAGGTAAGGCCCTTCTCGAGCACATCCCTGGTGTTAATCGGCACACGCTCTTCCGTAACGCCCATCAGAATGAGGTGTCCACCCGGCTTCAGCACATCAATCGCCTGGTTGATCGCGCTTTCGGAGAACCGTCCCCCGGTGCATTCGAGAGCAACGTCGTACAGGCCGCCGGCCGAGAAATCATACTCCTGAACGAGATGGCGGGTTGCAAAATCAAACTGCCCGAGCTTCTCGGGAACGGCTCCGAACACGGTCAGACGGTCTTCGCTTACGCCGTACACATGGTGAAGCATGGCAGCGGCCAGATAGCCGACAGGTCCGTCTCCGAACACGACGACACGTGCCGTGGGCAGCAGGTCCTTCACATGATGCAGCGCCTGGTACGAAACCGAACTCAGTTCGGTCAGGACCGCAATTTCATCCGGAACCTCGTCGGGAACCGGGATAGCGCTTGCAGAAGGCACCACAAGCCGGCTCTGGGCGATGCCGTCGAAACCGCTTCCGAGAAAACGCCCTTTCTGGCAGTAGTTGCTCCCTTGGCTGTTCCGGGTATCCTGGCAGGATGGGCAGCATTCCTCTTGGGCCGTTCCGTTAAGCAGATAGCCTTGGATATTGGGAACCACGACGACACGCTGTCCGATTTCCCGGTCGCTGGTTCCGCTTTCAACGATCGTTCCGATTCCTTCATGAATAAGCGCCATCGGCAGCTTCTTCTTCAACGCCTCGGGACGCCGCTGTCCGCTGAAATACCGCAAGTCGGCATGGCAGATGCTGCCAAGCGTAGGCTCCACGGCCACCTCCCACTCCCTAAGCTCATGCTCAAGAGCGGTTTCCACCACTTCGTGCGGTTGTACCAAGCGGTAAGCGCGCGATTTCACGCCGTTCTGCTGCAAATTAGCCTGTTTCAAGTTCTCTCCTCCTCTTTCTTTAGCAGAAATCCTATCGGGTGTTCCGCTTTCTGTTCATTTACACTCGATAATAATTAATTTATGCTCAATATTGCTCAGATGAAGTATACTACCGGCTTGCAAATCCTGTCAACGCTTTTTCTCGAATCCCTTCACTTTTTGTTTATCTTTGTTAAATAAGGGCGTTTCTTCTGTTTATTACTGTTCATTTGCATGCACGAAAAAGAAACCGTTGGCCCGCAGGCTGACGGTTTCTGTTCCCTATGAAGGCTTGATCCACACCCGGAGCGGTCCCAGGGCCGTCCATCCAGACTTGAGGGCGGCGGCAAGTGATGCTCCCTGTTCATACCCGACGAGCGGGAGTCCCGGAAAATCAACGGCGGCGATTCGCGGGATGGCCGACCATAACTCTTCATGGCCACCCCCGCCTCCGAATACATTGGTGATGCCGACGACCCCTGCCCCCCGGTTCCCCGCAAAACCGGTCGCAGATTCGCTCGGCCGGCTCCATAACAGGGCAATGTCCGGGTGCCGGGTCAGCTCCGGAGGCAGGACGCCTTGCAGCCCGCTCTCCGCAATCCATGCCTGTGTCTCCTCCGGCGTTTCCGCTTTCCGCCATGTAGGAGGATACGAACCAGCGTCCGTCGCCGGGTGATGAATCCATTGGGCCTCGAACAGCAGCTTCCAGCCGGCCACCGACAGATCCAGAAGGGCATAGCTGTCCTTAAGGCTGCCTGGGGGCCGAGGGGCTTCGGCCAACTGCCTGATCTCCTCCATGGTGGCAAGCCGGTTCGTTGTAATCGCGTCGGGATAGTACGGCGGCCCTTGCGACTCGAGCCTCCACAGGTTCCCGCTGTAGGCATGCGCCGCTCCGTGAGCGCGGCTGACCCAGCCGCACCATAGGATATTGTTACGAACCGCGTCGTCCAATAGCTTACTCATGGACCTACCCCCTTCCTTAGAGGCAGATGAACCCTTACGCCTCCATAGCACTCTTCTCAAGCGAATGCTCGATGACCTGCTTCATGGTGAAGATTATCCCTACATGCATGGAGTTATGAACCAGAATCAAGCTCGCCAGCTCCTCAAAGGTCCGCATCCCTTCCACCGGCTCCTGCAGCACCTGGCTCTGCCTCTCCTCAGGAATGCGTTTAAACCGTTCCAGCTGTTCCTTCAGATGACCGGCCAGCTCCTCCAGGGACGGCGGCTCCGATGCCCATTCGGACGGCCTCGTTCCTCTGGCGAACAGCTTCTCATACTCCGCCGGCAGGGGATCCGCGGACCGCTCCGGGAAATTCACCAGCTGCTCCGTAAGAAACAGCACATGCCCGATGTTCCACCGGATCGTATTGGAGAAGCCCTCCGGCTGAAGATCCGCAATCTCCTCCGGTATGTGCTTGGCAATATTCTCGATAAACAACCCGCTGAGCAGCTCGTATTGATTGACCAATAGTGAGTTCATCTTTTCCAGCCTCCTTCAAATGGTGACCCTGCTGACTTCCACTATACCAAGCATCCCGCCGCGGCGTTTCTTTTGGATTGCGGGATTGGCGAAACCGTTTTCAACCTTCCCTGGAACCCCATTATGCCTTATGATCAGAGTAGCTGGAATGGTTTCATAATAAGGGGGAATTTTCCACGTGAAACATTTTTCGCAAGAGGAACGAAGCTGGATGCTCTACGATTGGGCGAATTCCGCTTATTCCATCATCATTACGACAGCTGTCTTCCCGCTCTTTTACAAGGCCGCTGCGACGGACGCGGGGGTGTCGGCCGCCAACTCCACCGCCTACCTCGGCTATACCATCGGCATCGCGACCTTTATTCTCGCCATCCTGTCCCCGATTCTCGGAACCATTGCCGATTACGAAGGCTTCAAGAAGCGCTTCTTCCGTTTCTTCTTCGTGCTTGGGATCGCCTCTACCGCCGCGCTTGCCTTAGTCCCTCCCGATCAGTGGCTGCTCCTCTTGATCGTCTATACCCTTTCGGCCATCGGCTTCGCCGGGTCGAACGTGTTCTATGACGCATTTCTCGTGGATGTCACCCCCGAACACCGGATGAACCGGGTGTCCGCCCGAGGCTTCGGTATGGGCTATATCGGCAGCACCATTCCTTTTATTGTAAGTATTATCATCATTCTTCTTGCTCAAAAAGGGATCCTTCCCCTGTCGGCCGCCACCGCGAGCCGGATCGCCTTCCTGATCACCGCCGTGTGGTGGGGCGTCTTCACCCTGCCTCTGCTGCGCAACGTACGTCAGGTCTATTATTTGGAGAAGATCCCGAACACGGTAGCGGCCAGCTTCCAGCGCCTGGGCACGACCCTGAAAGATATACGCCGATACCGGACCTTATTTCTGTTCCTGCTTGCCTACTTCTTCTATATTGATGGTGTGGGGACGGTCATTACCATGTCTACGGCCTACGGCTCGGATCTCGGCATCTCCTCGACCAATCTGCTTATTATTCTGTTCGTCACCCAGGTGGTGGCCGCTCCTTTTGCGGTGCTCTACGGGAAGCTGGCGGAGAAATTTACGGGCAAAACGATGCTCTATGCCGGAATTATCATCTACATGGCCGTCTGTGTGTACGCCTATTTCCTCAAAACCACACTGGATTTCTGGATTCTCGCGATGATGGTCGCCTCGTCCCAGGGCGGGATTCAAGCGCTGAGCCGCTCCTATTACGCAAAGCTCGTCCCCAAGGAGAAGGCGAATGAGTTCTTCGGGTTCTATAACATTTTTGGCAAATTCGCCTCCATCCTCGGGCCGGTGCTCGTCGGGGTCACCGCCCAGCTTACGGGACGCTCCAATCTCGGCGTGTTCAGCCTGGTGATCCTGTTCCTAATCGGCATCGTCGTGCTGAAGCTCGTGCCCGAAACGGAGGCCCCCAGCCAGACCGCCCAGCGGCTTCCCCTCGACCGCTAAGCCTTTTCCCTCGATAAAAAGGCCGTCCCCCAAGGCAGAGCAATCTGCCGGAGGGACAGCCTCGCAGGATCAGGCCAGCCGGAAATTCGGGCTGGCCTGCTTATGATGGCCGGAAACACGCGGTCCGCTTATGGATAAGGCACCGGGATGGCCTCTTCTTGTCCGAATCCCTATGCCTTAGCGGCTAACGAATCGAGAACAAGCAGGCCCTCGATTTGCTGGCGGCTGCGTCACGATTCTGCGCGTTCGGATGGGCATCCGGACTCCCCATCCCGCTGCTCCCCCGCTACAAGGGCAGATCGCGCTTGCGGAAAAGGATAATAGCCAGAGCAAAAGCCGCCAGCCCGATGCCGGCCAGAAGGAGGAACGGCCCCGTCAGCGCCATCTGCCCGTTGATGATTTCCCCGGGCCGGTAGAGGGAGAAGGGGGAGAGCGCCCGCATCCAGTCGAGGCTGTCGCTCAGCTTGCCGAGGAGATCGAGACTGAAGAAGCCGAACGTCACGGCGCCCGAAAGGCCGGCCGCCTTTTTCTCGTCGTTGGAGAGGGAGGAAATGAGGAAGGCCACACCCCCCACCGCAAAAAAGAGCAGAAACGCCGCCGCATTCATCTGCAGAAACTTGGCGGGGTTGACCTCTTCCCCGTTCAGGAACCAGGCGCTTCCCAGGAACCCGGCCGCGGTGGTCACCGCGAGGATCAGGGCAAGACCGGTGACGAGCACGCCCGCCTGGGTAAACGCGACCTTGGCCCTTGTTGTCGGGGTGGCGAGCAGATAGGCCATGGAGCCCTGGTCCACCAGTTTGGCCATCAGCCGGGTGGCGACCTGGACGGAAACGACGGCGAGAATCAGCACGAGAAGGAGCCCGTAATATTCACCGGAGATGAAAGCCTCCGCGCTCCCGAAGCCGTTCAGGCTGAACGCCTTCCCCACGCCTGCCGGCATGGAGGCGACCAGGTCGTCGATGGCCTTCGCATTACGGGCAATGCCCGGGTACAGCCAGAACATAAGAAGAATGTAGAAGGCGGAGCCGAAAGCGTAATTCAGAAATCCCTTCAGATGGACCTGGAGCATCTGCTTATAGAGGGTGGCGTTCATTGCTCCCCCTCCTTTCGGTCATAGTAATTCATAAAGACATCCTCGAGGTTCTGGGAGAACGTATCGAGGCTGCGGATACGGTATTTCGCCGTTTCTTCCACGAACCGGTTATAGTCACCTTGGACGGCCGCCCGAACCCGGGTTCCTTCCCGTGATTCAATCGGCAGCCCCGACTTCGCGAAAGCTTCCGCCTCCGCCTCGTCGGCGAAGGTTACCTCGAACAGCTTCCGCTGCATCGACTGCAGCTCATGAATATCCTTCACGGTCACAATCAAGCCGTCCTTGATGATCGCGGCCCGGTCGCACGTTCTCTCGATCTCCGGAAAGCTGTGGGACGACAGGAGGAACGTCTTCCCCCGCGCCTTCTCCTCCAGCACCAGCTCGATGAAAACCTTCTGCATCAAAGGATCCAACCCCGAGGTCGGCTCATCCAGGATGATCACTTCCGGGTCATGCATGAAGGCGGCGACGATCCCGACCTTCTGCTTCATGCCCTTGGACATTTTGCGGATGGGCGTGTTCACGTCGAACTGCAGCCTCTCGATCAGACGGGCCCGCCGGGAAGAATCCTTCCCCCCCTGCATCGCGGCCATGAAGTCGAGAAAGCTTTTTCCCGTCATCCCTTCAATAAAAGCGATTTCCCCCGGCAGGTATCCGACATACGCCTGCACCTTCCCCTGCTCCTTCCACGTATCCAGCCCGTTAATCTTCACCGACCCGCGGTCCGGCTTGATAAAGCCCATGATCTGGCGGATGGTGGTCGATTTCCCCGCGCCATTCGGGCCCAGGAACCCGAAGACCTCTCCTTTCTCCACCGTGAACGACACCTCGGAAATTCCCTTCCCGTTCGAAA
Organism: Paenibacillus aurantius; assembly: GCF_032268605.1. NCBI lineage: Bacteria > Bacillati > Bacillota > Bacilli > Caryophanales > Paenibacillaceae > Paenibacillus > Paenibacillus aurantius. The sequence goes on from NZ_CP130318.1 coordinate 6,201,591, forward strand.
AACGTTTGGTCAACCGTTCCACCGTCAGCATACGGCACCTCCAAGGGTTTCAGAAAAAATGAAATATCCAATTCGTCAGATTTCATATGTTATACTATACCTGGCAACTGAAGCCGTCAATGACTTTATGAAATATTTAGTTGACATCATTTCACGAAATGCTGCATAAGCTGACCATTTGGGAGGAAAACGGGTGAACGGATTCGAGAAAAGAGCCCAAGGAATCAAAAACAAGATCAAGCAAACGACGTTCGCCATGCTGCAGACCGCTCTGGACCTGAAGGGAATGCGCATCGCCGACATTGCCAAGGAAGCCCGGGTCTCCCAGGTGACCATCTATAACTATTTCGGAAGCAAGGAGGCCCTCTTGACGGAGGTCATCAAGGATTATGCGGAGAAATCCATCCGGGATTTTGAGGCGTACCTGAACGAGGGCCATTCCCTGAAGGAGAAGATCGAGCACATTCTTTCGCTGGAGAAAGCCTCCTACAAGGAGCTCCCGCCCGGCCTGATTAAAGAGATGATGGAAGAGAACCGGGAATTGGACCGCTTCTTCCGCGAGCAGTACCAGGAGAAAACGCTGCCCTTGACCATGAGAATTGTCCAGGAGGGCAAGGAAAGCGGGGAAATTTCGGAGAAGGTGTCCGCCGAGCAGGTGATGGCCCTTATGCAGCTGTACATGAACCAGTACGAACTCGTCCTGGGGATGGCCGCGCAGAGCGAGGACCGGGAGGGCTTTCTCGAAGGCATCGTCCACATGTTCTTCTACGGCATTTGCGGCAAGCCTTAAGCCTTCCGCCCGCTTCCGTCTTAATGGCCGGCCGCCTGCAGGGATTTGTGCTTAATCGAACCTTTGATCCGGTTACAGCTTTCGCGGCATCCGGTATAATCGATTCAGACAGCAAGTGATGCGTATATCTTTAGGGAGAAAGAGGTGCGGGAAGTGAATTTCAGCGAATACCGCTATGAAAGGCCCGAGCGTAAGGCCGTTACCGAAGCCCTGCGGGCCGCCATTGCCGACGTGCGGGCGGCGGAGAGCTTCGAGCGGCAGACGGAGGCCATCGCAGCCGTTAACCGGATCCGCAGCGTCGTGGATTCGATGGGCCAGCTTGTTTACATCCGCCATTCGGTCGATACGAATCAGGAATACTACAAAACCGAGCAGGAATACTTCGACGAGCTTGGACCGGTCATTCAGGAATACATAACCGATTATTACCGCGCCCTGACAGAGTCCCCTTTCCGCGCGGAGCTGGAGGCGAAGTACGGGACCCAGCTTCTCCGCTTGGCCGAGCTCGCCCTCAAGACCTTCCGGCCGGAAATCATCGAGGACCTGCAGCAGGAGAACAAGCTGAAGTCGGAATACACCCGGCTCATCGCCTCCGCCCGGATACCGTTCGACGGGGAAGAGTACACCCTCTCGCAGCTGGCTCCTTATGCGCAGTCGACCGACCGGGACGTCCGGCGCCGGGCCAACGAAGCGAGGTTCGGCTTCCTGGCGGAGCACGAGGCGGAGCTGGACCGGCTGTACGACGAGCTTGTGCGGCTGCGAACGGCCATCGCGCACAAGCTGGGGTACGAGAACTTCGTCCAGCTCGGCTACGACCGGCTCGGGCGGACCGATTACGATGCGGCCATGGCGGCCAACTTCCGCCGCCAGGTGCGGGAAGAGATCGTTCCGGTCTGCGTCAAGCTGGCGGAGCGCCAGAAGAAGCGGATCGGCGTCGACACGCTTCAGTACTACGACGAAGACTTCCGCTTCAAAGGCGGGAACGCCGTGCCGAAGGGCGGCCCGGACTGGATTCTGGAGCAGGGCCGCCGGATGTACCGGGAGCTCGCCCCCGAGCTGGACGCCTTCTACCGCTTCATGACCGAGCGCGGCCTCATGGACCTGTTGAGCAAGAAGGGAAAGGAAAGCGGGGGCTACTGCACTTACATCAGCGAGTACGAGTCTCCTTTTATCTTCGCCAACTTCAACGGCACCTCGCATGACATCGACGTGCTCACCCACGAAGCCGGCCACGCCTTCCAGGTGTACATGAGCCGGAGCTTCGACATCCCGGAATACTGGTGGCCGACGATGGAAGCGGCGGAGATCCACTCCATGAGCATGGAGTTCCTGGCTTGGCCGTGGATGGAGCTGTTCTTCCGGGAGGATACGGACAAATACCGCTTCAACCACCTCGCCTCCTCCCTGTCTTTTATTCCCTACGGCGTGGCGGTGGATGAATTCCAGCATTTCGTCTACGAGCATCCGGAAGCCACCCCGGCCGAGCGCAAACGGAAATGGCGGGAAATCGAAGAGATTTATCAGCCGGGGAGAAGCTTCGACGGCAACGATTACCTCGAGCGCGGCGGATTCTGGCAGAAGCAGAGCCACATTTACCAGACGCCTTTCTATTACATCGATTACACTCTCGCCCAGCTCTGTGCTTTCCAGTTCTGGAAGCGGTCCCGGGAAGATTTCCAAGCCGCCTGGCAGGACTATCTGGCCCTCTGCCGCCTGGGCGGCAGCCAATCGTTCACCAAGCTGGCCGAGAGCGCAGGCCTGCTTTCGCCGTTCGAGAACGGGAGCGTCACGAGCGTGATCGGCGGCATCACCTCCTGGCTGGACAGCGTGGACGACCGGCAGTTTTAAGGGAAAAAGGCATTCCCTATCGCATGGATCCTACAAAAACGCATGGCCTTCCCATAGGACCGTGCGTTTTTTTGCACTCCATAAAGAATCGCTGCCCCTGTTCAAAATATAATCACATTTTTTGCCAAATATTATTGCGCTTTGAAGTAATTATAATTACTATATAAAGTAACAGGAGGTGTTAAAAAATGGATGAAGAGCTGCAGCTTAACGTTCCTTTGCTTCGCCGCCGGGTTCCTAACCTGACCACCGCAGCTCGGGAAGCCGGACTTAGAGCAGCGACGGTTTCCAATTTATGCACGGGAAAAATACCGGTTGGGCGGGCGGAAGTCCGTACGTTGGTGGCCCTGGCTTCTTTAGCAGGATGTAGTCTGGATGAACTCATTATAAGAGGGAGTGGGCTGCGAATGATCGAAACGGGTATCAAGGCTTTGGATTTGCTGGCACCGATAGCACGAGGGGGAACGGTAGGGTTTGTTGCCAGGCCGAACATGGGGCAGCTGGTGCTGCTGGCGGAATTGATGCTGCGAATGAAGAAACGAGGGTTTGCCACCGTCTTCTGGGATCCCGTTAGGGATACTCCCGGAATCGAACATGTTCAAGCTCAATCCGATTTCCGTCATTCCGCCCCGGAAGAACTGTTTCAATGTCTTGCCGACCTTCGGGAAGAGAAGGATATCCTGCTTGGCGTGGATCGCAGCAAGGTCCTTTCGGGTGAATTATTGGCCTTGCGGGAAAAGCTGAAGGAAAATGGCGCTAGACCCATTACCATAGCGCTTGTTGACACCAAATGTGAGGCAGCCGATGAAGAAGGAGCGTACGGGCCGCTAGATACCCTCTGGAGGTTCGACGCGGACTTAATCAGCCGTTCGATCTATCCCGCTGTCGATCCGATTGCCTCCACCTCCACCCTGCTCGAAGGAGCCTTTCTTGATGCGGTACACCTGGCCGCCCAGCAGCGGGCGAAGAAATTGCTCCGCCGCTACCGGGAAATGAGATCCCTTGTGACGGCCCAAGGGGTAGACAAGATTACCGACGCCGACCTCCAGCTTTACAAGCGGGGTGAGAGGCTGGAATCCTTCCTGGCCCAGCCGTTTTATGTGGCGGAGCCGTACACGAAGAAGCCCGGGGAATGGCTGACGCTTTACGAGACCTTGGAGGATGTGAAGCGGATCCTGGACGGGGAAATGGATACGGCGGAGCCCTCGGAGCTGTTTTTTAGAGGACGTCTGGCGCTTACCCCCTGATTGGTGGTTTCCGACAAAAGGAAGCTGGCGGGCCGGTCTGTATGGATCGGTTCGCCGGCCTTTTTTTATTTCCCGCCGGACAACATTAGACCTTGACCCTTACGTAACGTCATCGTGTATAGTCGAATTACCGGTAGAAAGCTAGCGTCAAAGAAAGGAATGATCATGCAGAAAGAATGGAAGGTTGGACAGCTTGCGAAAATGACGGGACTCACGATACGCACGCTGCGTTATTACGATCAGATCGGCTTGTTCTCCCCGTCCGGTCATACCGTCTCCGGCTACCGGCTTTATACCGAGTCGGACTTCTCCCGCCTGCAGCAAATTCTTTCCTTGAAGGAATTAGGCTTGTCCCTCGAGCAAATCAAAGAAGTGATGACAGGGAAACGCATGGGGCTGCAGGATATTGTCTCCCTTCAGATGGCCCGGCTCCGGGAAACGATCCGGACGCAGCAGAAGCTGCTGCGGGAGCTGGAGCATGTAGCCGGCTTGATGCACCGGAACGAACCGTTGACGGTCGAGACCTTCACCAACCTTATGCAGACCATGAAATCCAGCCAGGAAAAGCACTGGGACGAGAAGAAAGCCGGCTGGAATCTCTATCTCGATCAGCTGGGCGCTTATTTAGACAACAATCCGGGAGAACCCGGCCAAGGAGGAAATCCTAATGAATAAAACCACATCCTCGAACCATTCCACTTTTGTTATCGAACGAAGCTATCCCCATTCCCCTTCCAAGGTCTTCTCGGCATGGGCGGATAAGGGAATCAAAGCCGGCTGGTTCTCCGGCGCCGACCAATTTGAGTTCCGCGTGGGAGGACGGGAGTTCAGCCGGGGAGGTCCCGACGGAGGCCCGGTCTTCACCTTTGACGCCTGCTACCAGGACATCGTTCCGGACCAGCGGATTGTTTACAGCTACACGCTGGACATGGGAGAAACCCGGATCTCGGTATCCGTGACGACGGTCGAATTCCTGCAGGACCCAAGCGGTACCCGTTTGATCTATACGGAGCAAGGGGTTTATCTGGATGGGCAGGATACCCCCGAACAACGGGAACACGGTACGAAGCTGATGCTGGACATGCTTGGCAAGGTTCTCGACGGCCAAGAATGAAGGCCGCCATGGAATCCACGCAGCGGGCCGGGCTGAAGGAATGGATAGGGCTTGGGGTGCTGGCTCTGCCCGCCCTGCTCGTCTCGATCGACGTGTCCGTCATGATTCTCGCCCTGCCCCATATCGGCATCGGGCTCGGGGCGGATAGCATCCAGCAGCTGTGGATCATGGACATCTACGGATTTATGCTTTCCGGCTTCCTGATCACGATGGGGACGCTCGGGGACCGGATGGGCCGGCGCAAGCTGCTTCTCCTCGGCGCGGCGTGCTTTGGCCTGGCCTCGGTCCTGGCTGCCTTCTCCAGCAGCGTCGGCATGCTGATTGCCGCGCGGTCTGTGCTTGGCGTGGCCGGGGCCGCCATAGCCCCGTCCGCCATGGCCTTAATCGGCAGCCTCTTCCGCGATCCCAAGCAGCGTTCCCTTGGGTACGGTATCTGGTTTGCCTGCTCCATGGGAGGCATGGCCCTCGGCCCCGTGGTCGGAGGCGCGATGCTGGAGCATTTCTCCTGGGGCTCGGTCTTCCTTCTCGGCGTTCCGGTCATGGCGCTGCTGCTTGTTACGGGTCCTCTCCTGCTTCCCGAGTACCGGGACCCGAAGGCCGGGCGCCTGGATCTTCCCAGTGTCGGGTTATCCTTGGGCGCTATTCTTCCGTTTATCTACGGCCTGAAGGAGGTTGCCAAGGGAAACCCGGGACTCGTTCCTGTCCTTGCTCTTGGGTTGGGAATCGCTCTGGGGGCCGTGTTCGTCAGAAGGCAGCGGAGCCTCTCCCATCCCTTGCTCGAGGTAAGCCTTTTTGCCAGCCCAGTCTTCCGTTCCGCTCTCGGCTGCATGTTCGGGGTTACCTTAACGGGTGCGATTATGCTCTTCCTTGCCCAGCAGCTTCAATTTGTTCAGAGCATGACTCCGCTTTCCGCCGCCATGTGGATGCTTCCGGGCGTGATAGCGTCCATGGCCGGCATGCTCCTGTCGCCGATTCTGGCCCGGTATATTCGGCCTTCGCCCCTCATCGGGACAGGGCTGGTAATCGCGGCCGCGGGCTGTGTCCTTCTGTCGCAAGCCGGAGCCGGGTCCGGTCTGGCTAACCTGGTCGCGGGCTATATCTTATTCAGCGCGGGCTCCTCTCCTGTCCCCAGCCTGCTGAGCGGGCAAATCATCGGGTCGGCTCCCCCGGAGAAAGCGGGCTCGGCCGCTTCCCTGCTGCAAACGAGTGGAGAATTCGCCTACGCGCTTGGCATTGCCGTCTTCGGCAGCATCGGAGCCTACCTGTTTCGTCATCAGGTCAAGGAGCTCCTTCCGGCCGGGCTGGATCCGGCAGCGGCCGAAGCCTCCCGGGAGAGCCTGGCGGGAGCGGTCTCGGCTGCGGCCAGCCTGCCGGATTCCCAGGCCGAAGCTCTCCTGCAAGGGGCCGGGCAAGCTTTTTCCAGTGGCATGAAGGTGGTGGCGGTTATGATGACCGTGCTCATGGCCGGGATTGCCGTATATGCCTGGATGGCGTTCAAGCGGATGCCGCTGATCGGACAGCCGGAAGCGGCCGGGGCGGAATTAGCGATTCAAGAGAGTGGAAGCATACGGGAAGCATAAAGAAAAGGAGCCGTTACGAAGGGAAATTCCCTTTGGACGGCTCCTTTTTCCAGTTAAAAATACTCTGTCCACGCCCGCCAAAAGCAGTTGGTTACTGCGGCAAAGGCTGCCCTTCGTAGGCTTTTACCCCGAGCGGTGCGGTTAGGAAGTTCTTGGCTTGCCCTACGAACGAGGTGAAGGACTCGCTGGCGTTATGGTCCGCCACCGCTTGGGCATCCTGCCAAACCTCCACCATCGTATAGACATTCGCATTGTCCGCCGGCTGATACAGATCGTACGACACGTTCCCGCTCTCGGCGCGGGACGCGGCGATCAGCGGTTGGACGGCTTGAAGAAACATTTCGCGTTTGGCGGGATCAATCGTCAACTGCGCATGAATAATAATCATAGCTGGTCTCCTTTCTTTATTTCCATTGGGCGACTTTGTTGAGAGGAAGCCGGGTGGAAGGGTGTCCGCTGTCGGCGGCTTTGCCGATCGAGATGAGCATGACCGGAACATAGCGGTCCTTGTCGTACCCGAACGCTTCCGCGATCTTGTCCTTCTCGTAGCCCCCGATCGGATTGGTGTCATAGCCGAAGGCCCGGGCCGCGAGCATCAGCTGCATGGACACGAGACCGCCGTCCACGAGCACGACGTCCCTCATGTCCTCGCGGGAAATCGTTTCGTAATACCCCTTGAAGGAGGACAGGATCTTGTCTTTGACCTCCTGCGGCATGAAGCCCTGTTCCACGGCTTGTCCGTAGATCTCTTCGGCATGGACGTAGTTGTTCATGTCTCCGAAGACCCCGATGACCGCGGAGGACGTTTCGACCTGGTTCCGGTTGAAGCGGGCGAGCGGAGCCAGGATCGCTTTGGCCTCCGGGCTTTCGATGACGAGGAAGCGCCAAGGCTGCATATTGACGGAGGAAGGAGCCAGGGTCGCGAGCGTGAGGATTTCCTCCATCTCCTCCCGGCTGATTTTGACCGAGGGGTCATAGTTCTTGATGGACCGGCGTCCGGCCACTATCTCACGAAAATCGTTGGTTACCGGTTTGGTTGTCATGCTGATTTCTCCTTTCGGTCGGTGGAAACCTGTGATTAGGTTACTTAGTTTAACCGAATCCTATAAAGATCATAGGAATTTTGCCATTCCCTTCTAATACATTATAGACAAATATATAATAAAATGTCTAAAATAAAGGCGCGTCTATTACCATACTCCTCTTTCCCCGTTTTGTAAACCGGTTAAATCCGGTTAAGGAAATCCGGCAAAGTTCGATTATGATATACTTGGTAGGATAAAGGAAGTGGTGATTTGCGCAAAATCGAGCCGGAAGAAAGACAGCGCATGAGGCAGGCCTATGCCAAAAAAATCATTAAAGCGGTCCGCACCCAAGGGTTCCAATCCCTTACGATCCAAGATCTGGCCGATCTGATGAACATGAGCCGGGCCTCCCTCTATAACTATTTCTCCTCCAAGGAAGACATCATCACGGAGGCGGCGGAAGTGTGCATGGCCTATATCCGGGAAGCGGACCAGACGATCTCCAACGAAGCCTTACCGTACCCCATCCGGCTGCAGAAGGTGTTCGAGCAGGCCGTCTTCTCCGCCATCTATGCATCCGACGTCTTCCTGCACGACCTGCAGACGAGCTGCCCGCTCCTCTTTGAGACCAAGACAGCCTCCGAAAAGGAACGGCTCGCTTCCCTTCACTCGTTCTACCGGGGAGGCATGCAGAAAGGAATCTTCCACGAGCTGAACCCGTCCATCCTCATTATGCAGGACGAGGTCGTGCTCCGGAAAATGCTCTCCTCCTCCTTCCTGATGGAGGAAGGCCTTTCCCTGAAGCAGGCGCTGTACGACTATTACGAGGCGAAGAAAGTCCAGCTCGTGAGGCCGGAGCATCTGCCGGACCAAGACCATTCCTCCCTTCACGAAGGGATCGAGCGCATTCTCCGGAAGCTTGCCGAGACGTAGGGCCTTATCACGTAGCTTTGTTGGCGAGAAAACCTCTTAATGCGCACTAGAAAAAGCAATAAACCCGATTCCCTGGAACCGGCGTTTATTGCTTTTTGGGTTGAGCTTCCCTATCCCAAATCCGGAGTATCGGTCAGCTCGATGACGGGCCCCTCGGCATGATGCAGCTCGAACACGATGATTTCGTTATTCCCTTCCCGCAGCAGAGGGGCCGGGAGGTAGAGCGTACGCTGCGGCCCCCGGGACCAGTAGCGGCCGAGATTAAAGCCGTTGATCCAGACGACGCCCTTCGTCCAGCCGTCGAGACGGATGAAGGTGTCGCCCTTCTCCTGAACGGTGAAGGTCCCGCGGTAGAACGCCGGACGGTCTTCCCGGTTACCGCTTTCCGGGAGGGGGCCGAACGGGATCGAGTCCGCCGAATCGAGCGGAAGCGGGTACTGGTTCCAGTCGAATAGGAACTGGTTGTTCAAGCGCACGCCCTCGGTGATCCCTTTGCGGTCCCGAAGCCGCGGGCCGTAATTGACACGCCCCATGTTCTCCACCACAAGCTCAAGCCGGGCTCCCCCTGCCGGGATGTCCAAGGACAGCGGCTTCGGCTCCCAGCGTTCCACCGTTCCCACATAGGCGCCGTCGAGGAACACCTGCGCCCGGTCATGCACCTCCTGCAGGTGAAGCTGCTCCCCGGTGCGCGGCCCGGTCACGTGCGTCGAATACACGTGGAAACCGTAGCTCTGCCCGAGCTCTTCCATGGGAACGGGTGAGACGCTCTTAACCGGCTGGGACAGCTTCGGTAGCTGCTCCAGGAGGTCCGCCTTCTCTGTCAAGGCGATCCGGCCGTAGCTCATCTTCCGGATCGGATCCGGAAGCGGCGGAAATTCCCGCTCGTCCCTGCCGAGGTGCTCCGCGATGACGCGGCGGACCTCGCGGAATTTCTCCGTCACGTCCCCGCATTCGGACAGCGGTGAATCGTAGTCATAGCTTGTGATCGTCGCTTCGTACTTCTCCTGGTAATTCGCCCCGTTGTAGAAGCCGAAGTTCGTTCCCCCGTGGAACATATAGAAGTTCACCGAAGCCCCCGCACGGAGCATGCGCGCGAAGACATCGGCCACATCAGCCGCATCGCGCGTGTGGTGCGGCTTCAGCCAGTGGTCGAACCAGCCGTTCCAGTACTCCATGCACATGAGCGGGTCCTCGTCGCGGTACCGGCGGAATTTGTCGAAGGTCCCCTCCGGGTTGGAGCCGAAATTTACGGTGGCAAGCGTGCCCGGGACGGTGCCTCCCTGCAGCATGCTGTCCTCCGGTCCGTCGGAGGTGAACAGCAGCACATCCACGCCGCGCCGGACCAGCCCGTCCCGCAAATACGACAGGTACGCCTTGTCGTTGCCGTAGCTGCCGTATTCGTTCTCGATCTGCATGGCGATGACCGGCCCGCCGTGGGTGCTCAGCAGCGGGACGAGGCGGGCGATCAGCTCGTCGTAATAGCGGTCGACCTTCCGCAGGAAGGCCTCGTCCATGCAGCGCAGCTTCAAGGCCGGCTCCTTCAGCAGCCAGGCCGGCAGCCCGCCGAACTCCCATTCCGCGCAGATGTAGGGACTCGGCCTTACGATGACATGCAGCCCGAGCTCTCCGGCCAGCCGGATGAAGCCCTCGATGTCCGCAAGCCCTTCGAAGACGAAGCGGCCCTCCTGCGGTTCATGCAGGTTCCAGGGGACATAGGTCTCCACTGTGTTGAACCCGCACGCCTTCAGCTTCCGCAGCCGGTCCTCCCAATACTCCGGCACCACGCGAAAATAATGAATCGCTCCCGACAAGAGCTGAACCGGCTCTCCGTCCAGCGTAAACTGTCCTTTTCCTGCTTCCAAAATGGCCATGGCAACCCCTCCTGTTGACTTCCTGCGAATGCGTTTCCTGCTTCCATCATCGCTGATGATGCCGGGCCGCTCCATCCCCAAATGGAGCCAGTTCTATACCAAATGTGCCGATGGAATGCTAAGATGAAGTCAAAAGGGATTCCAGATTCGGAAAGGAAGGAAACCGGTGGAAGAGCTGTTCCAATTCCCCAGCTTCACCCATACGCTGCAGGTGACGGGCTGCCATTTCGGCCGGAAGCCGCCCGGATGGACGTATCCGCTGCATCACCATCACCTGTTCGAACTCGTCTACTGCTTCCGCGGCGAAGTGGAGCAGGAAATCAGCCGGGAGCGCCTACTTCTGCGGGAAGGAGACTGGCTGCTGATCAAGGCCGGCGTCCGTCACCAGCTGGCCAACCGGTCGGAGGCGGAATACGGCTACTTCAACGTGCATTTCGACCTCGACGACGACGGCATCCGCGGCCTGCTGGCCTCTGCGCCCTACCGGCACTTCATGAGGAAGGAAACAGAGGGAAGCAAGCTGACCTCCTATGTAAAAGAACTCGAGCAGGTGCGCGACCGCAGCCGGAAGGATCCGTCTTCCGGGCAGGCCGGCGGGACGGACGAGACGGCCCCTCTCCCGTTCGGGGACCTCCTGCTCCTGCAGGCGTACACCCTGCTCCTCCTCCACGAGCTGCTGGCCCTGCTTCGGGAGGACCGGCCGTCCCGCCCGCAGGCGGCAGCCGTACAGCCCTACGGGCGGGGGGGCGGCCGTGCAGCCGGGCGGGGCTCCGGCCGTTCCCTCGGCCGTTCCGCTGCCTCCGCTTCCGGCTCTGGCGCCTCCGCTCCCGACCAAGGCGGCTCCCCGTCGCTCTTCGCGGCGGACCTCGCCCACGAGGTGGAGGAGAGGCTGGCGCTCGTCATGAGCGGGGAAGCGTCCGTCGCCGGCGTGGCGAAGGAGCTTAACCTGAGCCGCAGCCAGTGCAGCAAGCTTTTTGCCAAGGTGTACGGCCTGTCGCCCCAGCAGTATGTGAGCCGGCAGAAGCTGAAGCTCGCCAAGGAGCTGCTCGTCACCACCAACCTGCCGATGACCCGCATCGCCGAGAGGCTCGGCTTCCAGTCGGCTTCCCATTTCTCCCGGCAGTTCCGGCGCTGGACGGGCCTGTCGCCCACGGAGTTCCGGCCCAAGCATCTTGCCGGAGCGGTAGCGGATGAGGGAGCCGACGGGAAGCTTTGACCCGCGGCTTCGAATGGGATAAGCGTTACGTCTTTTCCCCGCGCCTCTTATTCGCTGATCATCCGTTCCACTCCCAGCGCTTCCAGCTTCTCCACCCATTCCTTCGGGCAATCGGAATCCGTAACCAGCATGGAGAACTCCTCCAGCCGGGCTATGCGCGCGAAGGTCGATCTCCCGAATTTGGAATGGTCCGCCACGAGAATCGTTTCCTCCGCCCTCTGCATCATCTTCCGCTTGATGTTGACTTCCCCCAGATGGTAGTCGGTCACCCCATCCGTCACCGAGATGCCGCCCGCGGCGAGGAATGCCTTGTTCACCTTGAACCCATCGAGCATTTGTTCCGTCAGCGACCCGACGGCCGCCTGGCATTCGGGATCGATTTCCCCTCCCGCGAAAATGACCCGGCCCCGAAGGATCTCCATGGCCAAGTTCAGAATGGGTACGGAATGGGTGATCAAGGTTAGGTCCTTCCGGTCCCTCAAGTGGGGTAAAATCTCAAGCGTCGTCGTCCCGTTATCGACCATGACGGTCTCCCCGTCCTGAACGAGAGAGGCGGCGAGCCGGCCGATTGACGATTTTTTGGCGGGGTTCATCTGGCTTCGCTTCATGAATGGCGGCTCATGCAGCTCCATACGCATCTTGACGGCTCCCCCATACACTTTGCGCAGCTTGCCTTCCTTCTCGAGCCGGTCCAGGTCGCGCCGTACCGTCTCCGTCGAGACGCCCAGCCGCTCGGCCAGCTGGGGAACCTGGACCTTTCCCTCCATTTCCAGAAGACCCAGAATGGTCATCCGTCGATCTTCATAGGTTACGGACATAAGAACCTCTCCCTTTCATCCCGTGTATCCTCCACTCCAAAAAATGATTGACATCCATGGATCATCGGAGCTACAATTTGCACGAAACAACAAGAATACTACATAAATCCACAACAATTATACAACAATTCCATGGATAGGGGGACCTTACTTTGCCAAAAGAGCTTAAGTTTCGCGAAGACCGCACCTTCACCATTGCGCAGTTTACGGATCTGCATTGGAAGGACGGAGGCAAGGAGGACCAGCAGACCCGCCGGCTGATGGAGGAGGTGCTGGACGCCGAGAAGCCGGACCTTGTCGTGTTTACGGGCGATGTCATCTACACCGGCTATGTAACTCCCGGCCATCCGGTATGCGAGGAGCCCCTGCAGGCCTTCCGGGATGCCGTTCTTCCGGCGGAGGAACGGGGCATCCCGTGGGCTGTGGTCTTCGGCAATCATGACACCGAATCGGGAATTACCCGCGACGAGCTGATGGCCGTTGTCCTAAAGCATCCGCATACCGTAACGGAACGGGGACCGGAGAAGCTTAGCGGGGTCGGCAACTATCGGCTTACCATCGGCAGCTGCGGAAACGGAGAAGCGGCGGCCCAGCTGTATTTCTTCGATTCCGGGAGCTACTCTCCGCTCGATACCGTGAAAGGCTACGATTGGATCCGCTCCGATCAGATCGACTGGTACCGGGAGCAAGCCCGGCAGGGCATGAACCCGGAGAGTCCCTCTCTTGCGTTCTTTCATATCCCGCTGCCCGAATTCAAGCAGGTGTGGGAGCAGAACCCCTGCTACGGCCATAAATACGAGGAGGTTTGCTGCCCGGCCGTGAATTCCGGTCTATTTGCCGCCATGCTGGAGACAGGCGGGATCGGGGGAATCTTCTGCGGCCACGACCATGTGAACGACTATTGGGGAGAGCTGCATGGAATCCGGCTCTGCTACGGCCGGGCCACTGGGTACAACACTTACGGCCGGGAAGGCTTCCCCCGGGGAGCCCGGATGATCCGGCTCCGGGAAGGCGAGCGTTCCTTTGATTCCTGGCTTCGTCTTGCCGGCGGCCTTGTGGTCCATCACCAGCCCGAGCATACGCCCGGTGCTTAATCCCTTATTCCCATTGGAGGGTGCCCCTTGTTGACCGTGTCTTTGCTGCTTGTCGTCGCATCCGGCCTCCTTCATGCCGTATGGAGTCTCTTTGCCAAGGTCAGCCGCAATAAGAGCGTCTTTCTCTGGTTGATCATGGCGGTAGCCACCCTCGTGCTGCTCCCCGTCCTGGTCCGGGAGCTGTGGGTTACCCCGCTTCCTCCCGAAGCGTATGGCTTCCTTCTCCTGTCAGCCTGCCTTCAGGGAGGATATGCCCTTCTGCTCGCCCGGACTTACCAGATGGGGGACTTGTCCCAGGTGTATCCGATTATGCGGGGAACCAGCACGCTTCTGATTCCTCTCTGCAGCGTGTTGTTTCTGCAGGAATCTTTGTCCCCGTTCGGATGGACCGGCCTCGCCGCCATGATCGCCGGCTTTCTGGGACTAAGCGGGTTCGCCGGCCGTTCACCAGCCCCTGGAGCCGTCAAGCCGTTCCTCCTGGCGCTCAGTGTCGGCGTCTGCACCACCTGCTACGTCTTGGTCGACCGGATCAACCTCGGGTACCTTTCGCCTCTTTCCCTCCTTGAGGTCACCAACCTTGGGTTCACGGCCGCCTTGACCCCGATCGCCCTTCGCTCGAAGCAGCTGAAGGAGGAGTGGAAGGCCCACGCCAAGCTTATCGTCCTCGGTTCCGTGCTTAACCCGGGTTCCTACCTGCTCTTTCTTTTCGCCCTGCAGCTGGCTCCTGTGGCCCACATCTCGCCCGTCCGGGAGATCGGAACCGTCTTTGCGACGATCCTGGGGATCGTCGTTCTAAAGGAAAAGCAAGGCCGCGTGCGGATTCTCTGCTCGGCTCTCATTCTGTCCGGCCTTCTCTTGATCGGCTTCCTGGGGTAAGCCCTTTCTATCCACCTGTATAACCAAGCAGAGGACTGGAAACCGTCCTCTGCTTGGTTTTTTGGTTATTCGGCCTGTTTTTTTTTCGCTGCCGGTTCTCCCTCGGCTGCTCCCGCCGCGGCACCAGCCCCGCTTCCATCCGGAGCCTTATCTGCGAATGCTGCTCCGTTTCCTTATGACCTTTCGGCGCCTGCCCAGGCTTACTCTCCATCCCCGTTACCGGGTAAGGCATTAGCCAAGGGCTTCTGTCTCCCGAATGAGCCCGCCAAGCCGGTCAAGCGCCTCCCTACACGCCCCCGCGTCCTCGGACAGCAGGACGTAGATGCTCTCCACCCTCCTCCTGTAGTCCGCCGGCTTCCTTGAAAACGTATCCGCAAGGGGCACGGCTCCCTTCTCATTCATACAGTACCGCTTGTTCAGGGCAAAAAGCACCTGATTGAGGCAGGACACCGCCCGGAAGCAGCAGCCCGCCACGTAGGACAGGTCTCCTTTGTCCACCCCTTTGGCAGCCAGCAGAAGCGAGAAAGAGGCCTCCCACTGAAACTTGCGGATCGTCGCCTGCTGGAAGACGGCGGAATACTCCCTCGTCTTCCGCTTCCAGCCGGCGATCAGCCCTTCCGGGTCCCACAGCACCCGGCAGAGAGCCACCTCGGCGAGGTATATGGAATTCACGAACCCATGAGGATGCCCCGGGTAGTAATCGATGGTGATGGTTCCGGCCAGGCCGTCCTCCAGGACAGCGTCCACCCGGGCGGCATCCCGGTACAGCCAGTCGATCGCCTGGCCCTGCACCTTCAGCCAGCCGCCGCCATTGACCCAAGGGCCCCACTCCCCGATTGGCGTGACCAGTCCCTTTCGGGGGTGATCATCCAGCTCTTCGGCGGCCTTTTGGAGGGCCGTCACATCGAGTGAGTCCTCACCCTCATAGTAAAGGCCGATGTCGATATCGGAGGCGGCCGTATGGGTTCCCGCCGCCCGGGATCCGCCGAGCACAATGGCGCGCACCCCTTTCACGCCGCTCAACCTTGTGGTCATTTGCTGAATAAGAGCTTCTGTGTCCATCCCTTTTCTCCTCTCCCTAATCTGCCTGCTGCAGGGCCGACAACCGCAAGCCGAGCTTCCGGAACGCTTCACGCAGCTCCTCCTTCGGAATGCGTCCATACTGGTCTCCGACGCTGATCTCGAAGGATGAGACGTGTCCGTCCTTCTCCGCTACCCAGCCGGTCATCCCGATCCCGGTCTCTTCATAGAGCCCGGCAAGCATAGCCTCGAGCTTCTCCTTCGGAGCCCGGAGGTGAACATGGAACATGTTGCTGACGGGAACCGGCGGACGGGTCGAAACCGCAGGATGGCATTCGTTGAACAGGGCCGCCAGCTCCCGGGCTTCCCTGTAATACTGCTCCATGCAGGAGCTCCGCTGCTCGTAATAATAATCCGCGCTCAGGATGTAAGGATACAGAGAGATGAGGTCCCCTCCGTACCTGCGCTTCCAGGGGACCGTTTCCGCCATGAAGTCCCGGCTGCCGGCCAGAATCGCTCCCGCCACCCCTCCAAGGCCTTTGTAGAAGGAGAGATACACACTGTCAAAAAGCTCACTAACCTCCGCCGCCGTCTTCCCGTAATAGGGCAGAATCTCGAACAGCCGGGCGCCGTCCAGGTGCAGCGGAATGCCCTTCTCCCGACAGTAGGCGGAGATGGCTTTGAGCGTCTCGTACGCCGGCAGCTCCCCTCCGAGCTCCCTCTGGGGAAGCTCGAGCAGGAGACAGCCGATGTCCTCCTTAAGGCCGGTTACGTCCTCGAGTCCGATCAAACGGCCGGAGTCGGCAAGCAGGACCGGCTCGATGTGATGAAGCCTCTTCAGCCCGTCCTCCTCGTGAATTTCAAGGTGGCATAGGGGATGGTACGCAACCTTCCTTACGCCCTTTCGGTCGCACCAGACCCGCAGCGCAATCTGCTGGGCCATCGTCCCGCTCGGAAAGAAAACGGCCGCTTCCTTCCCGAGAACCGCCGCCATTTTCTGCTGGAAAGCTTCGATGACCTCTCCCTTGCCGTACATATCGCTGTCCCGCCCGTCATCGATGTCCTGCAGAGCCTCCTTCAGCACCCCCACCGTTCTGGGCCCGTGTCCCGTCAGCCGATAGGGAGCCTGCCGAAATGCCTCCATCAGACTTTTCGCCCCGTTCTTCGTCATGCCTTTTCCTCCCCGTGTTCGTTCTTGATCTTGGTCATTTCCGCCAGCGTCATCTCGTTGGACCGCTTGACGAAATCCAGAATAAGGGCCGTCTCCTCTTCCGTGTAAGCCTCCAATAGCCGTATCGTCGACTCCAGAACAGAGGCGAACAAGGGGGCGATCCGGGCCGTATTGTCCGCTACCGTCTTGACCACGACCCGCCGCCGGTCGTTCGGGTCCTTATCCCGGACCACATACCCGGCCTTCTCGAGCCGGTCGATCACGCTTGTTACCGCCCCCGTGGTCAAACCGGTTAATTGGGCGAGCTGCCCCGCCGTGACCGGACCTGTCCGGTTCAGGAAATCCAGGCACTTGTGATCGGTCGCGTTAAGGCCGAGCTGCTCTGAGATCAGCTGGTGAAACATAACGGCCCGCGTGCTGTTCTGCCGCAGCTCCCCGATCAGCTCCTGACGGAGGGGGCTTAGCTGCTCGAATGAAGATGGGAAAGTTTCCCTTGACATCGCATAACCTCCAAGGTAAGATTCGTATATGTCTTAATTAATTAAGATATATGATTCATTAAGAAAATTCATTAATTAAGCTTTCCCGTAAGTATAGCATGCCGGAGAAAACCCGGCCAGGACCATTAAATCGAAGAAAGGATGAGGGAAATGAGTATCGTGCAAGACCGGGAGGCGGTTCAAGAGGTGTTTAAGAGGCTGAGCGAGGCCTGGAACCGGGGGGATGGGGCCGCCTATGG
Organism: Paenibacillus aurantius; assembly: GCF_032268605.1. Taxonomy (NCBI): domain Bacteria; kingdom Bacillati; phylum Bacillota; class Bacilli; order Caryophanales; family Paenibacillaceae; genus Paenibacillus; species Paenibacillus aurantius. Next base: position 6,218,933 of record NZ_CP130318.1, read on the forward strand.
AAGCTGTTTTACTGAGGATGCGGATTACATTACGTTCTCCGGGCAGCATCTGAAAGGGAGCAAGCAGATCGGGGAGGTCCACCAATGGCTGTTCGACGGCCCTCTCCGCGGCTCCGTTCTGGAATACCGCTCATCGGACTCGTTGGAGCCCCGCTTTCTTGGCCCGGATACGGCCATCGTGATTGCCGTCGGGGAAGCCCGGCTCGCCGGGGCAGCCGAAGCCGCGGAACCGGACCGGGGCTCGATCAATACGAATGTGCTCGTGAAGAGGGAAGGGCAATGGAAGCTGACGGCTTTTCATAACTGCCGCATACAAGAAACACCGGGAGGCCGGCGCTGAGGCGCCGGTTTTTCCTTTCTATCGGAATTTCAAGGATCTCCCTCTTCTAGCGCCTTCCCTCCCCTGTCCAAATCCGGCCAAGAATAGACAAGTCCGATCGGACCGTCTGCAAAAATATCCCATTGAAGGAAAGCCCCTCCCTTTCTATAATCAGGGCCCAAGGAGGTGAAAGGACGAATCGGAATGCACCGCGTTTCCCAGACTAACACTACGATCAATCGATTGGAGGAGGAAGGAAATGAAGAGAAATGTCGGGCTGATGGCCGTCGTTTTCGTGGTAGTTCTGGCCGCTTGGGCCGAAAGCTTCCCGGCCCAACCGGCCGGGGCCGAGCCAAGCCATTACCGGTTTGATTTCGGAGACGGGGACGTGGAGAAGGGATATATCGGCATCAAGGCTTCCGACCGGTATACCGAGAAGCAGCGTTACGGCTTCAACACCCCGGAACATATGATCAACGTACCGGCTTCAGGAACCGGTGTCGCGAGTGATGCCGTCCAGTTCGTGACGTACGGGACGAAGAGCGACAATACCTTTCAGGTGGATCTGCCCAATGGGCTGTATGAAGTAAAGGTAACACTAGGTAATACCACGCGGGCAAGCGTGGCGGCCGAAGGGGTCTACCAGATCATCAACATGACCGGCAACAACGCCGTCGATTCGTTCCAAATTCCCATTACCGACGGGCAGCTGAATCTTCTCGTTACCGAAGGGAAAGCGGGGACGAACTTTACATTAAGCGCCCTGGAGATCAACAAGCTGTCCCGTCATCCGGTCACGAATCGTACGGTGTATATTGGCGGCGACTCGACCGTGTGCAACTATTACCCGCTCGACAGCAGCATCCAGGCCGGCTGGGGGCAGCTGTTCCCATCCTTCGTCGATTCCGGTACGTTCCTTGTGCGCAATATGGCTTCGGGGGGCCAGATCGCGAGAGGCTTCCGTAACGACGGCCAGCTGGAAGCGATTCTGAAATACATCAAGCCGGGCGACTACTTCCTGCTCGAAATGGGGATCAATGACACCAACCCCAAGAACACCACCACCGAGGCCCAGTTCAAGGAGTACATGCGCGACATGGTCCAGCAGGTAAAGAGCAAGGGAGCCACTCCCGTGCTGGTCACCCCGCAGGGCCGGGCCACCGACTTCAACGCCGAGGGCGTTCACTCGTCCGTGAACCGGTGGTACCGGGCCTCCACCCTGGCGTTAGCCCAGGAAGAGAACGTCCCGCTCGTGGATCTGAATGTGCTGAGCTCGGCTTATTTCACGGAGATCGGGCCGGAGGCCACGCTCGCCTTGTACATGAAGGGCGATACCCTTCATCCGAACCGCTCCGGGGCGGAAGTGCTGGCCCGGCTCGTAGCCGAGGATTTGAAGAGACAGGGGCTCGACGGCTTTACCGGGGAACGGAAGCCGGGGGCCGACCCGGCCGTGCCTAACAGACCTCAATAAGCAAGGATTCGGATAGGCCCTGTCTGCCGGATGGCAAAGGGAATTTCCCTTTGACATCCGCCGGACAGGGCATTTTGCATGCCGGATTGCCGCATCCGTTTATATTCCCTTCATTGGTGGGTCATGCTGACCCGCATCGTGCCGTGGGGGATCATTACGAACATTTCCTTCGTGTATGGAGTGTTCTTCGTCGGAATCCTCTTGATTTTCCCGTTCACCTACCCGAGGTTCTGGCTGTACCTGATCGTAAATCTTGTCGTCTCGTGATCTATGAAAGATGGCAGGAAGGGATTTTCCGGTCGGACGTCACCCGCCGCTAGTCCCCGCCCACTGTGTGCCCGGCACCACGGAACGGAAATTAAGACAAGATGGGCATTGCTTTGTCACCGCTTCCCTTGTACCCTTTGGTTAGGAACCGGAAGTCCGGAAATAACCCAAAGGGAGGACAACCCCCATTCATCCGAAAAAAGTAACCTGGCTCGAGCTCTTTTACGATCTGATCTATGTCGTGGCCATCTCCATCGCCGCCCATGTGCTGGCGGAAGCCCACGACGGGCATATCCCGACCGATGCCCTGCTCAAATTCCCGTTGATCTTCGTTCCCCTGTGGTGGGCCTGGACCGGCTTTACCCTGTACGTGAACCGCTTCGGCGAGGACAGCCCCGCCCAGCGCATCGTCTACTTCATCCAGATGCTCTTCGTCATAATCATGGCGGCCAACATCAACGTCGATTTCGAAGCCTATTACCTCTTCTTTATGATCGGGTATGTGGGCATCCGCCTGTCGACGGTTTATATGTACGCGAGAGTGTGGAACCGGCACCGCGGATTGCCGCGCCAGGTCGCCAGTTACCTCTGCCTGAGCTTCCTCATCGGGTCCGCCATCAGCTTCAGCTCGGTGCTGTTCCCGGGGGTGGCGAAGTTCTACGTGCTGTATCTCGGCATTGTGGTCGACATCGCCCTGCCGCTAGCCGGACGCCGCCTCCTGCGGCGGATGCCGGTGCATCACCATCACCTGATGGAGCGCTATGGGCTGGCGACCATTATTCTGCTCGGGGAGCTCATTCTCGTCATGGTCGACACGATCCGGCACCATTCGCTCACGCTGCAGTCGGGCTGGGCGGTGCTGATCGGGTTCTCGATCGCCGTCGCGATCTGGTGGCATTATTTCGAATCCTCGGAGAGGGAGGCCCATGAGAACCGGGCCGGCCCGGGCCATCCGGTCATTTACGGCCACCTGTTTACGTTCCTGTCGCTCGGGATCGTCTCCAATGTCATCCGGTACGCCCTTAATCACGAGCTCGCTCTGCGTTCCTTTGCTTGGCTGGCCTGGAGCGGCTTCGCCCTGTATGTGCTTTCCACCGTTCTTATCTTTCGCCCTTATGCAGCATCAAAAGGCCTGCTCTCTTGGGCTGGGCTGGGCTATCCTTTAACTCTCCTTGTTCTGTGCGGGATCGTCCTGCTGCTGCTTCCTTCGCTTACCGCCGTATACGCGGCGCTGGCCGTTTTCTTCCTTGTGTATGCCCTCATCGCGGTCCGGCAGGCCAAGATGAAGCCCGCCAGCCTTTCCCGCTGACTTTAATACGTGGACAGCGGCCCGCCGCCACGCACAGCAAAAAGTCTGCCCCCGCGCTTACGCCCGGGCGGCAGACTTTTTGGCTGTTACGGCTTCCGGATGGAGAACAGGAGCGACCAGCCGTCCGACGGCCGAACCGTTGCCCGGGCCACGGCCACCACGGAGACGGTCAGGCGAACCTCGGCGAAATCCGAGAAATTGTTGACGAGGAGCACCCGGTTGCCGAACTGCCCGGCCCGGGTCGGCGACGTAATCTGGCGCGGCCGGAACGACGGCTTGGTCGGGTTCTCCGCGTCGGACACCCGAATCCGCAGCCGCAGGTTCGAACTCCGCAGGAAGAACCGGGCCAAATCCAGATGCAGGCTTTGCCCGCCGGGCACAGGCACGAAGATATCCTGTGTGTTGCGGAAGCCCGGATTGATCACAAAGGAATGAGATCCTCCCACATCCCCGCTGACGGTGAACGTTTCCAGGGTGGCTTTTACTCCGGTACGCTTCTTGGCACCGCCCGCCTTAATCAGAACCGTCTTGCGCTGGCGTTTCATTCTAGCATTCCTCCCTATGTCATCTTGGTATAGTAGATGCTCCTACCAGCCATCCCGAACCGGACAAGGGTGGAAAAAAAGAAGGAGAGGGGCGGACCGCCCTCTCCCCCTGCCTATGCGAAAACTTCCGCAAAAATGTAATCTTCCTGCAGATTCGGAATTATCCCGCGGAACAAATGCAGGTCCGAGCCGCAGATGGCCGTCGACGTCACCCGGATGATCATGTCGTCCCGCTTCTCAATTCTCGGAGCGGGGACGTCCTTCACCACCGCATTCTTGATGCCTTGGAACGTGACCGCCTTCATGCCTCGTGCCCTCCCTTATGCTCGTCCGGTGTCCAGGCGAACATGCCTTTGCGCCGGGTTCATTTGGCTGATTTGGGCCGTCTGTCCGGCTCCGGGCATATCCAGCTGGAACTGCTCCTGCAGCTCATGCGGATGGAACCATTTCTTGCGGAACAGCTTGAGATTTATTAAAAGGTAGGGGCAGGTGGTTCGTCTATTTTCATACGGAGTAAACTATAGGGCTTCTGCCGCAGGTCATTTCCATAATGAAATCTTGCCTGCCGATGTAATTGGTTCACGATGAAATATAAGTATTGATCTGGACCAATAGAAAAAGTATCCGGCCATAAAATCCTAGGATCATGTGCGATGGTTTCCATTATTCCATTCGGCAATATCTTTCGAATACTATTGTTTTCATAGTCTCCAGCGTAAACGTTTCCTTTTGCATCGGTGATCATTCCATCTGAAGCACCTTTTTCTCCCCAATACTTCACGTGATCCTGTAAATTCATATCCGGTATCGTTCGATTTCTTAGGGCTTCCGTTGAAATCGAGTACAGATGACGGCTGGAGAGAGGGCAAAAATACAACATCTTGCCGTCCGGGGAAATCGCTATGCCATCAGATGCCAATCTAAAGGGTGAAGTAGACCCGTCTTTGTTTCGATTCATCAGGATTTTACCTTCAACTTTCGGTAAGAGAAAGCGATCGGGCGAAGTTGAATTTGCCCCGTTTAACCGTCTCCAGGCATAACCGGTTTCTAAATCAACGACAATAATGGCTCCTGGTCCTCGGGAAGACGAATCCGTTATATAAGCATAACCTGCTTTACCAACACGAAAATCGAATCGGACATCATTCAGATAAGTGGTCGGCAGGACAACATCTTCCGGAAAGGTATATACCCTTCTTATGGTGTTTGAATTTAAATCTACAGCGGCTAACTTCGCCCCCCCTTTGATGGGTACTGAGAAATTAGGAGCTCCCGTATCCAGTACCCAAAGCGTACCATTTCCATCAGCAACGACACTTTGGACACTAATGAAGGATGATGTGATATTCGATGGGCTTACTACATTAGTGTCTAAACTAGGATAAGGCTGTAAGGTACCGCGAACGATTTCAGCCACCGTAAATTTAACATCGTCTCCCCATTTCGGAAAGCAAATGAAAATACGCCCGGTTTCAGAAACCGTAACGCCTGTAGGCATGGCTCCGTAAAATAAAAAAACCGCCTCAAACTTACCAAAATACTTTTCACTCGGTAACATCACTTGTATAAAATCCTCCTCAACAGGTTCGAACTGCTATCACCTATTTATATGGCTGAATGTGGGTCAAGTGCCTGGATAATAAAATAATTTTACGGGAACCCCGCAAGTTCGTATCTATGACGGACAACGAGTAAACGGTGTTGTGTTTTTGCCTAAGTATCACCGCCCACGAAAGTATGAATAAAAAGAAGTACACTATACATAGGAGCCCCCTTCCTTGTACAAGATATGGCCATGGACATCGAACGAAATTTATTGCTGCTAGTTTGGTTTGTGTGTATAACCACCATCTATTTTCTTGTTCCAAGAGCAAAAGCTCATGAATTTGTGTTGTGCTTTCTTGCGTGTCAGGCTGTGGTATGGACGGTAGAAATGCTGCTCGTTCACTTTGATTTGGTGGCCTACCCGTTGCGTGAATTTCCCAAAGCTTCGGATTTGAATATTACGTTCAAAGTGGTGTGGACGCCTGTTGCGAGCGGTCTTTATTACATCTACAGACCTCATGCGAATAAGTTGACGAATTGTTTTTACTTTGCCGCCTGGACTTCACTGCTCACCTTAATTGACGGGTTGCTAGCAGCAAATACCGACTTGGTGGATTATGTACATTTTCACTGGAGTTTGATGGCGATCGTGTTATCGATTATATTCCTATCCGTCCACGGCCTAGCGAGCTGGTTCTTTAGAGACCGCAAAGTTTTCAGGAAGGAAGCGAGCGAGCGATGAGTTTGCTGCTGCAATACGGCATTATCGTTTCCGTGTGGATCCTTTCATTGTTATTGATTCTCATCATCCCGCGGCAGAAACGTCGATTGGCGATGGTTGCTTTTTTGTTCAAACAGTATATTACGTGTATTTTCGGTCATGCCGTGGTCGAACTCCAGCTTCTCGCCTATCCCGTAAGGGAGCTTGCCGACGTTAGCCGGACGAGCTTCACCTACGAATATATGGCCTATCCGATGACATGCGCGGTGTTTAACGCGTATTATCCGAGCCATCGGAGTGGCTGGATTCAATTCGGCTATTACGTTTTATTCACCACTGTACTGACGATAGTTGAGGAGCTGCTCGTACATTATACCGATCTGATTCGGTATGTTCGTTGGAACTGGTTTTGGTCGTGGGCTACGATTTTCCTCACATTCCTGATGACTCGAGCGTTCTGCGTGATCTACTTCGGAACCATGACACGAGTGGAAACGGCAAAACAAAAGAACGCAGCCAGTACGACACGTTCCTAAATGTGGGGCTATGCCCCCTAGGAAGCAGAAAAAAGTGGGCTGTCCCAAAAGGGTATTGTGCAGTGGGCCAGTCCCAGTATTATATTGAAGAAGCCTTCAAAACCACTATTATAGTGGAATGGAAGGCTCCTTTCTGTTAGGATTCACCATTTAAAGTGTGGGGGGCATAAAAACCAAAAATGACTTTTGGGACAGCCCCTCTCGCTGGTCATGATTCGCTGCGCTGGTCCAACAAATCAAGCGCGTTCGTCGGTGACTCTCCGGGTCTATGGCAAATACGTTCCTCCGAACGTCAACGCAGCTCATTTGCCCATACGGAGAGTATCGGCGTAAATTCGGGACCCATCATATCGCAGCGTCTACATAGACAGACGACCATACCTCGACATTAGTAAGCTTGATTCCACTTGTATCCGAAAAAGAAGGAGAATCTCTGCCACTATCAAAACTACCCGTTTTATTGTTGGTCCGGCAGACGTAATGCGTTTGCTGAAGTTTGCGCTTGATCTATAAATTCCTCTGCTTGGGTCAATTGCTGCCGGGCCGTCTCCAAAGCTTGTGAATTTGTTGCCGCATTAGATTCACTTATCGAGCTTATCGCCTGATTTAAAGCTGTTTTCGCCTCAGAAACCGCGTTAGATGCATGCTGCTCCAGCGTATTGCCGCTCGAGTGAAGTGTACCTTCTGCCGGTTTTCTTGCCTTTTCGGTGGCTAGATCAATTTTGTTTTCATTGGGCAAGGTGAGTCCTCCTTCCTTGAGCAAAGATCAATAACTTAAACAGAAATAAGTATGCGGTTGAGATTTTGTTTATATTCTTACGACTGCATGGGAATATTCGGACCCCAGATTTTGGAAATCCATTTTATTATAGGATCCAATGGGTAGGGAAGTCTAACTTTGATGAAAGGAAGGAGGGATAATTACTCAATGAATACGCCAACGCTAGCGCCGCACGAATCGATGGAACTGCATGAAGCGTTAAACTTCAAAACGCTCTGCCTCGCTAAGTCAAAACTTATGCAAGGCTTGGTCTTTGACCAGGAACTGAAAGCGTTAATGCAGAAGGACGTCATTCTATCCACGCAACAGATCGCCGAGCTCCAGGCCTTCTACGCAAGAGCTCCATTCCAAGCGCCTGTTCCGAATAGCCCGACACCTATCACACAGTAAAGGGGAGCGCCTATGAACACCGATTATTTAGACCCGATTAATTCGTTAAATATGCCGGAGATGGCAGATATGACATTTGCCATGGACTTCCTTATTCGTGCCAAGGAGGGTGTGCGAAATTTGTCCATCGCCCTGACGGAAACGGCTTCTCCCGATGTAAGAGCGCTGCTGCGCCATCATCTTATGCAGGGGATTGCCCTGCACCAAGAAATCACGGAGCTTATGATTCGCAAAAAATGGTTCCATCCTTACGAGCTTAACGAACAGTACCAACTCGACCAGCTTTCGGCGAAAAATACGGTGATGATCGGGCAGATGAATTTGTTCCCGGATGATACGTCGCGTAAAGGAATGTTTGATCGGACCCCAGATGAACATATGGGAGGACATAATGCATGAAGGCGGTAACGTATCAAGGGATTAAAAATGTCGTGGTCAAAGAGGTGCCGGATCCGAAGATTGAGAAACCGGACGATATGATCGTAAGAATCACCAGTTCCGCCATTTGCGGTTCGGACCTTCACCTTATTCACGGGATGATCCCTAACCTTCAGGAAAACTATGTTATCGGGCATGAACCGATGGGGATCGTAGAAGAAGTAGGCCCTGGAGTAACCAAGGTAAAGAAAGGCGACCGTGTGATCATCCCGTTCAACATCGCATGCGGAGAATGCTTTTTTTGCAAAAATCAGCTGGAAAGCCAATGTGACAAGTCAAATGAACACGGGGATATGGGCGCCTATTTCGGCTACTCCGGAACGACCGGCGGATACCCTGGCGGGCAAGCCGAGTATTTACGAGTTCCGTTTGCTAATTTCACCCACTTCAAGATTCCCGAAAACTGCGAACAACCGGACGAAAAGCTAAGCTTGATCGCCGATGCCATGACGACGGCATTCTGGAGTGTAGATAACGCCGGCGTAAAGAATGGAGATACGGTCATCGTGCTCGGCTGCGGTCCGGTCGGACTTCTGGCCCAGAAATTCTGCTGGCTGAAGGGAGCAAAGCGGGTCATAGCCGTTGACTATGTCGATTACCGCTTACAGCATGCGAAGCGAACGAACAATGTGGAAATCGTAAACTTCGAACAGGATAAGAATATCGGCAACAATCTCAAGGAAATGACCAAAGGCGGCGCCGATGTCGTGATTGATGCGGTAGGAATGGACGGCAAGATGAGCGATCTCGAATTTCTAGCCAGCGGTTTGAAACTGCAAGGCGGCACCATGAGCGCACTTATCATTGCGTCTCAGGCTGTCCGCAAAGGCGGGACCATCCAAGTCACGGGGGTATACGGCGGACGCTATAACGGATTCCCGCTTGGCGACATCATGCAGCGCAACGTGAATATCCGTTCCGGACAAGCTCCGGTCATTCATTATATGCCGTATATGTACGAGTTGGTTACGTCGGGGAAAGTGGACCCTGGAGACATTGTTACGCACGTCATTCCGCTCAGCGAGGCCAAGCGCGGCTATGAAGTGTTCGATACGAAAACGGACGATTGCATCAAAGTCATCTTAAAGCCCTGAATATGGGTAAATACAGGGGAGGACAATCCGAATGAATACCAGTTACGCTTTGCATGAGATGCTGGAGGTTCATGAAATGGCTGCGTTCAAGACCGTTTGCATAACCAAATCCAAAACCATGCAAGCTCTTGTAACCGACCCGGAGCTCAGGCAAATTTTGCAGCAAGACGTGCAATTATCACAGCAGCAGCTTCAGGAGCTCGGTGGAGTGCTGTCTAAAGTTACCCTAACCTAAAGGAGATAGAAACATGAACACCCTATTAGAACACATGACAGGGCTTCATACGCTGACCGACGACGTGATCGCAATGGATTTTTTGATGAACGCCAAGAGCGGAGTCAGAAACTACGCCATGGCCGTAACCGAATGTGCCACCCCCGAAATCAAGCAAATTTTGATGAAACAGCTCGACGAAGCTATAGTTTCCCATGAAAAGATAACAAACTACATGATGCAGCGGGGGCTCTACCATCCCTACCATATTCCGGAGCAAATTCAGCTCGATCTGAAAAATATTCAGACCGCTATGAACATTCCGTCCTGACTCCGTATTCGTCACGACAAAACGCGCAAACCACCATGGTTCAGGCGCGTTTTTTGATTTTAGCCGAAGACTTTAGAGAATAAAATGTTCCCCGTGTTAAGAATCCAACAATACAATAATGGCAGACACGCTCCGCACTTATTTGGGATTCGTCACAAACACGCTTGAACAAGCGTTCCTTCGCTTGTTTGCTTCTGATTGTCATCGCACGCACTCTGTGAATCTCTTTTCTCACGTCTACCCTTCTCTATTGGTATTCTTATAATACATCCGCAATTGTCCACATTTAGACGCACCTTCAAAATCAAATTCAGCCCTTAGAATACCACGAGTTATTTCGAAGGAAACAGTAGTATATTGCCAAGGGATTCCTTCTTCAGAAAACTTTGTATCACATTCAAATAAGTATTCCAGCTCTTATAGTTCAGGGATTTTAATAGTAATCACCATCGTTTCTTTCTTGTGTAAATACCTTTATTGATTCGTGAATTAATTGAGAATTATCCTGCCCGTTACTTAAATTAGCGAGATTCGGTAAACAACCTTCGGATCCACAAAATACATATAAAAAAGCTTACCCGATTGAGGGCAAGCTTTTGATTCCAAATATAACTTATGGCAGCAAACCTATAGGTAATTCAAAGCTATTTTTAATGATATTTCGGGCTGATTACCGGCATTTCCCGGCAATCTTATGATTCAAGAGGCGGCAAGATTATAGGTTAAGTCACACTGATGCAGGGCAATGTCTTGAAAAGCTGCGTACGCAGCAGGGCTCTGGCATCGGGCGAGGCTGCTTCGGTAAGGGCGAACGCCGTATTGCGGACACCGTCCTTGACCCGGACGAGAAAGTCCATAGCGGATGTCATGTCCGCCATCTCCGGCATGTTCAGCGCATTGGCCGGATCCAATTCATCCATCTTCATGCCATCAGTCACCTCCATTGAGAATAGGAGTGGGTCGGTCCGGTACAGGGGCGCTGAACGGCGCCCGGATATAGAGGGCCTGCAAATCAGCCAACGCTTGTTGGGTTTGCTCGACATCCTTCTGCATAAGATCCTTGAGTTCCTGATCGAAGACAAGGCCCTGCATCAGCTTGGATTTGGCCAGGCACAACGCCTTGAAATTAATCGATTCGTGGATTTCCAGAGCTTCGTGCGGTGCCAAGGGTACCACTTCTTTTCACCTCCCATTGCGGCTAAGGGGCTATTTTTACCTGTAGGGGAGGGAAGCTCTATGCAGAAGACCGGGCTGGTAAATTTGGATAGCGTTTCATTCGGTGGCGCGGGTGAGGGAGGTCACAACATTCGTACCGCTTCACCACAGGATCACCACATGCTTTTGGTACGCTGGGGAAAGTTCAATCAAGAGGAGGAACATTCAATGGCTTACCGGCTCTCATTAAAGAAAAAAAATATAGTGGTGGCTCTGCATGTTATGGCGGTCGCTTCCTGGATCGGCGGGACCATGGGGATGCTGCTGCTGGGGGTCTACCTGCAGACAGCGGCTAACGGGGAACAGCTCGCTTCCATGCTGGGCAGCATGGAAATCATCGACGAGAACCAGCTGAAATACCCGGCTTTGGCAACGCTGCTGACCGGTATTCTCCTGTCCGTCTGGACGCAGTGGGGGCTCCTTAAGCATTATTGGGTCGTCCTTAAGCTGGTGCTGACCCTGGCAACGATCTTAATCGGCATTTTCTTTCTGAACGATTGGACGGCGTCCCTGGCCTCCCTGACGGAAAGCAGGGGGAATGCCGCCCTCGCAAGCCGTGAATTCCAGCAGACCTGGTCCGCGGTAATCCGCACGTCCTCCTTCAACCTGGGCTGTCTGCTTTTCATGGTGGTGATTACCTATTTAAAACCTTTCGGCAAAATCAAGAAAACGCGCAGGCGGGCCCCTCACGAACAATAGCGGTTCAGCAGTTCGGAGAGCCGGGCGCGGATCGTTTCCTTCAGCGCTGACGGCTCCTCTACCATCCCATCATTCCCGAGTCCGATAAAGAAGTCGGCCAAAAAAGGAATCTCCCCGCGCGGCACGTCCCGGTCGATCCTTCCGCTTCCATCCCCGCGCACTTCGAGCATCGGGGCGAGCCACAGCTCGGCCTCGCAGCGCTGGACGCCGAAGCGGGTAAGCTCCGCGCGCAGGCGGACCGGCTCCCGGGGCTCCGCCGTCTCCCGCCGGCTGAGACGGATGTCGCCCAGCTCGAGCGGCTCCGTGCCGGACGTGTCGTAGGCCGCCTCCCGGATCCGGTCGCAGCGGAACACCCGGTAGCCCTGGCGGAGGAAGCAGTAGGCGTTGCAGTACCAGAAGCCGTTATGCGCGTAGAGGCAGACCGGCTGGATCCGGCGGCACTCCTCCCCCTCCTTCGATTGGTAGACGACCGCCAGCACCTTCTGGCGCACGGCCGCCTCGAGAATCAGGCCCAGGCAGGGCGCCTCGCTCCGCCGGGTCGGGGTGATGAAGTCGACCCGGTTCTTCATGCTGTCGATCCGGTCCCGGACATCGCCCGGCATATGGAGATAGAACTTCTGAAGCGCCGAAGCGGATTCCGTTTCGAACGGAAGAGAGGAATAATGACGCAGGGCGTGCACGGCGAAGAACATGGCCACCGCCTCCTCCTCCGTGAAGGCGATGGGTGGCAGCACCCGTTCCCTCACCACCTGGTAGCCCCCGTGGGGACCTGGCTCCGAATACAGGGGCACCCCGAGCTCGCTAAGCTCCTGCAGGTCCCTCAGAATCGTCCGCTTCGAAACGCCGAATTCGTCGGCCAACTCCTGCACCTTGAACCGCCGCTTCCGGTTGACGGTCATCATGAGCTCCATCAGCCTTTTGGATTTGGGCATCTTTTTCTCCTCCAAAAAATAGTCCATGACAATTTATGTCACCATTATGGCTTACACTGGGGGCAGAAAGCAAACCTAATCCGTTGGAGGGATGGACCATGCGCCGCTATACCGCGCTCTTTTTCCTGATTATGTTTATGATTGGAACGGACACGTTCCTCATTTCCCCGATGCTTCCTACCCTGCAGGCCGAGTTCGGTGTCTCCACGGAGGCTGCCGGGTGGATGCTTGGGGCCTACACGCTCGGCTCTGCCGTATTCGCCCTGATCGCCGGCCCTCTGTCCGACGGGTGGAACCGCCGGACCGTTCTGCTCGGCGGCTTGCTCGGCTTCTCCCTGTCGACGTTCCTGTGCGGCTCGGCGGAAGGCTTCTGGACGATGTGCCTGTTCCGCTTCCTGGCCGGCATCAGCGCGGCCTTCACCGCTCCCCAGGTATGGGCCTCCATCCCCTCGGTCATGCCGCCGGCCCGCATCTCGAAGACGATGGGGATCGCCTTCGCCGGACTTGCCGCCTCCCAGGCGCTCGGCGTGCCCATCGGGAGCTGGCTCGCGGCGGCGGGTTGGTCCGTACCGTTCCGGGCCGTAGGAGCGGCTTCGCTTCTCCTGGCCGCGGCCGCCTACGCGCTGCTGCCGGATATGAAGCCGGCCGCAGGCAAAGGAGGAGCCGGCTCCATCCTCGGCCGGTACCGCACGCTGCTCGCGAGCGGCCGGGCCCGCAGCGGCTTCCTCGGCTATCTGCTCCTTCATCTCGGGAGCGGAACGGCCTTCGCCTTTGCCGGCAAATGGCTTGCCGACCGCTTCGCCCTGCCCATCGGGCAGATCGGGACCGTCCTGATGGTCCTCGGCATCGGCACGCTGCTCGGCAGCCTGCTTCCGGCCTATGCGGTCCGGAGACTAGGCCGGATCCCCACGATGGCCGCCGGGATGGGGCTCCTGATCGTCCTCTATCCCCTTCTGCCTTATGGACCGGGCCTGCCTCTCGTGACCGCCGGATACCTTCTCATCTTCGCCGTGCTCGGGGTGCTCTTCCCGATCGTGATGGAGGCTCTCACGTCGCTGAACGCCTCGGTCCGGGGGACGATCTCCAGCCTGGCCAACTCGACCATGAACGGCGCCAACACCGTCGGCGCCTGGGCCGCGGGCCTGCTTTACGTCCGGTTCGGCGGCTATGCCTCCATCGGCCTCTTCGCCGCCGTCTGCCTGGCGCTTTCGCTCGGAACCTTCCTGCTCGGCGGCCTCTTTCGCGAGAGGGAGACCGGGGCCGAGAGAGAAGCGGCCGCGGCTTCCTGAAGCGTCGTTTCCTCACGAATAGCCCCTCCCAACCGCTGGGAGGGGCTGTCCTTTTGTTCTAGTGCCTTCAGGGCCGTTTCTTCGCATGAAAAAGCCGATGGAGCACGTGAACGGCTTCCGCGAGCTCCGGCACGGGACCGTCTACGACCGAATCGCGGATGACGTCCTGGATGGGAAGCGGGCGAACGCGCGGCGCGGGCACGCCCAACTCCTCCAGCCACTGGACGAGCTGCCCGGACGAGCTGGCGTAGACGATCCGCCCGAGCCCTACCCAACCATGGGCCGCTGCACACATCGGGCAGTGCTCGCCTGACGTGTAGACCGTCGCCCGGCTTCGCTCTTCCTCGGACAGGTTGGCGGCGGCCCAACGGGCCAGCGCAAACTCCGGGTGCCGGGTATGATCGCCGCCGGCCACCCGGTTGTGATCCTCGGCCAGCACCTCTCCGCTGGCGGAGACGAGAACGGAGCCGAAGGGCTCATCGCCCGCCTCCAGAGCCGTCCTCGCCAGTTCGATGCACCGCTGCAGATGCAATTGATCTCTATCATTGATCATAACCGATCCTCCTCGTTCGTTATGGGTTCATCCTCTTCCCGTATGGTACCATGTAGAAAACCGAACGAGAACTATATAAAACTCAAGGGATCCGTTTATTTTTCATATAGGATTTATCGAGCTTCTCCAAGTGGTTATCCCGACTAGGCCCAATGAGAAGTAGGCCGGCCTTCGAGGGATAACGTCTTTTTTGTGCGCCGGGCGGCAGGGGCCTTGTTTTTTTGTCCGATAGGTCACCATTGACTAGTATACTGTTTACTAATATAATGGATACTAAAGAATCAGAGTCAGGGGGTATTCGGGAATGTCCAATGTAGAATGTATCGTTCTGGGTCTTTTGCAGGAAGGGTTTCGGTACGGCCACGAGATCGATCAGATTATTGAGCAGAGGCAGTTCCGTTTCTGGGCCAACATTACGAGGGTGTCGATCTACAAGGCCTTGAAACGAATGGAGCAGAAAGGCTGGGTCCACACCGCCGTGGAGAAAGAAGGCAATATGCCGGAAAGAACCGTGTACAGCCTGACGGACGAGGGAAGAGACGCCTACCGGGAGATGATTAAGGAAGGGCTGGCCTCTCCGGAATTGGTGAAGTTTGATTACAGTGTTCCCTTGGGAGGATTGTTTGTTCTCTCGCCGGAGGAGTCCATTCAGCAAATCACCAAACGCAAACAAATGGTAGAGAAGACCCTCAAGAATTTGCCGCCAGAGGAAGCGGACGGGGATCCGCGGGCTTACCTCGGAAGAAGAGCGAATATACGCCTGCTTAGGAAGCATTATGAGATGGAGCGGGAATGGCTGGAGTGGCTGACGGATGAATTAAAGAAAGCTGAAGGCGAGTAAATGGCCAAAAAAATAAATCCAACCCAAAAAGCCTGGTTGATCGGACTTCATCTTATTTTTGTAGCCGCTTGGGTAGGGTCTTCCTTTGTCCTGCTTATGCTGTCCCTCCTCTCCCTGTATTCCGGCAGCCAAACGGTCCTGCTCGCCGTTCCTTCGATTATGCACGCCATCGATCTGCTTGTGATCATCCCCGGAACCATAGGCATCATCGTGACCGGTGTCGTGCTGTCCCTGCTGACCCACTGGGGGATCAAGAAATATTATTGGGTCATTGTAAAAGAAATCTCCACCCTTTTCCTGGCCGCTCTTGGCGGAGTGTGGTTGGCTCCCCTTGTTCTGCGGGCGGTGGAGCTTTCCTCCAATCAAGGAGTCTCTGCCTTAACCGATCCGGAGTATCTGCTCATCCACAAAAAGATTCTGCTGACCTCCGGTATCATCATCCCCTTGCTGCTCGGCATGATTTTTATTTCCAAGCTCAAGCCCTGGGGAAAGGTAAAGAGAAAGGAGAAACCGGCAGCCGCCAAAGCTTAACCCCGTGCGATCATTAACGGCAAAAGGAAGAGGCCATCCCTGTCGATGGCCTCTTCTCTATGCAGCATTTCCGTTGCCGTTAGCCGAAGCGTTCCTATTTGTCACCCAGGCTCCTAACAAATGCTTTGGACTCCCGGACGATGAGAAGCCACTCCTCCTGCCGTTCCGGCCCGATGACACGCCCGCTGCTGCGGACTGGATAGCCTAAGCCTCTTTATCGCCCACAAAGCGACGCGATCCTTTTACATGCATCACGACGTGATATACACTGACTGTATAACGTCATGGTATAGTTGTGAGATCATTGGGATGAACATCACGGATACGGGAGGACCCTATAATGAAGAGCGGGCAGCTGGAAAAAATCAATCTATTCGAGATAACCAAGGGGATATCCGACTATAAGAACTGGATTGTAAGCGAGGTAAATGACCATGCCTTACGCATAGCGGTTATGAACGGCGCCTTTCATTGGCATAAACATGAGGATTGCGATGAGCTGTTCTTGGTCCTGGAAGGGGAACTTTATATAGACTTGGAGGACGAAACGGTCTCGCTAAAGCCTGGGGAGATCTTCACGGTTCCGCGCGGTGTAATGCACCGCACTTGGTCTAAGGAAAGAACGGTTAATCTCTGTATGGAGAAATCCTCTAATGATATAAACGGAGCTTAAGGGCCATCCTTGGCGGATGCTCTTTGTAAGCCTTTCTTGTCTACTCCCTAAATAGAAGCTCCCGGAATTCCTGTTCCAGCTCTCCCAAAGAACGTACCGCCTCCCCTACTGCGTGCCAATCCCCCCGAACGGCAAGGGAATGGCAGCTGCCGAACCATTCGGCCTGCCTCCCTTTTAACTCGGACAGCTGGCGGTTATACGATTGAAAAAACTCACTAAAGTCCAATGCCCGCCTGGCACCGACTTGAAAGGCAAAATGGGTTAAGTGACCTTGGAGTCCCGGGTCCATCTTTCCTCCTTGAACATGCCGCGATAAGGCTGCAAAAGCACCGGTCCCCGTTATCCAGCCGTGTTCCAAAGCGAGGCGATCCGCATTCGTATACACTTCTTGGAAGTAAGGGATGGCTTCCCGGTACATTTCTATAGAGGTTCGTTGCCGCAACCTTACAGGCGCTGTCCAATAATGATAAGTAAGATCGTTTGGATACAACCGGTACTGCAATCGGCTTGTCCTGCTTGCGCGGATCAAGTCGTGAACAGGCAGCGCGGCAAAAGGATAACCCGCCGGATCATGCAGCCGAACCCACCCATCCTCCAGCCCAAAAGCCAACACATAATGGTCACAGCCGTGCAGATACGGATGATTCGGTAAATAGCTCAGAAAGCCCATATCCAGCGGCCCCATCAGGATCGGATGTTCCCTAAGCTCCGCCGATAGCTGCTCTATCCATCCCCTTTCCTCCTTCCCTGAGCATTCCTTGTACGTAAATCCTAACAAGTCCAGTGCTTTGCTGACCCCTTGATGAGGAATGCCGTTGGAGAAGAAAATCATGTTGTCTTCTTCAAACCAAACCGCCCCTAACCCTACTCCCGTCAACACTTCTATGAGGCTGGGGGAAATCGGTTCCCCCATAGGAGCAAGCAGCATAGAGGTGGAATTGGCGTAACAATACGCACCGTTTCCGACATAAGCAAACACGAAACCTTCTCCTTTCTTAACGGTTGACCTTCCTTGCTGCGTAATCAGAATAACCTTTGGCCTTCCGAATTTCTTGACCGTTCTTGCGACAAACTTGCTCCTACTGGCGATGCTGTCGTCGTTTTCCGACAAAGACTTTTAGACTATAAAAAGACTGGCAAATGATTCCATAGTTTCATTGAATTGCGAAATGTGTAAATGGTATATTTATCCTGTTGCGAACAATCGAGGCAAAGGAGGAAGGAAAACTATGAAAGGATAGACTATACCCATTTGGTTTATCGGTAACTCTAGTTCTGAAAACGCTTTATTCCGTTTACCTTTCGCAGTTTGCGATCAGAGAAAGGTGCCGGCGAGTAACCTGCATTTGGTTTTCTAATCCTTTTATTCAAAATTAGGAGGGACTATGAAAAAAGCGAAATCCATTTCAGCTGTCGTATTGGCCTTCTGTCTTGTCGTGAGTATGCTGTTCACCAAGGGCGGCCGTGCCGCTGCAGAAGTTTCCCCGGCCCAAGTTAACTTTCAGACCGCAGAATCCCAAACCCCTGACGGCTTTTTGCCCGATACCGGAAAGGAGTACGGGAACCGCGGCAACGGGTTCACCTATGGCTGGTCCACTAATCATGTGACGGACGCCAGAGATCACAGCAAGTTTGAGCCTGATCTTAAGCTCGCCACCTTGAACCAAATGGGTGCTGGCGATGTGTGGGAGATGGCGGTCCCGAACGGTACATACGAAGTGACCGTCAGCATCGGCGATATTCTGCACCCCGATCAGATCCGGGGGAAATTGCTGCTGACGGCGGAAGATACCGTAGTGTTCGCCAATGAACAGGCAGGCGGCAACTGGCAGCACGTCAAGCCGGATGGACAAACGTACGCTGCCAATACCGTCAAGGTGGACGTAACCGACGGCAAACTGACGCTGGATTCGAAGGACTCCGCTACCAAAAACATCCAAATCAATTACATCGTGGTTAAACCGCTGCCTTCTCAAACGAAGGAGGTCAAGATTAACCACCAAACCCTGTATTCCCAAACCCCGGATGGCTTTGTAGCCGATATTGGAGAACTGTACGGAAGCCGCGGCAACGGGTTCACCTATGGCTGGTCCCGGCTTAACACCGGCGAAACCCGGGATTACAGCCTGCTGGAGCCCGATCTTAAACTGGCCACCTTGAACCAGTTCGGCGCAGGGTATCTATGGGAGATCGCCGTGCCGAACGGCAAGTATGAAGTGACGGTCAGCATTGGGGATATTCTGTATCCCAACCAGATCAAAGGGAAATTGCTGCTCACAGCCGAAGAGAAAGTTCTCTTCGAGAACCAGCAGGTAGACGGCGTGTGGAAGCATGTCAAGCCCGATGGACAAGTCTACGCTACCAGTACGGTAGAAGTAGAGGTGACCGACGGCAAGCTGACGCTCGATCCGAAGGATTCCGCGGGCAAAAACATCAAGATCAACTACATCGACATCAAAGCGCTTACCACGCCCATCACTGTGGATCCCGTAGAGCTTGGCCCGGTGCTGTCAATGCCTGCGATCGATACCACTCCCGTCACGGTCCATATCCAGGGCGAGAAAGTAAAATCGAAAGATCCGGTCATTAGAGCGGACGGCCAAGTCGTCGTTTCCCAAAGTTTCATCGAGGAAAACCTGGGCGTGGAAGTGGCTTGGGATGAGGAGAAGCAGGCCGTTCTGATCGATTCCCTGCCCGGCCAGGCAAGGCTCAAGCAGCCCGAGATCCAGCTGATTGTAAAGGGCTTGGGGCTTAACCCGGAAGTCTCTCCTTTTTATTGGGAAGAAACCACCATGCTTCCCCTTCGGGAGATCGCCGAAGCCCTGGGATGGACCGTTGCCTGGGATGCTTCCACTCTATCGATGTCCTTGAGTAGGCAGGCCCTTGCCGCCCCTTCTACTGACCTGTACGGATGGGCTTCCGTCAATGCGGAAGGAGTTAACGGAACGACTGGCGGCGGCCAAGCCACCCCTCAGACGGTGACCACCCTGGCTGAGCTGGAAGCCCTGGCCGGCGACGACGTCCCGAGAGTCATCATCGTGTCCGGAACCATTACCTCCGGAGCCGATTTCATCCACGTAGGAAGCAACAAAACGATCCAGGGTGCGGACAAGCACGCGACCATCCGCGGAGGCATCACCATAGACAACGAAAGCAACATCATCGTCCGCAACTTGAATATGGAAGGCGTATGGCCGATTTATGGTCCTGCCGACACGATTGCCGTGCGGTATTCGCACCATCTCTGGTTCGATCATTTGACCATCTGGGATGCCAGTGACGGTCTGCTGGACCTCACCCAAGGCACCAACTACGTAACCGTTTCCTGGAATAAGTTCTTCTATACCGAAAGAAGTCATCCCCACCGGCTGGCCAGCTTGAACGGCGGCGGCGCGGAGCACGAGGATACCGACACCGGCCGGAACAAAGTGACCTACCACCACAATTGGTATGCCAACAATGTCGACCAGCGGATGCCTCGCGTCCTCTTCGGCCAGGCGCATGCCTATAACAATTACTACACGGCAAGCGGCAACAGCTATGCCATCGGAGTGGGCGTCTACGCCTCAATGCTGATCGAGAATAACTATTTCAAGAATGTCAAAAACCCGCACCAATTCATGTACCCCGACCGGCGTCCGGCGTACATTACGGCTGTAGGCAATGTCTATGACAACACCACGGGAAGCACGGATACGGGCGGCGTTACCCCTGCTGGCTACACCCCAGTGGAACCGTTCACAAATCCTCCTTACGCTTACGAGCCGGATCAGGCCCAAGATGTTCCTTCCCTTGTTTCACAGTATGCCGGTGTTCAATAATCGCTAGGACGGCAAAGCAAAGCCCCACCCCCATTTGGGGGCGGGGCTTTTGCTATTAGCTTAGGCGTCACCCGGCGGGCTCACCCACGAGTACGGCGGTTTAATGGAACTCTAGGCGCACCACAACCCGCCGCTCGGTGGGGCGGGTCACTTCGCGAAAGCCGGCCGCGGCGAAGGCGCTGCGGCTGCCGACGTGAAGCTCCCCCCACGGAATCTCCTGTCCCGGCACGGTGATCATCGGGTACCCCTCCACCGCGCGGGCTCCCCGCTCCCGGGCGAAAGCGGCGGCAGCGCGCGCGAGCTCATAGGTGATCCCGCGCCGGCGGTAGCCGGTGCGAACCGAGAAGCAGGTGACGGCCCAGACGCTGTCGTCGTCCTTGTCCTCGTTCCGCCCTGGCCACGGCACCCGGCTGCTCTTCAGCTTGGGGTAGGCCGTCCGGGGCTCGACCGCGCACCACCCGACGGGCTCGTGGTCGAGGTAGGCGACGAGCCCGCTGGTCGTGTCCGCCTCCGGGTTCCCGCACCCAGTCTGGACACGCAGCAGGAAGGCGCGTTCGTCATCGTCGACCTGTTTCCAGCGGGAGCTCGGAATTTTGAACCGCTGGCAGTAGCACCGGACCGCGTGGCACTTGGCCTGGCCCAGGACAACCTCGAGGTCCTCCCAGGACGCCTTATGGGCGGGCACCACGCGGAGTCCTTCTATTTTCGGGATGGGCCATTCGGATTCTTCTTGGTTCATCTGCTGCTGCCTCCTGTTCTGCTTTCCAGCTTGGTGACTCTCCTAACTTATAATATAGAACTATCGTTTCTATTCAAAGACGAAAAGGAAACTGATGTTGCATTTCAATTTTCTGGAGTGATAATCTTGAATCATCAAGACACCCAATGAGGTGATAATAGTTGATTCCAGCCCCGGCAAAACGAGTGTTCGCTATTGCTTTACCAGCGATCGGCGAAGCCTATCTGCAAAGTCTTTTAGGCGTGGTAGATTCTTTTTTTATCGCAAGACTAGGGTTGGTGGCTATAAACGCGGTTGGCGTGACAAATGTTTATAGTATGACATACCTTGGTGTCTTTGCAGCTGTTTCAACGGCACTATCCGTTTATCTTTCTCGTGCAGTCGGTGCGAATGACCTTAAGCAAGGACGTACGACCGTCTTCCATGGATTTCTGGCCGCTTTTGCCATTGGTTTGTTATTCTCATTTGGGTCCATTGTTTTTGGCGTTCCCCTCTTACATATCATGGGTGCCTATGGAGAACTCCAAGAAACGGCTTTACCTTACTTTCAGATTGTATTGGGTGTTTCTCTCTTACTCGCTTTATTTACGGCCCAATCTGCCGCATTTCGAGCAACGGGAGATACCAAAACGCCTCTTAAGGTTGGGGTAGAAATGAATATAGTTCACGTTGTTTTGGACTACATTCTGATTTTTGGAATTTGGTTTATTCCAGGCTTAGGTTTAGTGGGAGCAGCTTGGGCTATGGTACTTGCGCGGCTGTATGCTTCTGCACGTTTATGGAGGAAATCGCGGAAGGTTAAAGCTATTTCGCTAGTGGGAGAAGAGTTAAAGTTCCAAATGTCATTTTTTTTAAGTATGCTCAAATTCACTGTTCCTGTAGCTGTGGAACGACTATCCATGAGACTCGGGCAAGTCGTTTATTTCGGTTTGATTGTTAGAATGGGCACGGAATCCTATGCCGCGCATAATATAGCCGGCACGTTAACCGTTTTCGCTTCGACCATTGGAACAGGTTTTGCTATAGCCGCCAGTGTAACGATTGGACAGGCAATCGGAAATAAAAATGTGGAGGCAGTACACTCTTACAGACGATGGAGTTATATTCAATCAGCCATTTCGATGACGATTGTGACAGCGCTGATTTTTATTTTTTCCCCTTGGATTGGACAATTGTTTACCAATAACAGCACGGTTCTTCACTTGCTGTTCATAGTCCTTGCAATAGATATATTTTCACAGCCCTTCTTGGCATCTTCCCTAGTCGACACATCTGCCATTCAGGCTGGTGGTAATAGTAAATATCCTATGATAGTGACAACTATAGGGATCTGGGGCATTCGTACGCTTGGGGTTTACGTCTTTGCATGGAAATTGGGAATGGGACTCCCTGCCGTTTGGGCAAGTATTGCTGCTGACAATGCACTTAGAGCCTATTTATTTATGAGATACCGCACTAAGTCTACATTGGGATTGAACAATCCTGCGAGTTAGTTTTGATACCAAATAGGATCACGTGAGTTTTGAATTAACAAAGGAGCCCCCACGAATGGAGGCTCCTTTTCATTTCCATTTTATCCGTAAGCGTCAAATAGCCCGAACTTTTGCTTTATAAGAGGAAAATCGAGGCGGCCCCTTTTTGAAATGTTCGTTACTGGCTAATGGTGATAACATCTTCCGGAAGAACACCTGTACGTTGAATTCGGCGGATTTGTGCATTCGTTAATATTTCGTCAACGAGAACAAAGGAGGATGTAACATCGTTAAACCCACGGGTGCGCAAATCACGTACCGCCTGGGCTCCGCGGAATACTCGGAAGTTGCCTTTATAGTTAATTCCGGAAAACAATACCAAAGTGACTTCTCTAGGATCCTCTGCGTTGCTGAGAGTGAAACTCGAAAGTACGTTATCAAAACGAAAAGCCCGCAGGTCACGTACGGCAACCCCATCTTCACCGCTAAAGAGAATACGGCGGACAGTAAAATTTAAACCTTGCCACAAAGCGAGTCTTGGCATTTGGTTCACCCCCTTTTTTGCAGCATAATTCCAATATATGTGAAAATGCCAAACCCGATTGGACCATTAGGAATACTACCTTATTATGTGTGTTTGATCAGCAGGAACGGTCAAACCCTACACCATTTTCTTGTCCCGACATACCATAAAATAGACTGGAAAGGAGGGTAATATGAGAACGATCTGGGTACTAACGTGGGAATATGACCCTATCTGATCGAGTTCTTTCCTTAAACAGCTCGATAAGTATGGAAAAGTACGATAATAAAGTCCAGCAGCCAGTGCAGTTCGCGGGATTGAGGGCTTTTATTTGCCGCGGGGGCAATCTTATGGGTTAGGTGTCAGAAATGAAACTTGAAGCAAATAATCACCAAATACATACAAAAAATATGAAAAAATGTTACTAACTCATCCTTGAAAAAGGCCTGATCCTCAGACCCTCTTTATCCATCGATAGATGTTCCCCCAAGAGTTTAGTATAATGGCGTTGTAGAAGTGCCGAACGGTAAGGGCCGAGGGAAAGCATCCCCGGCCCTTTACTGCACGGTTAAGCACCTCATCGATAGATTCGAATATACACTAGGAGGAAGCATCCCATGACCGGTAGAACGACGTTCGACGCCATCGTCTCCAGCCTCACCGAGCCGTACCATCTGGAAGGCGATAGAGGCATCATCTTCCGGGTCCGTACTTCCCGGGCGGAGGAGGTCCAGGTGTTCCTGCCTGTCAGCCGCGCCGAGCTAGTCGATGAGGTTGATCTCTCCGCGGGTGCCAAGCTGCGGATTGAGGGGGAGCAGCTGGATACCGGCATCGTTGTGGTCCTGGACCTCTCCCCCTCCCCGGGATTTTCGCTGGAGCCGGAGGGCCGCCTGCTCGGCACGGTCGACATCCCCATCCCCGCACTGTCACGGCTAAACCCGTGGCGGGAGCGGCGCTACAAGCTGATCCTGTGGGGCGGTATTGCCGCGGTGCTGGCAGTCGGCATCATCGGAATGACGACAGACAACGCCGTGGGCAATGTTGCCATGCCGCTCTTCCTCGCCTTATGCGCCTGGCTGGTGGTGGGTGACCTTCTCACCCGGCGGGTGGACAATCGGGAGTATGCCGCGCTGGCCCGGACCGCGGCGGAGGCCATCCAGGCGGGCCTCCACGTCCCCGTGCCGGAGGCCGCGGTGGTTACACTGCTGGGCGGGGGGTTGGAACGGACCGGAAACCCGTGGAACCCTACCCGGCCGCAGCAGCCCCGGGCGGTCAGCTGGAGAAGCGGTCGGGAGCAGGCGGTGCTGCATGCCGATATCACCCCGAAGCCGCTGCGGCCCAACTCCACCGCCACCATCACGATTACCTCCCTAGAAGATGCTACATATGCCGAGCGCATGCGTACTAGATAAAGCTAAGGCAAATTACTTGTAATCAAACCGCTTATGGCAGTTGCCTTTTCCTTCCACACCGTATAAAATAAATCGATGGAAAATTACTGGAAAGGGGTGGGGAATATGAGGGGGAAACGGAGGCTTGATCATCCGTCGACGGTTACCCTTTCCTATCCCCATTCCAGTGAAACACTAAAGCATTTGTTGCTTTAGTGTTTTTTATTTGCGCGGAGGTGAAATCATTGACCAGGTACAAAAGGGTTCTTATTAAACTAAGC
Organism: Paenibacillus aurantius; assembly: GCF_032268605.1. Lineage (NCBI taxonomy): Bacteria > Bacillati > Bacillota > Bacilli > Caryophanales > Paenibacillaceae > Paenibacillus > Paenibacillus aurantius. Next base: position 6,243,854 of record NZ_CP130318.1, read on the forward strand.
GGTGGAGCGGTAGCCGGAAGCACGGAGTTTGGCTTTGAGCCCGAGAAATTGGACCATATCGCAAACGAGATCATGTCGGTTGTGAATCGAGGGGTGGAGGTATCCTTGGTGATAGGCGGTGGGAATATTTTCCGCGGCCACATGGGGGAAAGCTGGGGCATCGAAAGAGCGGAAGCGGACAACATCGGCACCCTCGCCACGGTGATTAACAGCTTGATGCTCCGAGGGGTCCTTAAAGCCAAAACCCCCAAAGAAGTTCGGGTCATGACGGCCATCCCGATCACCTCCGTTGCCGAACCCTACATCCGATTAAGGGCCATCCACCATCTGGAAAAGGGTCACATTGTTATTTTTGCAGGAGGAAACGGGCAGCCCTACGTGACGACCGATTATCCTTCCGTCCAAAGGGCCATCGAAGTGAACTGCGATGCTCTGTTGGTCGCCAAACAAGGGGTGGATGGGGTGTTCCATGCCGACCCTAAGTACGACAAAGAAGCAAGGAAATACCGGTCTCTTCACTACAACGATGTCTTAACCCGTAACCTGAAGGTAATGGATCAGTCCGCTTTTATCCTAGCCCGTGACCACAATCTTCCCCTTCATGTGTTTAATTTTGATAAGCCAGGCTCCATGAAGGAGATTTGTGAAGGGAACCATCATGGAACCACGATTAGTGCGGAATCCGTTTTTGAATGGGAATGACACCGTATTGGGTTTTTTATCGCATGGTGGATCATGCTTTCGGGATTCATCGGATTTTGCATGGCCGCCGTGATTATCTTCGCGAATTGTTCGATAAGGATTGAAATCAGCCTGCGCCTATTAAGGATAGCAGCCTCCGTCCCAAAAGGGGCGGAGGCTGCTTTATTAAACCTTTACTAGGCTATCGCAGTCTGGTAAACTGTTCCCGATTAATTGTTAACCCAAAACAAATAAAATTGGTTAACAATTCACCTATCGTCTATTAAACAGGCAATCTCAAATTTTACTTAAATAAGGGATGATCACAATTAAAACGATACAAACCGATTTTACGTGGCAGTCACTCGCGTATAAAGCGCTTAATGGGGACTCTTTAACACTAGAAGAAGGACTAAGTGTTCTTGAAGCCGATAATGATCAAGTACTTCCGTTGATGCAAGCTGCGTTTCAGGTTAGAAAGCATTTTTACGGAAAAAAAGTGAAGCTGAACATGATCATTAACGCCAAGAGCGGACATTGCCCCGAGGACTGCGGTTACTGCTCACAATCGATCGTTTCGACAGCTCCGGTGGAGAAGTACACCCTGCTGGACAAAGACTCGCTACTTGCGGGTGCACGTGAAGCCATGGCCCGAAAGGCAGGGACCTATTGCATCGTTGCTTCGGGGAAAGGTCCGACCGAGAAAGAGTTGGATCAGGTGATATCCGCCGTCAAAGAAATTCGGGAAACGTTGCCGCTGAAAATTTGTGCATGTTTGGGGATTTTAAAAGATGCTCAAGCCAAACGTCTCGTCGAAGCAGGCGTTCACCGATACAATCACAACTTGAACACAAGTAAAGCTAATTATGCGTCTATTACGACAACACACACCTACGACCAGCGCGTAGAAACAGTGGAACATGTAAAGACGAGCGGCATGTCGCCTTGCTCCGGTGTGATTATCGGAATGGGCGAGACGAATCGAGAAATTGTAGAAATGGCTTTTGCCCTACGGGAACTAGATGCAGATTCGATTCCCGTTAATTTCCTTAATGCGATTCCAGGAACTCCGTTAGAGAAGGCGGGACGCACGTCGTCTATGAAGGCTTTAAAGGTATTGTCACTTTTTCGATTTATTTGCCCTTCCAAAGAAATTCGCGTAGCGGGCGGGCGCGAAGTTAGCCTTCGTACCTTGCAGCCTCTGTCTTTGTACGCAGCTAACTCCCTCTTTGTGGGCGATTATTTAACTACAGCAGGACAAGCGGTTTCCACCGATCATCAAATCATTGAAGATTTAGGCTTCGAAATTGAGCTGAACGCATTGTAAGGTGTTTGATAAGGAATTGGGTGAAAAAGGAGTGCCGCTGGAAGTTGTCAGAGAACGAATTTCCAAATCAGCCAGCAAAGGAGCACGGAAAGCCAGGAAATGAAGCCAAACACCATAACAATCTTATTCTCGCTCCAGCCGTACTTCAGGCTGAAATGAAAATGAATCGGAGTCATCCGGAAGATCCGCAATTTCGTTCGCTTGTAATACCAGACTTGCAGAATGACGGAAAATTGTTCCGCCAGATAGACGGAAAACAGGAGAGGAATCAGAATTTCAACCTTCTCGATGATGGCCAGAAACGATAGTGAACCTCCGATGGCGAGCGACCCGGTATCCCCCATAAAGGCTCGGGCCGGATAAATATTGTAGAGAAACAAACCGAGCAGACAGCCAATCATGACAAGCGAAAAGACTTGCACCTCCGGCTTGTCCGAAATCAGAAAAAAGAAAAAGTAGGTGGGGATCGCTACATTGATCAACAGCCCGTCCAATCCGTCCGTAAAATTAATGGCGTTCGCGGAACCTACCACAAACAAAAGCATGATGAGGATGTAGACGTACACCGGCAGATGTAACTGAAAGCCGTGGAACAACGCGATGTCACTGGTCAGAGAGAAGAAACGAAACAATGTGAAGAGCAGCAAGCCCGTAAAAGCGAATTGAAGCACCAGCTTGGTCCGTCCGGAGATTCCCGATGGGTCCTGCCAGAATGCCTTTTTGAAATCATCCATAAAGCCGATCGAGCTGAATAAAAGAAACGTAACGCCTAGCAGGCTCATCAAGGGAGTAGAATGAGACTGGAGGGCCATCCCCACCCCGATAAACAAGACCAGTCCAGCCATCAGCGGTGTTCCCCGTTTGGCTTGGTGGTCAAGCGGCAGTTCTGATCGAATCGGCTGCGTTAGCTTTAGAACGCGCAGCGCCCTAATGAGCAGTGGGGTACAGAATGCTACCAATAAGAACGAAAGACCGGACACGCTTAAGATCCCTAACATGCTAGCACCGCTTTCCGAAATCTCTTTTTTATTATTATATTTCAATCTAGTGGGCAAATATTCCTTTTCGTGATGGAAGAATAGGTTCCGATAATCCTTTCTAAATATTCCTTTACAAGAATATTCCCAATGACGTATACTTTAATCAAGAGGTTATTTACGATAGGGAGGAATGGATTCTAATGTCCAACTCGGAATGTAAGGAACTGGTCATCACCCGGGAATTCCAGGCACCGCGCGAGCTTGTCTTTCAGGCCTGGTCGCAGGTCGACCATCTGAAGCAGTGGTGGGGGCCGAAAGGCTTCGAAATAAAGGTATCGCAATTGGATTTCCGTCCGGGAGGGGTGTTCCACTACAGCATGCAGTCTCCGGATGGGAATCAAATGTGGGGGAAATTCGTCTATCAGGAAATCGAAGCCTTCGATAAGATCGTCTGGGTCAACAGCTTCTCCGATGAGGCGGGCCATATTGTCCGGGCTCCCTTTAGCGATCTGATCCCGCTGGAAATCCGCAACGAGGTCACCTTCCGCGAAGATAACGGCGGGACCATCCTGACGTTGCGCAGCCGGCCGATTAACGCCACGGCGGAAGAGGAAAGCTTCTTCGAGGGAATGTTCGAATCGATGCAGCAGGGCTTCGGAGGAACCTTCGATCAGCTGGAGCAATTTTTGGCCGAGCTTAAAAAGTAAGGGAAGGCGTCCGCATGGACGCCTTTTTCGTTCGCGTGAAGCTTCGAGGAGATAAAAAAGAGGACTCCTGCTCGAAACAGGAATCCTCTTCTCCCGGCTGCTAACCGATGCTCGTTGAGAGCGAAAGCATTACCGGCTTGGCGTCATTCAAGTCCTGCCCAGCGATCCCTCCGGCTTTCCTCGATTGGTTCCTCCGTTGTTCCCGCTCCTATGGCCTCCGGACGGGTTGGAATAAGCCGGGATGTCAATCCTAAGAGCCGGGCTCACGTTGCCCGCCGTGTCCTTCACGACGAGGTACATAGCCTTCGCACCTGGCGTAAGGTTGGCGAGCGAAACCGCGACGGCCCTGTGAGCCTCGTAGGCGGTACCTCTGCCGTTCGTGTCGATCACCGGCTCGCCGGCTCCATCATTTACGAACTCGTAGTAGTAGGTTCCAGCTTCATCGGCGGCGAACCTTACCGTTGCGGTGCTGTCACCGTTACGGCTAACGGTTCTGACGGTCAGAGCCGGAGCGGAGGCATCCGAGGCATCCGCTTTTTTGGTGGTGAAGGAAGAAAGCCGGCTGTACCCTCTTCCCGCGGAGTTTGCCGCGATGGCCATCCAGGTGTGTTCTCCAGGCGCAAGGTTATCCACGGTAACCGATGCCGTCGAATGCTCGGCCGCTGCCCTCCCGAGGGCCGTGTTGTGGTACAGCACGGCTTCTACCGCGGTGACGGTCAGCGTTTTGGGCGCCGTATTGAAGTCCAGGCTGAGCTCGTAAATGTCCTGGTCGCCCTCTTTTGTGCCGATTTCATAAGATGACGCTTTGGGCTTATCGAAATAATTATAATCGTTCAGCTTAGGCGAATAGGAATTCATGTAGAGCTTGCCGTTCGCCAGATCAAAATACAGCGTCTTGTAATAGGCATTTCCGCCCTGCTCCCCTCCCTGGTAATCCTGGAGGATCTGGTAGACCTTGCGTTCTTTCACTCCGTCCCCGTCATCATCAAAGCCTTCTACGTTGAAGGCGGCCCCGGTATAATGGCCGCTTAGCACCAGCTTGACGTTAGGGTTCTTGGCGACCACTTCGTTCTGGTAGTAGAGACCGGCTTCGTCCAGGTCGGCATTCGCTTTTACGTAATTATGAAAAGCCAGAACGGCCATACGGTCCGGATATTCCGCCAGAACCTTGTTAACCCAGGCCACCGCCTCCCGGTCAAAATTGTAGCTCATGTAAACAAAGATCAGGTCCTGGCCGCCTGCGGTGACGAGATCGTAGTGGCCGAGGTTGTTCTGGAAGGAACCGCCGAAGACGCCGTTGTCCTTAAAACGGTCCTCCCCGAAGTATTTCTGGTAATTTACATATTTGCCGTTATGGTTGGCAATGTCATGGTTCCCGGCCACTACGCCGTATGGTAATTGGGCATCCTCCAGGATTTTCATGTACTGGTCGGCGCGCTCCCATTGATAGGTTTCGTCGATGTCATCGATAAGATCGCCCGTGTGCACGACATAGCGGATGTCCATGCGGTCCTTATTGGCCGCAATATGGTCGTTGAGCAATCGGAAGTTCTCCGGGTAGCTTTGGGCGTAATACTGCGTGTCGGTCTCCCAGGCGATTGAAAAATCATACTGGGCCGGTTCCCCGCTGCCATCCCAAACATAATCATTGGCCACCGTGCTGGCATGACCGGCTTTGGTGGAAGGCAGCATCTCGATGCCTCTTCCTTGGACCAGCACATAAACCTTTCCGTCGGCGAGATAGTCGCCGGTCTCGAATACCGCAGAGATTTTGCCGTCCGCATAGTCGGCTTGAAGCGGAATCCACCGGTCGCCGGCGCTGCTGCGCGCATAGAGACGGACGTCTTTGCCATAATCCGTTGCCGCCTCAAGCGAGACCCGAAGGGAGGTATCCGCGGCGTTCACATCAAAGGCATACATCTGGTAAGGCAGGCTGCCGTTGCCGCTGGTTACCGCACCAAGGGAACCGGCTTGCGCGTTGGCCGTGCCGTCGCCGGAGCCTTGGTACACGGTAATGCCTTCGCCCACGGTCAACGCCTGCGCCTCATGGAACGAGACCTCGGCGTCTTTCCCTTTGCTCAGAACGGCCGACAGGGTGGCCGAATCCGTCCCCACGTCCGACGAGGAGACATGGGAGATAACCGGGTAATTGCGGCTGGACGAGAAGGTCCATGTCATGGTTCCCGTATTCCCCCAAGTGTCCTGCACCGAAGCGGTAAGCGTATGGGGACCCTGGTTGAGCTCCGAGCCGTTGAAGCTGGTTCCGCTCAGGAGCTTTCCATCCAGCTTAAGCATAAGCGTGTCCTCCGCCACATTCGACGCATCCGTATAGCGTGGCTGAAACGTATACTCGCCGTCGATCTGCTCCGGAATCTCGGCGCTGATCACCGGGCCGGTATTGTCCACGTTCACGGAGATGGTTTGGCTGCCGGTTCCGGTGGAAATGGTGACGTGGTGGCTGCCGTCTTCCACCTGCCGGGTATCCCAGACAGTGCCGTTGGCGTTCAGGGAGGCATACGGAACGGTAAAATGCAGCTCGACCTCCCGTTTGCTGCTGCCCAACGTCACGGTATTCGATGCCTTAACGGCGCCGTCCGGTTGAATAACCGTGCCGTCCGCCAGCACCAGGGAGAAATTCGTCACCGAGAAGCTGTCGCTGTCCGTACCGGGTGTGGTGTCCAGGGCGTCGATCTCGGTACCAGCCACGATACGGACGCTCACCTCGGCGTCGCCGTTCGCTTTATACGCAAACAGGCGGTTGTCGATCATCACGGCACGGGAAGGCAGCACATCATACCAGCGCGAGAAGACCTGCACCAGGTTTCCGTTGGCCGTAATGGCGTTCTTGGCCCCGTCCAGTCCCTCGATGTCCAGGGTAAAATAAGCTCCCTGCTCCAGCCGGCGGGTAGTGTCCACCAAAGCACCGTCCAGGCGGATGTCTACCGCCGCGTTGTCGCTGGATCTCCCGATAACGTAGACGCGGCCGGAAACCGTTTGGCCATCCGCCAAGTTCGAGCGCAGACCGGAGAAATCATCGCCGTGCAGGACGGTGACCCGATGGACGGGCGTAACCGCCGTGCGGAACATGTTTTTGGCTTCCAGGTAATATTCAATGTAGCCGCTGTTCAGAAAACGGTCGGCGCCAATTTCCACATAAAATTTACCGGGCACCCGCTTATTAAACGAGTTCCCCTCTTGAGCCGTCCACTCCCCGGATTGATTCGTCCGGTAATAGACGACAAAGCTCTTAACGCCCGTTGGGTCCACATAAGAGTAGGGGATGCTGAGATCCGTTCCTTCCCGGATGGTGTCATACTGGCCCGTTTCAAAAAGAGGCGTCAGCACGGGCGTAATCCCCGGATCGGCCAAAATCGTCTTCTGCTCCTCGCTCACCTGGCCTGCGGAAGGCGGTGCTTTCTTGGCGATGGCCAAGGCCCTGCTCTGCCCCTCCGCCGCCTGAAGCTGAACGCTTGCGCCCTCCACGGTGCCGGCATCGCCCGACGCGTAGGAGTAGTAGGAAACCGGTTCGCTGCTGCCTTTCGGCACAATGGCTACCTTGGCCGTTGTATTTTTGAGAGCCACCTGGTTGTTGACGGAAAAGACCGGCACGTTGTCCGGAACCCCGAAGCTTCTACGGAAGTCCGCCTCGTCCGGCATGGTCCCCCCTTTCCCTTCCAGGTCGACGCGCCGTACCCAAAACACGGCAGGCGTTTTGGCCGGGATTTTCAACTCCGCTTCGTTATAGGCAAAGGTAACGTCCTTAGCGGGCGAAACCGACAAATCGGTATACACGAGGTTGTAAGCAGCCCCAAAATTCACCGCTGAGTCCGAAGCATTGTAGATTTCGATATAATCCATGCTGTCAACGCCGGCGCTGCTGATTCCGGTGTATTGGTCATGGCGCGGAAGATCGTTCGGCATGATCTCGGTCAGATAGAGCCCCTGGCTGGCAGAGGCGGTGTAAGCCGGGATATCGATCTTCAGCGGATCGCTGACCAGGTTCGACGAATTCTTCCCGACCAGATAGAGATCCTGGGCCTCCTCGGACAGCGTCGTCAAAGCGAGCGTTACCTCCCCATTCGCGCCGACCGCATGGCCAACTCCGTTGACGGTATCGATGGCCGGAGCAGGGGCGCCATCAGCGACAACCTCATAGTAGTAGGCATCGGCGGCGTACGTAGTGAACGTTACGGATGCCGTGCTGTTACCCGTGCGGCTGACGGTTCCCGGCGTGACGGCCGGCTTGGGCTTGACCGTCTGGGGCTTGACCGTCTTTTGTTCCTCGCTCACCTTGCCCGCGGAAGCGGGAGCCTGCGTACCCAGGGGCAGACAGGCCGATTGTCCTTCCACTGCTTGAAGATGGACGCTCGTCCCCTCCGCCGAGCCCACATCGTCCGTCGTATAGGTATAGGTGGAGACGATGGCATGGCTGCTCTTGGACACAATGGTTACCTTGGCCGTTGAATTCTTCAGGGCCGTCTGGTTGTTGACCGAAAAGACCGGCACGCCGTCCGGGATCCCCAGGCTTGCACGGAAAGCCGCCTCGTCCGGCATGGTCTTCCCTTTCCCCTCCAAATCGACACGCCGGATCCAGAACACGGCAGGCGTTTTGGCCGGGATTTTCAACTCGGCTTCGTTATAAGTAAGTATCTTGTCACCCGAATCGGTATAGACCAGGTTGTAGTCCGCTCCGAAATCCATCTCTGAGTCCGAAGCATTATAGACTTCGATATAATCCATGCTGTCGATGGTGGCACCGCTTAGCCCTGTGTAAGAGGCATTTCGTGCTATGTCGTTAGGGTAGATTTCGGTAAGCCATATCTTCGGGGCTATCGTACCGCTATCCGTTCCTGCAGCCAGTGCCGCCATAGGCTGCAGCAGCGAAAAAACAGTTGCCAGTGCCAAAAAACAGGAAAGATACTTATGAAAGCGTTTGCCCATTTGTCTCTAGCTCCTTCTTCCAGCTTGATTTGTGCAGGCCTTGCAATTAAAGCTTCCTTATTAGCAGCTGTCTGTTTCTTGTATGGTTTCTGCGGTCCTGCCGCTGCTATCTGACTTTATGCCCTAAGGGTACGATCCGGCTTTGGTTTCCAAGCCGCAACTGCTGTGCAGCTGGTGTAGCAGGGTCTTTCTTTGTAATAAAATGCATGCTGTATAAACATCCCCTCCGTCATAATCAAGTTTATTCTGGTATTCTATATAAGCTCGAGGTTTCCTGTCGTTTGAAAGAGAATCTATAAATTCGTTGAAATAGAGTGCATGCATGATCATGCAGAGTTGTTATCTAAATACGCCGTCATTTATCGCACAGAAAAAGGCCGCCTCTTATGAGGCAGCCCTATGGGTAACCTGGGGTATGGCGTTGCGAACGCACAGCTCGGCTTTTCACCTTCCCTATCATCCCGACGTTCCGGTCTTACGCTTTCACTTGCATTTCCCTCCAAGCGTCCTCCAGACGCTTCTTCTGCAGGAAATGGTGACGATAGTGCATCTCGATCAGTTGAAACCATTCGAGGGCGTTCAATCCGCCAAATCTCGGGTGGGCAACGGTAGGGGGGACAAGCTCAACTGCCGGCTCCTTACCCGGTTCCCATAGCTCTCGGGAGCCCGGATCGAAGGCCGCCGCTACCGCGGGTTCCATCTCCACCATCCGACGAACCACGTTCCGAAGCCCATCCACAAGCTGGTCCTTGCTTTCCGGTTGTGGCGGTGTGTACTGAGGGGAGGGGGGAACCTGTACGCGAACCGGCGGAAAGCTTCCCGCGCTGTACACTTCTTCGCCCGGCTGCGTCTTCCCTATTGTAGAGACCGCGGGGCTTCCGTCCGGCTCGAGGCACAGGGCCACATTCCGCAGATGCAGGAACTGGGCGGAGCCGATCAAATGCCCAAACATCTGACCGAGCGACCATTCGTCTTCTGCGGGCTTCCACAGCAGCTGCTCCAGGCTGTAGTCTTTCAAATCTCGAATATATTGGTCGACCGTTTCCTCAAACTGAAGCAGCATTTCCTTAGTATTCATGGCTGAACCCAACTCCTTATGATTAAGTTGGTTCCAGTATGCAGCAACGCTACTGACATCTGTCTGTCAGTAGCGCTTTTGCATTTTTAGAATTTCATCCCGCATTCGGTCCCGCAGCGATTCCGGCTCCAGCACCTGAACCGCTGCCCCCCATCCAAGCGTCCATTGAAGCAATTCCTCTATCCGCCGGACGCGAAACGTCGCCAGCCAGCCTTCCATACCCCATTCCAAGGACTCCATATAAAAGCTGTTCACTTCCTGAACCAAATCCACAATGGAGGAGTCGACCCACATCCGCACGACCACTTCTCGATCGTCCGAAGGCCGGTGGTCCTGAAGGCGAAAACCGGGAAGGACCTCGAACGATTCTTTCAATACGAGAAGCTCCTTCATACGGGAGAGCCGAAAGTGCCGAATGTCGCCCCTTAGTTGGCAGAAGGCGACAAGCACCCACGCCCCCTGAGAAAAAACCAGACCGTAAGGATCCGCCGTACGTTCGCCGTGCCGCATTCCGTCTGGTGCAGATAGGCTTTTGGAATAGTGGAAACGAACCTTGCTCTTCTTCAGAATAGCCTGGCGTAACTGCTTGAACGTTTCTTTCTCCTGCCCGCGCGTTCCCGCCTCCCTTTCTTTCAGCAAGCGGATGGCCGACCGCACCCGAGCCGTCTCCTCGCGCACGTTCTCCGGCAAAATGGCCTCAATCTTCTCCTGGGAGCTTCGCGCCCTCGCGCCATACTCCTCATCCAGCCTCCGTTCCACGAAGTCAGCCCCGATGAGCAGCGTCACTGCTTCCTCCGCCGTAAAGCTGATTGGGGGGAGGAAGTACCCCTCCATAAGGGAGTAGCCTACGCCGGTTGCCCCCGCCACCGGAACCCCAGCCTCGCTAAGCGCTTGCATGTCACGGTAAATGGTGCGGACACTCGTCTCGAATCGAGCAGCCAAATCCTCGGCGCGCAGCACGCCCTTACGCTGCAGCTCCATAACGATAGCCAGCATCCGATCGGTTTTGTTCACTGCTCTCTTCCTTTCCTCGACGTGCGTTAACTGTAAATTTATTTTCCCTTTAATACTCTTAGATGTCCAATACAAACTCCAATCTTTACCCGCTTCAAGAATAAGCCCATCCCTTCTGGTAAAACCTAACAGCTGGTAAATATCTTGAAAAGGGTGCTGGTAACCATGGAGAAGAACGATACCAATAGGATTTTAACGAATCGGCAAGGCCATCCGATTTCGGATAATCAAAACATTCGAACGATAGGAAACCGCGGGCCGTCCACACTGGAGAACTACCACTTCATCGAGAAAATATCCCATTTCGACCGCGAACGCATTCCGGAAAGGGTGGTCCATGCCCGCGGTGCCGGGGCGCATGGATATTTTGAGGCTTACGGAAAGGTAGGCCAGGAATCGATCTCGAAATACACCCGTGCCAAGCTTTTTCAGGAGGCGGGGAAACGCACCCCTGTTTTCGTTCGCTTCTCTACGGTCGTGGGAGGCACCCACTCCTCCGAAACGGACCGGGATCCGCGCGGCTTTGCCGTTAAATTTTATACGGAGGACGGCAACTGGGACCTGGTGGGGAACAACCTGAAAATCTTCTTCATACGGGATCCGCTCAAATTTCCGGATATGGTCCATGCCTTTAAGGTGGACCCGGTCACCAACCTTCCGAATCCGGAAAGAATGTTCGACTTCGTCTCCAACAGTCCCGAAGCTACGCATATGATTACCTTTGTCTTCTCCCCCTGGGGGATTCCCGCCAATTACCGGCAGATGCAGGGGTCGGGGGTCAATACTTACAAATGGGTCAACCAGGAAGGCGAGGCTGTCTTGGTCAAGTATCATTGGGAGCCTCTGAAGCAGGGCATTAAGAACCTCACCCAGAAAGAGGCAAGCGCCATCCAAGCCAAAACGATAAGCCATGCGACCCAGGACTTATACGAAGCCATTGAGCGGGGCGATTACCCCGAGTGGGAGCTTTGTGTGCAGATCATGAGCGACGACGAGCATCCGGAATTGGATTTTGACCCTCTGGACCCGACCAAGCTCTGGGACCACGAGCGGTTTCCTTTCCTTCCGGTAGGCAAAATGGTGCTGGACCAAAACCCGGAAAACTACTTTGCCGAGGTCGAGCAGGCTGCCTTTGGGACGGGGGTATTGGTCGACGGCCTGGATTTCTCCGATGACAAGCTGCTGCAGGGAAGAACCTTCTCCTATTCGGATACCCAGCGATACCGGGTAGGAACGAATTACTTGCAGCTTCCGATCAATGCTCCGAAAACGCGGGTGGCTACGAATCAAAGGGACGGCCAAATGGCCTATATGGTCGACCGGGCCCCCGATCAGAATCCGCATGTCACCTACGAGCCTTCCTCTCTAGGCGGCCTTACAGAAGCCAAGCCGGCGGGCAAAGAACACCAACCCGCCTATTCCGCCAAGCTCGTACGGGAAAAAATCAGCCGGCCCAACGACTTTAAACAGGCCGGAGAAACCTATCTCCAGTTTGAAGATTGGGAGCGGGAGGAGCTGATCTCGAACCTGGTCGACGCGCTGAAAATATGCCAACCGGTCATCCAGGAGAAAATGATCGGGTATTTTACCGAGGCCCATTCTGAGTACGGGCGAAGAGTAGCGGAAGGTCTGAAGCAGGCTCAGGTGGATTCCACCCACCTGGGTTCCGATGCGGCAAGGGATGGTGCTGAAAAAGCCGAACATTCCGGCAAAAGCACGGATGGCTACTGAATGAAAAAAGAGGCCTTAAGAGCAGATTCCGCTCTTAAGGCCTTGTTTATTTGGAAGGAACGGTTCCTTCCTCCCCACGCTCGTTCTCGTCCACCTTCTCCCGCAGCAGCAAGGCGCCGGCCAAACCTACCAGGGCGAATAGAGCCGGAATGAGAAATCCTTGGTGATACCCTGTAATCGTCCCAGAGCCCGCTAAGTGATCCAGCACACGCCCGAACAGGCTCGGCAGCAGAATCGCACTGAGGAACCCGCCGGTATTCGCGAAGCCCGAGGCGACGCCCACCTCCCGGATATCGAACGAGTCACGCACGACCGCAAACGTCAAGGCACTGGATCCGTTGCCAAATCCGATAAGCACAAACAGCAGCGTCGCCATGACGAGTGGCGGCTTCCCGCCCCACAGATAGATCGCCATCCAGCTAAGGAAGACGACCGCATGGACGATGGCGTAAGGACGCTTCATCGAAGGAAGGCGCGATGCCAGCAAGGTGGCCAGCGGCCCGCCGACGAGGGCGCCGATGAGGCCCGCCATGGCCAGCCCGCTCGCGCCCGAGCGGGACATCCCGTATACGTTCATCCCGTACGGGACAGCCCATGAGCCGATGAAGCCGACATACGTGCCGACTAATCCGAAATGGCACAGGAACGTCGCCCAGCTTTGCCGATTCCCCAGAATCCGCCTTAGCACCGTCATTACCTTGTCCCGCTTCTTCTTGACCATGGCATCCGCCGCGGCTGCCGAATGGCTGCCCGACATCTCCGGGAACCGCCGCTTGAGGTTCCATACCAATACATAGAAGAGCAATCCGCTGGTCAGGATCAAGACGATGCCCGATGTGAGGAAGGGGACCCGCCAGCCCGCCATCGCAATCCACTCCGAGAAAGGAGCCGTCGCGACGAGGAAACCGAGACTGCCGCTCACCCCGGCCAGCCCGATCAGCTTCACAAATTCCTTAGCCCGGAACCAGTTGCCTAGAATCAGCACCACATTGATCCAGATCGTCGCATCCCCAATCCCCACCAGGAGCCGCGCGATCAGCAGGATCGATTCATGTGCGGCTAAGCTGTACAACAACGTGCCGAATCCGTTCAACAAGGTCCCTAGGATAAGGAATCCATTCGGGCCATAGCGATCGGATAGTATCCCGACGGGAATCTGGAGCCCGGCATAAGCCAGAAATTGAATGCTGGCCAAGACCCCGATTGTCGCCGCCGTCACATGAAAGTCCGTCATTAATTTATCCGAGATGAGTCCCGGCGCCGTCCGCTGAATCACGATCAGGAAGTAGTCCAGCAAGATGCACGCCAGTACGACCCACCTGTAGCTGCTATTCTGTCTCTCCACTTGATGCCGCTCCCTTGTTGGTCAATCCCTTTATTATGTCACAATGGAGTGCGCAGGTGGAATGCCAAATCCTTCCCATGCCAAGCGTGTGGCGATTATCAGAACAAATTGTCCAAAGGTTATAAGAAACCCTTCCCGGGTGTGATAAGACTCACATATTATCCGATTTCTGCCCTATATAATGAGGTTCATCACGATACGGGAGATGAGACGGATATGTTCTGTTATCAATGTGAACAAACGCCTGCAGGCGGATGTAAAGTGGTGGGGGTTTGCGGAAAAGATGAGACCATTGCCAGCCTTCAGGATACGATTATCTTTGCGCTAAAAGGGATTGCCGCCTATGCCACGCATGCACGACAGCTGGGTTATACCGATCCCGAAGTAGACAAAATTACGCACGAAGCCCTCTATCTGACCTTGACCAACTCCAATTTCAACCTGCAGGAACATCTCGATATGGCCATGAAAGTTGGCTCCGCTGCAGTCAAAATTATGGATGTTCTCGATCGTGCCCATACGACTCACTTCGGAATTCCCCAGCCTGTCGTCGTTTCCCAGAATAGGATCGAAGGCAAATGTATCGTGGTAACCGGTCATAACCTATACGCCCTTGAGGAATTGCTGAAGCAAACGGAAGGCAAAGGCATTAATATATACACCCACTCGGAAATGCTTCCTGCCCACGGCTATCCGGAGTTGAAGAAGTTTAGCCATCTCAAGGGGAATATCGGCAAGGCCTGGTTTGACCAACGTCGTCTTTTCGAGCAATTCCCCGGCGCTATTCTGGCGACAACGAACTGCGTCATGCCGATTAAAGGAACCTATGCCGACCGGTTCTTCTCCTACGAGGTGGCTGGGCTCGAGGGCGTCACGAAGATCATGGGCGAAGATTTTTCCCCATTGATCGAGAAAGCTTTATCTTTGCCGGAAGCGAATGAGGAGTCCGACCAGGTCCTGACCACCGGATTCCACCACGAAACCGTCATCGGGCTGGCACCTGAAATCATTCAAGCGGTCAAAGACGGCAAAATCAAACGTTTCTTCGTCATCGCGGGCTGCGACGCGCCGGGCACGGGAGGCGAATACTACAGGGAATTGGCTACTTCCTTGCCCCCTGAAACGGTCATCCTGACGACCTCTTGCGGGAAATTCCGTTTCAACGACGTCGATTACGGAACCGTTCCGGGAACCGGTATCCCTCGCTATATCGACTTGGGCCAATGCAACAATTCCGGATCAACCGTCAAAATCGCCCTGGCGTTGGCGGATGCCTTCGGCTGCAGCGTCAATGAACTGCCGGTGAGCATTGTCCTGTCCTGGTTCGAGCAAAAAGCGGTGGCGATCCTCCTCGGCTTGTTCAGCTTGGGGATTCAAGACATCCGCATCGGACCCAAGCCGCCGGAATTCGTAAGCCAAGGCGTATTAAACGTATTGGTCGAAAAATTCGGATTGAAACTGATCGGCAACGCCCAAGAGGATATGAAGACCATGCTGGCCTTGCCGCACTAATAGGAAAATAGAGAAAGCGGTTGTCCTCGGCTTACGAGCCGGGAGCAGCCGCTTTTTCGTTGGAATAAGGATTAGATGACTTGTCCATTCTATGGATAGACTTTCCACTACGAAAATGAGGCGAATCCAACTATCATGAGCACTTTTCTGGAAATCATTTTGAGAACCATCGCCGCTTTTCTCTTAATCATGATCATAACGAAAGTAATCGGTAAACATACCATCACGCAGATGACGTATCATGACTTTGTTTCTTCTATTACGTTAGGGGCCATTACGGGCAATATAGCTTTCAACACATCGTTAAAGTCATGGAATCTTATAGCGGCCCTTATTACTTTCAGCGGAATCGCCTTCCTCGTCGCCTACATTTCCATAAAAAGCCGGAAATTAAGGAAATTCTTTTCGGGGAAACCGACGATGGTCATTGAAAACGGCAAAATTCTGGAGCAGAATTTACGAAAGTTAAAGTTTTCGCTCGATACTTTAAATCAAGAACTGAGGGAAAAAGAAATTTTTGATATCGAGGAAGTGGAGTATGCCGTTCTTGAACTGAACGGAAAGCTGTCCGTATTAAAGAAGCCGGAATTCCGGCAAATTACACTAAAAGATTTATCCATCATGAGCCCGGACAAAGCCCATTTTCCCCTTGAGTTGATTATGGATGGAGAAGTGATTGATGAAAATATTAATCAAGGCGGGCTTAGCCGGGAGTGGCTTTTCCAACAGTTGAACGAGAGAGGATTGGCCGTAAACGAAGTTTGTTACGCCGTGAAAGGAACCAACGGGGGTTTATATTTCGATCTATATCAGGATAAGATCAAGAATCCTACTGACCCGGAATAGGGATATGATTTCATGATCAAACAATGACTAGTGATCGCTTCCTAATGGAAGCCGGTCACCGTTTTTTCCTACATACTTAATGGAATGGATATGCGTCCTCGTAAGGTCGATGACTTCTTTAATAAATTCGTCCAACGATTCCTTAAAGCCATTGCTGATCCACATTAGAATCAGTCCATAAAAACCAAATGCCGTATAGCGTTTAAAATAGTCCATATTGACCGGAGTGTGGTTTAAGGTTTCAAAAATAAATTGTTCCTTATAGATCTTCAAGATGGATTGGGGAAATTCGGTATGCAGCCCCGGTAAGGTATCGTCATATTTAATAAGCTCGAAGAAATCGCGGTGTTCATAAATGTAACCAATAATAGCAAACGAAGGCGGGTTTAACTTATTCGCCTTTACCTGCTGTCCGGGGTAATAAGGTTTGCCAACGGAATCCTCCAGACCCTGGATCCTAGAAGCAAGCAAGTCTTCAGCCAATTGGATTTTATCTTGATAGTGGACGTAGAAAGTGCTCCGATTATAGGCGGCGCCATCCACGATGTCTTTTACGGAAACGTTATGATAGCCCTTCTCTTTAATGAGTTTGATAAAAGCGGATTTCAAATGCTCCTTTGTCCGATTTCTTTGTTGATCCTTCATGAATAAACCTCCTTCCAAAAAGACATTTTATACTAAGGTGTCTACTGCATGAACATCAGCCAGAACCTTGATGATTGTTATAGGGGAACAGAGGAGTACAATTAAATTGTACTCATTATACAAGGAGGATCAGCCATGGGTAAACTGCATAACAAAGTAGCCGTGATTACGGGTGGGGCATCGGGTATCGGTGCCGCGACAGCACGTCTGTTTGTATCAGAAGGAGCCAAAGTGGTTCTTGTTGATTTAAATGAAGAAAAAGGGCTGGCATTCGAAAAGGAGCTAAAAGCGCTCCATGGCGATGCTTTATTTATAAAGGCCAACATCACAGTCGAAGAAGAAGTTGCTGATATTTTCAAACGAGCTATTGAAGCTTTCGGTAAAGTGGATATCGTCTTTAATAATGCCGGGATCGGGCGTGTTCATTCTTCGCATGATCTTGACTATTCCGAGTGGCGCAATACGATAAATGTCGACTTGGATGGGGTATTCTTGGTAGCGCGCGAAGCTATCCGTGAAATGTTGAAGCAAGGCGGAGGCACGATTGTCAATACGGCCTCGATGTACGGTTGGGTCGGATCCCCTGGTTCGGCTGCCTACAACGCGGCCAAAGGCGGCGTTATTAACCTGACCCGCTCCCTTGCGCTGGAATACGCGGAACGCAGCATTCGCATAAATTCATTATGCCCAGGTTTTATTGATACACCGATTATTCCCGAAGAAAGTAAACAAGCCTTGGCCCAGATGACTCCCATGAAACGTCTTGGCCAGGCAGAAGAAATGGCGAAAGCTGTATTGTTCCTGGCTTCTGACGACTCTTCCTTCATGACCGGAAATAGCTTAACGGTCGATGGCGGGTATACGGCTCAATAATTCTTTCATCATCTGGGGAGGTATTCATCATGGCAAAATTCGAGGGTAAAGTGATTATCATTACAGGCGCGGCGGGCGGAATCGGGAAAGCGACGGCCAAGAAGCTGGCAGAGCAAGGAGCCAAGCTGGCTTTGGTGGATTTGAACCTGGAAGCCGTTCAACAGGCTGTATCCGAATTGGGACTGAGTGAGGCAAATTCGATTGCCATTCAAGCCAATGTGGCAAAGGAAGAAGATGTCAAAGCCTATGTTAAGGCAACCGTTGAGAAATTCGGCAAAATCGATGGTTTCTTCAACAATGCAGGGATCGAAGGCATTACGGCGAACGTTGAGGATTATCCCACTGAGACGTTCGAACTGGTGCTGAACGTCAATGTTAAGGGTGCATTTCTGGGCTTGAAATACGTGGTACCTGTGATGAAGAAACAAGGGTACGGCAGCATCGTAAATACTTCCTCCGGTGCTGGATTGATCGGATCACCTGGTTTTGTGGGCTACAATAGCTCGAAGCATGCTGTCATCGGAATGACCAAAGTCGTTGCATTGGAAGCCGCCCCGTTTGGCGTTAGAGTGAATGCCGTGGCGCCCGGGGTTATCAATACCCGCATGATGCGTCAGATTGAGAAGAATACGGTTCCGGAGGACGCCGAAGGAGCAAGAAAAGCATTTGGCGCTGCTGTCCCCATGGGAAGATACGGAGAAGCGGAAGAGGTGGCTAATGTAGCTGTCTTCTTGCTATCCGATGACGCTTCCTATGTGTCCCAATCCATTTACACGGTGGATGGCGGCCAAATCAACCAATAACACGGTGAAAGCAAACATTGCCGCCCTTTCCGCTTCCTAGTAGGAAGCGGGGAGGGCATTTTTGTGCGCAGATCTCGGTCGCGTCACTTGGGATACGGTTCTAAGCATTGTCTGTAACGGCAAGTTATGTTCTCAGCGTTTTGAAATAGCGATAGATCTTATTTAGTTTTTCCTTTTGTCTGCCCCGTGGACTCTCCATGCTGCCAAACTCAAAAAACTTCACTTTTTTGATGCCAACGAAGCTAAAAAGCGCTTTACGCATTAATATTTTGTGTGCGTTATTCAGCCACAGCAAAGGATAAAGAGCCGGTCCCTTCATACTGGAGATGCAGACAACCGACTTCCCCTTTAAAAGTCCTTCCGGCAAAAGCCCGCCCTTCTCTCTGTACGCAAAACCTGAAGCAAACATTTGGTCTATATATCCCAGTAGCATAGCCGGAGGACGCCCCCACCAGATCGGGTATATAAAAACGATTTTATCGGCCCACATCAGTTGCTCTCGGTATACAGCGAGATTCGGGTCGGCATGCATATCTCTCCTGCGTTTATTCTCGTTAAAAATCAGAATCGGGTTAAACCCTTCCTCATATAAATCCAGCACTCTTACCTCATCGATCTTCGCATTCTCCTTGCATCCTCGAAGGACCTCTTGAAAAAGTGCAAAACTTAAGCTCTGATGATTAGGATGCGTGTAAATAACCAGCGTGTTCATCCGTGCGCTCCTTTATGGGGATTTGCCGGCGTCGGCACGGCTGGCTCATTCTCCCCACCCATACGACGGCGCGATGTCTCCATTCGGCCAGTCGCCGGAATATGCTCGGTCACCTTGGCAAGGCCAAACACCGGCATATTTCCATAAACACACTCATAATCGCCGGCCCGGACTTTGTAGGTTTCATGGTAGATCCCGACGGTTCCATCGGTTCCGACCTTGCGATTAAAATTCCGCCAGGCATGTAGATGCTGTCCGCCGCGGGCATACTCCTCAAGCTGCTCATACGAATCCCAATATTGGAGCAGATGCACGCTGCGCCACCCCACCATGAACTCAGTACCCCGAAAGCCTAACTTTCGATTGGTATAAAGTTCTTTCAGCATCGGCCCCATCGCCTGCAACACAGGCAGCCATTTGTGTACAGCCCACAGCCGATTGACGCGCATGCCAATTAAGAAAACGACGAAGTCGCCCTCTATACGGGCAGTGTATCTACCTGGTTTTACTTTTGCCATTTGGTTTCCTCCCGCTTCTTCTATTTTATTTATTAATCAATAAATGAAAAGCCGAAAAGGAAGAGAAGGCGGTTAGTCCTTCTCACAGTATGGTAAAAGTTCTGGCATCTCCAGCACCTCGGACAATACCGTAGCCATACCCATGCCAATAAAGGCAGACGCCCGGAGGCCCGGCTGCGGAATTTGAGCCCGCTCGAATTTTTCCTTTACTACCTCATAAATATGGGAAAATCCTTCCCTCACCTTCCCGCGGATCCCAGGTTCAACCGTCGTGAAAGCCTGCATGGACAACAAAGTTTCGTCCCGGTGTGTTGCCAACAGGTCGTAGAACGCCTGGCCCATCCGGTCCTCCAAGTGCTCCGCCGACGCTTCCACCTCCGTGAATAGGCCTGCAATACGCTGAACGGATTGCTCCAGAACGGCAAGGAACAGCTCTTCCTTCGTCTTAAAAAAATGAAACACGTAAGGCTGGGTAACCCCCACGGCTTGAGCTATATGGGTCGTTGTAGTCTTGTAATATCCTTGTTTGGCAAAGACGGCTATGGCGGCTTCGACAATTTGCTGTTTGCGGTCATCTTTGGCCACTTCTTAGACCCCTTATGTATTTATTTATTAATCAATAAATACACGAAATATTGGTAACTGTCAATAGCCACCCATAAAACGAAAAAGCAATGGGCCTGTTCCCCTTGGGGATTCAGCACATTGCTTCTTGCTATCGGCATTTATGAAGTCAATTTATCTACGTTGTATTTTGCCCCGAGCTTGTTCGCTATATAGGTTTCATAAATTTCCCGCTCAACGGGGTCCTCTACGATAGACACCTCTATTTTCACGACTTCATCTCTGTGATTTTTGATCGGCGAGACGGTATCTTCAAAATGCTTCTTGATTCGCTGCCGCAGCTTTCGAGCCTTTCCCACAAAGAGCAGTTCGTCCTTGTCGTTGTAGAATAGGAAGATGCCGCCTTTTTCCCTGGTGATTAGGTGGAAATCCGTAAACCCATAAATATGGCTCAATTCTGGAGCCTCTTGCTTATGGATGGTGACTTCTGGCGTTGGAATCGTAATCGTTATCAAGTTTATCCACGTCCTCTTAACATATAGAATTACATCTTACCATAGATGCTTGTCATTCGTCTCTTTAAAGTAAAGTATACGCCAGAACGGACGCCACAAAACATCAAATAGGGGGAGGACAAACACCTCTTGTTACCTTGCGGAATATACAGAAGCATAGGCATTTATCCCACGCATGCTTATTCTGATGGATCCCTTTGAACCTCTAAATCATAGGAATCGGAATAGGCAAAAAGGAGTGTTCCAGTTGGTGGACAAATCATCTCACTACTTTGCCCGCGGCAATACGGCTCGCGGAGCCCATTTCTTGTATAAATCCGCCTTTGATGGGCTGAACAAGATATACGTCCTTAAGGGTCCCCAGGGTACGGGGAAATCTACGGTTATTAGAAGCTTGGCGGATAGTTTGCTGGCTAAAGGCCAGCATGTGCAATGCTTCCATTCCCCCCTCCGCCCCGACGAACTGGACGGCCTCATTCTAACGGAAGGGAAGATTGGGATTGTCGATGGGCGAGTCTGCGAGGGGATTACGCAGAACGAAGCCGGTGAAATCGTCTATATGGATTTCGGGAGAGCTCTTGAGTACAGCCATATTTCCCCGGAAGATTCCGAGGCAATAGATGGCCTTAAAGATAAGCTGGTAAGTGCTTATTCCAAAGCATACGAAACGTTCCTAACCGCATTGCGGATTCATGACGAATGGGAAAAATATTATATCGAAAGCATGGATTTCATGAAGGCTGACCAGATTGCGCAGGGTTTGATTCAAGAATTATTTGCTGGTCATGAAAATGATACACCAACCGTTGGGCGTCACTTGTTTTTCGGAGCTGCGACTCCGAAGGGGGCCTTCGATTTTATTCGAAGCTTGACCGCTCAATTGGAAAGACGGATTTTCATCAAAGGAAGGCCGGGATCCGGAAAATCGACCCTGCTCAAAAAGCTTGCCGCCGCTGCCGAAGAAAAAGGAGTCGAAGTCCAAGTTTTTCATTGCGGCTTTGATCCAAACAGCCTGGATATGTTGATATTTCCGAAGCTGGGAACAGCTATCTTCGACAGTACCGCCCCGCACGAATACTATCCTGATCGGGACGGGGATGAAATCCTAGATATGTATACCCTTACGATGACTCCTGGCACCGATGAAGCCTATGCTGCCGAATTAGCCGCTATTAAAGAACGTTATTCGGCAAAAATGAAAGAGGCCACCTCCTCTTTGGCGGAAGCCGAGGCCATCGATTCCCAAATTAAGGCCTATTATGTTGCGGCTGTCGATTTTTCGATCGTGGAGGAACTCCAACGGCAATTGCAGTCTGAATTTAATGAGCTGATCTCCAAGCAGCTTTTAAAATAAGGGTACAATCGAAAAGTGTTCTACCCAGACTGGGCATAGCCTTCTTATGAGGGCTGTGCCCTTTCATCTTGCCGTCCTACTTATGATAAGGTTCTCCGTACCAGGCGAAACGCGAAATAAGGAACCGAATTATCGGTTCCTTATAAGTGTTATTCTACGATTCTATTAGTTTGTATCGTAACGGCTTCTCTTATCCTATTCACTACAGTTGAATAAACATCAATGTCTAAACTATCGGATATTTCTTGTGCTAACTCAAAGGTTGCAAGCAAACCATAAGAGATTGGGTCGAACCTTGTATCTGCATCATCTTTACAATTAACTTTTATCTCTATACTGTCGTCAGGATCCCACGATACTGCTCTATCGTCAAAGAAGATCTCATGTTGGACTGTACTTCTCTTGACACTCTTATCATCCGTATTTTTCCGAAAGCCGAGTAGACGATTGTTATTAAGAGTAAACCATAACTGCGCAGATCGATATTTTTGTTTTGAAGGGACAGTTGGTGATAGATATGCTAAGGTCACAGTAAGTTTCCGATAATATCTTCCGGTAACAAAATCAAAAGGGATAGGCAGCTTATAGACGTGAGCTTTGTTTTTAGTCAAACTCCCGTAACCGATTAATGTCGCTCGATTTTTGGCGCAGTCCATTACCTTGGAGACATCAGGAATACCATTTCCTAACCATTTAGAGACCCTCTTCTCTGAAACCTCTAGTGCTTGCGCTATCAATGAAGCAGAATCAGTATCCCACTCTGCTCCGTGGACCAACATCGATTTGATGATAACTGCAGCAAACTCATCCGGTACACTATCCCCCGTTTGGGATAAGAAGATCTCTTCCAATACATCGAAACATTTACCCCCGTAATGCGTCATAAGGGCTGTTGCATCGCTTGTACCGAAAGTATATGCTCTGGACGATGTTTCGTCGTCTCCAGGAAATGCCACACAACAGCCAGGTGGACGTGTAAGCGATGTAACCCAATTCATATTGTCATTGAACAGTGATTCCTTTAGGAACTTCCTGCCCCCGGGGTAAAATATATCGGGTTTTATTGAACGATTATATCCAGAACCTATAGCTGAAATTGGACTAGGAAGCATTTTAGTATACGGAAAAATGAACCTATCGTTTTCAACTACAGTACTCGCATCCGAAAATATTGCACCCACAGAAAGACTATTAATACTCTCTGCTGGTGAAAGCAACCTCATATTTCTGCTATTCTGCTCTATTGCTCGGAGTACCAGTTTCCCCCTCTCATCCGGCGATAGCCTCGCAAAATCCGAGAAAGGCATCCCCAAACTAATATTATTCGTACTGTGATTACCTGCACTTACAATAAACAGCACCTTATATTTATAACTTAACCAATCAAGCAATCTTGCGAGTGGACTCATAGAATTCACAAACTGTCTTGAGGGATCACCCATCGATAGATTAATAATCTTCACTTTAGGAGCAACAGGATCTGTTGTAGAATCACCTTCGAATAAACGCCTGACAGCCATATGAATTAAGTCGACTATAATAACGTCATTTGGGACTTTTTCAGTTAAGTTGTCATTGAAATCCCTTGTTGGTAAAAAAATCGGCCTTACATATATCTTTCGGTTTAACGAAGATTCCTCGCTATTTAAATCATTGTGCAATATCAATGATGACATTGCTGTCCCATGCACCCTATTTTTTACTACATAGAGTCTTGCCCAGTCGTTGGGATCATCCACTACCAATCGTCCGTTTAATAAAGAATGATTTTGCATTGGTAATCCATCAAAAAGAGCAACCACAGGCTCAGAATTAATTTCGGTATCTACTAAAGTGACGTCGACCTCCTCTAAGGGCCCATCACCTAAATTTACTGGAAAAGCAATCTGACCCACGGGTCTGAAAAACATAATATCATCAACCCTAGTCAGTTGGACTTCCTCATAATTGTTTACCAGATTTTCAATTTGATTTCTTGGTAAAGAAACCAATAAGGAATGGAATGTTATTTCCGAAATCTGACATTCTGACAGTACATCCCCACCCATATCTTGAATTACTCTTCTTATTAAAGAAGACGAATTGCTTCTATGAATTAAATTATTTCGGAAGAATAGTTCGACTTCAAAATTTACAACTTCACTTCCGTCAAATTCAAGATTTTCTCTCCAGTAGTCCAGCACATGTGTTTCTTCTAACCTATCCAATGGACTCCAGTATCTAATATCTTTAAGTTGCCTAAAAACGTCTCTAAATCCAGCATATCCACGCTGGAAAACCATGTCTGGATCTTGTACATACTGACGCCATAAAGATAAAAGTTGATCAAGTGCTTGTTTATTAGTCATTACGCAATAAACTTTACCAGATAATTCTCCGTCCTCTATATTCCCCTCCGCATCGGTTGGTGAAAAATCCTCATCACTAATTCCATCAACTGATATATCGAACATCCATTCCAAACCGTCAATTCTTCTCACTGCTGAATAAAAACTATCCACACCCCCAACTACTTCAAGTACAAGAGCGGTCTCTGGATTCATTCCTGAGGCGGTGCTTTGGACAGTAACATGCTTTGTCTCAATTGCACGTTGTAATTGTTCAAACTTCGGAGCAAATTTCTCCATCTGTCTGCCTATTGTTGGTCTAGTAAATGTAGGACCTCTCCCACTACCATTGGCCCTTTCGGATTCTTCAAATCGTGGAAAAAGAATTAGTGGACGTTCGGCCATGCAAAAGGTACCCCCTACATATCTCCATTGTTAACTCTCTTTTGTGATTCCCACAATTTTACCACTTTTGTAGAAACCTCGACTATATTTTCATTAGGTAACTGTAAAATGTATTGTCTTTGGATAGATCTTGCAAGTTCCTCAGCTTCCGCAAAGCTGTAGCCTAAGCATTTTTTCGCAAGAGTACTAGGTGCTAATCCGAGTTTAAATCCTGTTCTTTTTTCAAAATCAACGAACCATTTTTCTAAACTATCTCTTGAGGGTGTAGGTAGTTCTAAATGAAGTTGAAATCTTCTCCAAGCGGCTTTATCTAAGAGGTTCTCGTGATTTGTTGCCCCAACCACAATCACATAACTTGGTAAGGAATCAATGTGCAATAACAAGGAACTAACAACTCGTTTTATTTCCCCGGTTTCATGGACGTCTCCGCGCTCTTTACCTAATGTTTCAAATTCATCGAAAAAAAGTACACATTGACGTCTTTTTGCTTGATCAATTAATTTCGCTAACCGATTAGCTGTTTCACCTAGATAGGCACCTACTATTGTCTCGTATTTGACGGTTAACAGCGGAATCATTAGCGCTTCTGCAATTGCTTCGGCTACCGAAGTTTTCCCATTGCCAGGAGGCCCGTTAAGTAAAATTCGGTTTCGAGGTTCCAACCCGTAAGATCTTAATAGATCAGCTCTATTTTGTTCCTCAATGAGTTCCCTACACAATGAATAGACATTTTGAGGAAGGATTAGATGCTCTAATCTCTTTCTTGGCGTTATTTCAGTAAATAGTGATTGTTCGATTGAACCATTCTTACCAACCGAAGGTCCCATTTGCGAATTGTTGGGATTTGACCTGGAACTGTTTAAAAGTTCCTCAATCCGATTAACCAAGACATTGTGTTGCTTTGCACGTTCCTCCGCACAAACTGCTTCTGTAGCTCTTCGTAAGTTTGGCATATCGCCATGCAGCCCATATTTAATTATATCTAAAAGCAAATCTGCCCTAGCCATAGTTAATGAACTCCTTTCCAGAGGTTTTCTAAAACCCCTTTATTCCGACAGAATGCTAATATTGAACGTTGTGCAAGTTTACTTGGTTGGTGTCTTCATTCTCCCACCTATCTATTGTTGAAAAACTTAAATCGAGTTCGCGTGCTAATTGTTCTTGAATTAATTTTAATTCTTTCCTTAAATCTTTGATGACCTTTGAAAAAACCATTAGATCACCCCCAAAATTAATAAAATTATAGCACTTGCTATGGCGTTACTGGGTAAAAATATTTCGCCGTCACTTATGATAAGGCTCCCCCCGATTAATCTTAAACGCCCGGTACACCTGCTCCACCAGGATCAGCCGCATGAGCTGGTGCGGGTAGGTCACCCGCCCGAAGCTCAGCTGCTGGTCGGCGCGGCGCAGGACGGCGGCGGAGAGCCCGTGCGAGCCGCCGATCACGAACGCGACGCGGCTGCGGCCGTGCGTGCCGAGCCGCTCGAGCTGGCCCGCCAGCTCCTCGGACGACCACGTCTGCCCGCCGATGGCGAGCGCGATCACGTGGGCGTCTTCCTTGAGCTGGGCGAGGATCCGCTCGCCCTCGCGGGTGCGCACCTGCTCCTCCTCCGCCGCGCTCATCGTGTCGGGCGCCTTCTCGTCCGGCAGCTCCGTGATCTGCACCTTCGCGTACGGCCCGAGCCGCTTCAAGTACTCGGCGATGCCGTCCGTCAGGTACTTCTCCTTCAGCCGGCCCACCGCTACAATTTGTATATTCATCGTTCGTCCCCTCCTAATAGCCCTTGCCTTAACCTACAATCCGACAGGAAATGCAAAAAAGAGGGAGCCCGAGCTCCCTCCTTCCCGCCTATACCACCAAAAATTGCGCGTGCTTCTCGCATTCCTCGCAGTGAGGAGGCGGGTCCCAGGCGGCGAACTGCGTTTTGTCCAGGTCCACCACATCCGGGGCATCCTCGTATTCATCGACGAACCGGTCGATGGCCAATTCCACATGATCCTTGCATACGACGTACATGTAAGTCCTCCGTTACTTAGTCCAGTTCCGCCAGCTTCACGGTGGCGGAGGCCTTCTTGCCGGCCCGGTAGTAGGTGACGATGAGTTCGTCTCCGATTTTTTTATGGGTGAACAGATACTTGCGCAGCTGCATGGTGCTCGCGACGGGCTTGCCGTCCAGCTCCACGATCACATCGTGGGTCTTGAGTCCCGCATCCTTGGCCGGTCCTGTCACATCGTTTACGATAATACCAGTTTTCACATCCTCGGGCAGTTTTAATACTTCGAGCCCGCTTTTGAACGACTGCACGTCCTCCGAGGTGATGCCCATCTTCGGACGCTTGATTTTGTGGTCCTTGATGAGGGCGTCAAGCACCGGCTTGGCGCTGTTGATCGGAATCGCGAACCCGAGGCCCTCGACGCCCGCGTCCGAGATCTTCATGCTGTTGATCCCGATCACCTTGCCGTCGAGGCTGACGAGCGCCCCGCCGCTGTTGCCCTGGTTAATGGCCGCGTCCGTCTGGATAACGTCCATCTCCCATTCCACTTCTCCGTCCGCCCCCAGGTACACGGGGATCGTCCGGAGCGGCGAAGAGATGACCCCGACGGTCGTCGTCTGGGAGAAGCTCAGCCCGAGCGGGTTACCGATGGCGATGGCCGCCTGCCCCGGCTTCAGCTCGTCGGAATTGCCAAATTCCGCGACCGCCTTCACGCCCGCCGCGTCCGTCTCCAGCACGGCCAGGTCGGTATACATGTCACGGCCGATCACCTCGGCCTTCTTCCGCTCGCTGTCCGACAGCACCACCTCGACCGAGGTGCCGCCATCGACCACGTGATTGTTCGTCACGATCCGCACGCGGTCGCCGCTCTTCTGGAAAATCACGCCCGAGCCCATTCCGATGCCCTTGACCTTGTCCCCGTCCTTCATCGTGCTGATGATGCTGACGACGGCCGGCCGGACCTTATCCCCGGCGGCCACGACCCGGTCGTTGATATCATAGACCGGCACGCTGGCCGCATTCGGATGAACGTCAGCCGCTAACGGCTCCTCGCCTCCGCCGAACCATTGGACAAGCGTCAGCATCAGCAGCATGCCGGCCAGCACGGACACGGCCGAGACGATCACCAGGCGGTTCGGATTGCGGCGGCGCGGCTCCCACTCCCGTCTTGCCCTCCGCGATACCCGCGTATTGTAGAAATCATCCTTCCAGAAACTCATCCGAACCCCCTTTCCGCCGGCGCGGCGGGGGGTCCTGCCGGGACGGCTCTATCTTTTATATCGCTTATAGGAATCTTTCGGCTGATTCGTGACTAGACTAATAGTATCCAAGAGCCCAAAAGGAGACCTGCTCATGAATCCGATGGACCAAGTGAACCTGATCGGCAAGCTAGCCGACCTGAAAAGCCAGCAGTATGACTCGCTGCTCCTGTTGAGCGCCCTAACCGACCTGCTGATTGAGAAAGGCCTTCTCACGCAGGCGGAGCTGCAAGCCCGCATCGCCTCGCTCGATGCCGACGCTCTGCCCGAGCGTTTCCACGGCTGACGTCCGGCCCCAAGCCCGATTCCGCTAGTCTTCGTCCAGCGAATCCCATTCGGTCGGACGGTCATAGTAGGTGTCCATCAGCTTATAGGAATGGTCCTGGCAGGTGATCCGGTTGTCCTCCAGAATATTACCCACCGTTAAACGGGCCAAATCGGTCATATTATGATTACGGCTCAGGTGGGCCAAATAGACCCGCTTCGTGCGTCCCCCGAGAAGCTCGCATAAGCCTTCCCCTGCGGCATCGTTGGACAAGTGCCCGAGGTCGCTCAGAATCCGCCGTTTGATGTTCCACGGGTACCGGCCCATCCTCAGCATCTCCACGTCGTGATTCGACTCCAGCACGAGCACGTCGGCATCCGCGACGGACTCCTTCACCTTTGGGCTCAAGTACCCAAGGTCGGTCGCCACGCTCAGCTTCTGTTCCCCTTCATAGAAGTTGTACGCCACCGGCTCCGCTGCATCGTGCGAGATGCCGAACGACTCAATCTTCATCGTTCCGAGGTCCATCGAGGAGCCCGTCTCCATCACCCGCTTGTTCTCCTCGGCGATGGCCCCGATCTGCTTCTCCAGCGCCTCCCACGTCTTCTCGTTCGCGTAGACGGGCAGGTTATATTTCCGCGCGATAGGCCCAAGGCCTTTGATGTGGTCGGAATGCTCGTGAGTGACGAGAATCGCATCCAGGTCGTGCCCCGAAATGTCGCGTTCCTCCATCAGCTGCTCCAGCTTCTTCGCGCTGAAGCCCGCGTCGATGAGCACCTTCTTCTCCCCGTTCGCCACCAGCGTCGCGTTTCCCGTCGAGCCGCTGGACAATACGGTAAACCTCAATCCCATGTTTTTCTTGCTCCTTATCTTGTGACTTCCGCTGAAGCTTTCCTGCGCCTCCCGGCTTAAGGATTGCCCCTCTATGTGTAGGAAAAGCATGGTAGCTTCCCTAAAATCCATTCTAGCTCTTCCAGGCCATTCCGGCCTTCCCCAAGCCTGCTCTCGTCCTTCCTAACCTCTACCTTGCCATTCGGGCGTCGGCCGTCTCCTTGCCGTCCTGCGTGCCTTCTACGGCGCCGCTGAACGCTTCCACGTAGAACAGCTCTCCGCTGTTCAGCACCACGCGCCATACCGGCAGCATGTACTGCGTGTCCGCATCGAAGCGCTGCCCATGATAGCCGAGCCGGACGTCGGTAATGACCGAGTTGTCCTTCAGGTGAATGTCCGCGAGACTTTTGAGGGCGGTATAGGCCGAAATGACCTTCTGCTCCTTGGCGTCTCCCCCTGATTGTACTTCAACATAGGTCTGTTTGTAACCTGTTAGTTTCCCCTTCTGCTCCAAAAGCTGAAGCGTGATGTCGAAGAGGGGAAGCTTGTCGTACATCTGGTTCATCACCTGCAGCCCTTCCTTGCTCGCCGCCGGATCTAACTCGTACTGCTCGGCATGGTTGACGCCTGCTTTGTCCAATACGGACTTCATCCGGCTCCGGCCGAAAAAGTTCACCGTACTTACCGGCTCCGGCAGGGATATAGTCGTTTTGTCGCTGTACGTTTCCTTGTAATTGACCGCCTTCAGCTTCGGCGTTTCCTTCGGAATTTCCTTCATCTGCACCGTAATGTTCTTGCTCGCGAGCAGCTTGTTCGTCTCCTCCATGGCGATGGCCGTATCCGTCAGGGAATGGACCTTATCCGAACGGCTGTTCCACAGCTGGAAGCCGAGCAATACATTCAGCATCAGAAACGAGATGATCAATACCGTTTTGGCCCGTCCCCAGTCCATGGCTTCCCTCCTGTCCCTTCCGGCCCTTTACAGAAACTCATACGTCCCATCCCTCAGCTCCACCGCCCATCGGGGGGTCAGCTCCACCGTCTTATCCGTGATCCCCGCCTTGTAAGCCGGGAAAACATTCACCACCTGCGCCCGGCGGGGATAGGCTTTGACCAGGTCATCGAGTTCCTTGCCTCCCGGCAGCGTAACCTGGGTTTTGGAGGACGGCTTGTCCATCAGGATGGTCGACCGCTCGTAGTTGGAGACGATGCCTTTGTTCAGGACCACCTTGATGTAGCCGAACAGGTCCTGCTTCGTGTTGATGATCGGGTAGTTGTCGATATATTGGCGGAATACGATCGTCTGCGGCCCCGTCCCCTGCTTTGGCGACAGCTCGCTGTACAGGTAGTTGCCGTTCCACCCCTCATGCTGGTTGATAAAAGAGATCGCCGACAGCATATTCTCCTTCACATCGTTCTTCGAATTGACGGGAGCCGATACCGGATCCGTGAAGGCGAGCCAATGCTGAGCGCTCTTCATCTGCAGGCCGCGTTTCGCATCGGTGTAGAACTGGGTTCCGTTCTTCTCCTGTAGAAGGCTGACCATGGCCGGATCGGCAAAAAGACTCCGCTTCAGCTTATCCGCCGTCAACTCGGTATAAGACATCTTGTATTGCACGGCCTCCACCGGCACATCCGGCAGGTAGTAGTCACCCGTTTCGGTATGGTAGGAAGGCTGGTATTCGCCCAGATTGACGAAGTTCTGAATTTTGGCCGCGTCCAGGTCCGCCTTCACCGCTTCGTAAACGACCAGGTTGGATTCACTGAAGAACAGGGCCTTGACCTCGCCCTTGCTCTCGTCAATGTAGATCCAGATCTTGGCGATATAATCGTTCTCGATCGGGGCTTCTTCCTTGATCTCCATCACCCGCTGCAGCACGGAGAGGGGCACGGCTTCCCGGAACTTGATCTCCAGTCCCGGCGAATTGTTGCGGATCGCCTCCATGTTGAGCGACGACCCGAACGTGTTTGTCCGGTGGAAGCCCTCGAAGCGCCGCTGCTGCAGAAATTCGTTGTAAATCATATGATAGAACGGCATCTGAATCGGAAGCACCGTATGCTTCTTATTGCCCGAATGAACCACGATCTGCTCCGGGTACACGACATCCTCCACATTCGCCTGAGTTCCGGTCAGCTCGGTCGGAATATAGTCGGTCTGGTTGACCAGCTCGAACTTCGGCGTTCCATAGGCGAGCACGTAGCTCTGGATAAGACTCGCGCCGACGAGCACGAACAGAATGGCCGATTTCAGACGTTCCCTCATGCCGGCTCACTTCCTTCCTGCGGGGAATACGGGAGGGTGAAGGTGACCTTGGTGCCTTTGTTGTATTCGGAGTCGAGGGAGATCGTTCCCCCGTGGGCTTTAATAATTTCCCGGGCAATGGACAAACCGAGGCCCGTCCCGCCCATGTTACGTGAACGGGCCTTGTCCACCCGGTAAAACCGCTCAAAAATACGCTCCAGGTCCTTCTTCGGAATGCCCACTCCGTTGTCCTCGACCGTGACCTGCAGCCACTTCTCGTCCTTCACCCGGGCCGTCAGCTCGATCCAGCCCCCGTCTCCGGTATACTTCACGGAGTTCGAAACGAGGTTGTCGAGCACCTGGTCGATCTTGTCGCGGTCGACGAGCACCGGCTTCAGCCGGGTCTCCACCTTCTGGCGGATGCGGATATGCCGCTGCTGAAGCTGGAAGGCGAACCGGTCGGCCACCTCTTCTAGCATCTCCGCCGGATCGGTCCATTCCCGCGACATCATCGCCTGCTTCGAATCGAAGCGCGACAGATGCAGCAGGTCGGTCACGAGGCGGATCATCCGCTCGGTCTCGTTGCGCGTCACGCCGATGAACCGCTGTGCTAGCTGCGGCTCCTCCAGGGCACCGTCCTCGAGTGCCTCGAGGTAGCTCTTGATCGTCGTGAGCGGCGTCCGGAGCTCGTGGGACACGTTCGCCACGAACTCCCGGCGGGCCTGCTCCAGCTCCTCCTGCTCGGTGACGTCCTGGAGCACGACGATCGTGCCCGTCGTCCCGATGTCCCGCCGGTGGATCGGCGTGAAGGTCACCCTCACCTTGCGGGGCTCCTCCTCCGGCCGGTCGAATTCGAGCAGCGTGACCTGCTCCTTGTCGTGCACGTGCGCGTTCTTCAGCTCCGGCGGCAGGTTCAGGAGATCGGCCAGGTCGCGGCCGAACGCCTTTTTCTCCTCGACGTCCAGAATCTTGCGGGCCCGGTAGTTGATCAGGATGATGCGGCCGACGTCGTCGGTTGCGATCACACCGTCGCTCATGTTGGCGAGAACGGATTCGAGCTTCTCCTTCTCCTCCTCGTTCGAGGACAGCGCCTCCTTCAGCCGGTCCGTCATGTAGTTGAACGCGTTGCTGAGCTGCCCGATCTCGTCCTGGCTGTACAAGCGCACCCGCTGGTCATAGTTCCCCTCCGCTACCGAGGTGACCTGCTTCGTGATTTCCTTGATGGGGCTTGTGATCGTATGGGAGAGGAAGATGCCGAGAAGAGCGGTCAGCGCGAGTGCAATGACGGTACCGGAGATGAAAATGCCGTTGACCCGGTTGATCGTGGAATAGACATCCTTCAGCGGCTTCGTGATGTAGACGGCATAGACCACCTTGTCCCCGCTGGTCACCGGCATGGCCACCGCTTTCTTGCGCTGGCCGTCCGTGTCGATGAAGATCTGCTCCTCCCGGATGTTCTGGAGAGCCCGCATGACGATGCTGGTGTTGTTCTTCGTATTGAGGATTTTGGCTGAATCCGGCTGGTTCGTGCTGATGACGGTCCCGTTCGCATCGACCACCTGAATGCCGAGGTCGGCATTGCCGAACTTGCTCCACGCCACGACAAGCTCGCTGATGCTGTCGTTCAGCCTTTTGCTGTCGGGGACCTTGGTGTCTCCCGTCTTAGGCTCTTGCTCCGAATCGGCGTATTGGGCCGCCACGCGCTCGGCAAGCAAGCCCGCCTGCATGTTAAGGGAGTCGGAGAACGTCGTCATGAACGAGTTCTCCATCGTCTTCATAAAGTAGATCCCGATCAGCTGCATCGCAAAAAGAATCAGCAGAACATAGATGATGATCAGCTTCATCTGAATGGTGCGAAAGAAGCGGGTGGCTTTCATTTACAGCCCTCCGTTTTTGGGGCTGCGCATCATGTAGCCGAGGCCTCTCCGCGTCGTGATGTATTCCGGACGGCTCGGGTCGTCCTCGATCTTCTCCCGCAGCCGGCGGATGGTCACATCGACGGTCCGCACGTCGCCGTAGTAATCGTACCCCCACACCGCCTGTAGCAGATGCTCCCGGGTCATCACCTTGCCCGAGTTCTTCGCCATGTAATGGACGAGCTCGAATTCGCGGTGGGTCAGGTCGAGCGGCTCGCCGTCCTTGTAGACCACGTACATGTCGCTGTCGATCAGCAGGTTGTGAAGCCGTAGTCCCTGGTTCTCCTCCGGCTCTGGAGCCGCCTGCGCCTTCGTCTGCCTTCTCAGATGGGCTTTCACCCTTGCCAGAAGCTCTCGAGTCCCGAACGGCTTCGTCACGTAATCGTCGGCGCCCATCTCGAGCCCCAGCACCTTGTCGAGCTCGGTATCCTTCGCCGTCAGCATGATAATCGGCGTATTCAGCTTCGCCCGGATTTCGCGGCACACGTCCATCCCGTCCTTGACGGGAAGCATGAGGTCGAGCAGAATCAGGTCCGGGTCCTCGGAGAACGCCAGCTCCACCGCTTCCCCGCCGTCATACGCGCAGACGACCTGGTACCCTTCCTTCTCCAGGTTAAATTTCAATATATCGGCAATCGGACGCTCATCGTCCACTACAAGAATTTTTCCGTACATCCCGCACCGCCTGTCTTATGGACTGCTTATCACCATACCTCTATTCTAACAAAAAAGAGAGACAGCCGCGAACCATCCGGTCGCTTCCGTCTCCCCTGTATGATGCTGCCTGATCCCGTTTCCTTTTAATTTCGGAATCGGTGATTCAACTTGCTGTTATCGGCTTAAGTACTTAAGAGGGTTCTCTACGTTCCCATTGCGCTGAATTTCAAAATGCAGATGAACGCCGGTCGAGTCGCCGGTGCTTCCCATATAACCGATCTTCTCGCCTTTCTCGACGATTTTGCCCACCGTGGTGTACAGCTGGCTCATGTGGCCGTAAAGCGTGCGGTACCCGTTGGCATGATCGATGATCACGCAGTTACCGTAATCGTTGCGGTAACCGGCGAAGACCACTTTGCCGTTATCGGCAGCGAGAATATTTTTATTGCCGGAGACGAGGTCCACTCCCTTGTGGAGCTTGCCCCATCTTTGGCCGAATCCGCTCGTCATTGTGAAGGAAACGACCGGGTAAGCGAACTTCCCGGATCCTTCGCCCAGCACGACCTTGGTCCCCTTGCGGACGACCGCCTTCACGGGAGGCGTGACGACCTCTTCGCTCTCGAGCTCCTCATCGGCCATAAGACCGTCCACCTTCGTGACCTTGAAGGCCACCTTCTTCACGCCGTTCTTGCCGTCTTGAACCGGCTGGACTTCTCCGGCTTTCATGGCGGGGTCCTGGATAACTTCCGTATCATACTGGACTTCCTGGGTCTCGACCATCTTCTCTACCGTCTTAACGGACAGAGCCGGCTTCAGGATCGTCAAGTTCAGCTGCTGGCCAACCTTGATAAAATCGTCCGTCACGCCCGGATTGTTCTGGTAAATCGCCTGCTTCGTAATATTGAATTTCTTCGCGATGCAGCCCAGGCAGTCGCCTTCTTGCACGGTGTAGACGTTAGGCTTCACATCGCCTGTCTGCAGCTTCTCGATAACCTTCTGCGGATCGGCCAGCTCCTCCGGCTGAACGTTCACCGGGGTGAGTTCCACCTTCTGCACGAAGCCCGCTTCCTGAAGCTCGCTTTCGCCCGGCGCCAGGTTCTTGGTGGAGAGGGCGGCGACTTCTCCAACATTTTTATCTTTTTGCGGAACATATTTGCCTTTGATGGTGTCTAATACAGTGTCGGCTGTTTTCTGGTCCTTCAAGACACCGACGGCCTTCCCGTCAATGGACAGCTGGACGCCCACCGCGTGAGCCGACAGCTTGGCCGACAACGCTTTAAGGGCCGCCTCGTTATCATACTCGAGGTTGAAAGCCTTTTCGCTTCGGATTAGAACCTCATCCGTGTTCAGGACCATTTGGACGTCGGGGTATTTCTTCCCCAGCTCTTTGTATTTCTCGATCTTGAAATCATCCACGAGCTGCGGGGAACTGACCGTTCCGATATCCTGGCCGTTAAAGAGCACATGATACACTTCGTGCGTATTCGCCTGTACATAATGATTGCCGCCGAACGTAATGCACCCGATAAGCCCCAGTGCTCCTGCGCCCTTCACCAGCTGCATACGGTAACCGCGCAGCACGGAGAACCAGTCCATCCGGACCGCCTGCTGCTCCGATTCTTTGGAGCCGTCGGCTGTAATCAGGGACGGTTGTTCCGCCGCGTTCGTTTCCGTCGAATCCATCACCAGTGGTTGGGATTCGTTCGGATTCTCTGCAGCTGCCAGGGGCTGCTCCTCGTTCCGTTCCGCCAGCACGGCCGCCGCCGCTTCCTTCGTTTCGGAGGAGGTCATTACCGGCTGCTCCGTTACCGCTTGAAGAACGGCTTCTGTCTGCGATTCTACGTGCGCTTGACCTTCTCTATTGGGCGTTTCGTTCTTCTCTTCTATCTTCTCGATCGGACTGCCAACCGATTTGCCCAAGACGGCATTCATCCTGCCAGTCAAGCTTTGCCATTGGCCCTTGGAGGTTTGCTTGGCCGAAGCCAGCTTCTTCAAGACCCAATCTATACTCTTGATTCCTGTCATGATTGTCTCCTCTTAGTCTTTTTTCCTGGTGGTTGGACAGGACTCCGGGGGATCCGCTCATTTACACATCCGGCCTCAATACGTCAAATTTCGACATCCCGCACCAACGTAGCCTTTACTAGGTTACCACATTTCTCCCGAATCGATCAACCAATCCCACTTCTTTACCCGGAATTTACCGGTTGGAATCGGAGACATGAGGCTGTTCCCGTTCAAGACTTAACCAGACTTAACAAGAGGCTGCACGCCTATTTCAAGGACTTTCCATCGTACGGCATCAGTTGTATTTGTTGAGAATCGCGGTCAGCTCCTTCACTTGTTCCGGCTTGATATACTTATCGATCATCGACTGGATTTTGCCCATTTCCTCGCCTGTAATGCCGTCCTCCGCCATGGCCGACAGCGTCTGAAGCTCGCTCGCCGGCAGGCTCCCCGCCAAGGTCGTGAAGATCTTCATTTTGTCCTCGTCGGACAGCTTCTCCTTCTTCTTGATAAAATCCTCCGCCGACATCACCAGATTCTGCCCGCTTCCGGTTGTCGTCTGTCCCCACACCTCAACGGCTCCCTCGCCTCTTGGCACAGGAGGCTCCGACGGGTTGGCTGTCGTGCTTTGGTCGGCCGCTCCCGTCCCGCCGCCGTCCCTTCCGTTCGTCATCGTTTCGACCGCCTGCTCCTTCGCTTTTCCCGATGACTGTCTAAATATATTCAACCCGCTCGACACATTTGCCAAAAAGTCTGAAAATTGCATGTTTTGACCGGGCGTCTCCAAATGATACTTGGCCAGCAGCTGGTCCACATACGTGTGCACCGTTAGCCACGTCACGTAGATGGTCATAACGGAAATCAGAACAGTCGCGGCGATTTTTTTGGCCAGCCAGGTTACGAATCTTGTCAAAGCCGTTGCCTCCTCCACTTTCATCTACCGTCTAGTATGGACGAAAGAAGAGAGACTCAATCGGGCCGACGTGTAAAATTTACCCAAAAAAATCTAAGGAATATTACTAAGTAATACTAAATAATATAAAGGGTTATTTCCCTAAAAACCCAGGTAAAGTCAAGGGAAATACCATGTGCTGGCTTATTCCGGTGTCCCTTCTTTCCGATTGGCTATCCGGTACGTTCCCTGGTTCATAGAAAAAAAGCCCCGGGTTTCTCCGGGGCTTTCGTGTTAGATATAGATAGGCCGAACCTGGTTCGTCTGCTCGCGGTTGCGGCCGACGGAGAAGATGGAGATCGGAATGCCGGTCAGCTCCGACACCCGGTTCAAGTATTGGCGCGTGTTGACGGGCAGGTCATCCAGCGAGCGAACGCCGGTGATGTCCTCGCTCCAGCCCGGCAGCTCCTCGTACACCGCCTCGCACTCGGCCAGCATGTTAAGGTTGGCCGGGTAGGTGTCGATCAGTTTGCCGCGGTACTCGTAGCCCGTGCAGATCTTGACCGTGTCCAGGCCCGTCAGCACGTCCAGCGAGTTCAGGGACAGGCCGGTGATGCCGCTCACCCGGCGGGCATGCCGGACCACGACGCTGTCGAACCAGCCCACGCGGCGCGGGCGGCCGGTTACGGTGCCGTACTCATGGCCCGTTTCGCGGATACGGTCGCCGATCTCGTTGTTCAGCTCCGTCGGGAACGGACCGTCGCCCACGCGGGTCGTGTACGCCTTGGCGACCCCGATCACCTGGTGGATCTTGGTCGGGCCCACGCCCGAGCCGATGCAGACGCCGCCCGCCGAAGGGTTCGACGACGTAACGAACGGATAGGTTCCTTGGTCGATATCGAGCATAACGCCTTGCGCTCCTTCGAAGAGCACCCGCTTGCCCTGATCGATCATGTCGTTCAGGACGACCGAAGTATCCGTAACATAATGGCGCAGGATGTCCGCGTAGCCCTGGTACTCCTTCAGGATGGATTCCACGTCGAGCCCCTTCACGCCATACACCTGCTCGATGAGGGAGTTCTTCTCCTTCACGATGTGGCGCAGCTTGCGCTCGAACTCGGCGCCGTCCATCAGATCCGCCACCCGGATGCCGTTACGTGCGGCTTTGTCCATGTAGCACGGCCCGATCCCCTTGCCGGTCGTTCCGATCTTGTTGTCGCCCTTGCGCTCTTCTTCAAGCTTATCGAGAAGGAGGTGATAAGGCATGATCACATGGGCCCGGTCGCTGATGCGCAGGTTCTCGGTCGTAAAGCCGTTCTCTTTCACATAGTTGATCTCTTCTATCAAAGCGCCCGGGTTGAGAACCGTTCCGTTTCCAATGACGCACACTTTATCGCTATAGAAAATTCCGGAAGGAATCATGGTCAATTTGTATTTCTTGTCGTTGATGAGGATGGTATGACCGGCGTTGTTGCCGCCTTGGTAACGGGCCACCACTTCGGCCGATTCGGCCAGAAAGTCGGTAATTTTCCCTTTCCCTTCGTCTCCCCATTGGGTTCCTACTACTACTACGGTAGACATGAACATAACCCCCGTACGGTGCGATTTTCGGCACCAGTATTTGCGTGCTGAACGCACAGCATAACTAGTTTAGCAGTCCCCCCCGGCAAAGTCAAATGCAAAAACGAACAATCACACCCCTAGAGGTATAATTGTTCGGATATTCGACAATGCTATCGGGTTAAGCGCGGGCCGCCGCCACTTCCTGATGCGACCGGTCCAAGTTGACGAACTTGTTGTAGTTTTTCAAAAAGGCCAGCTCCACCGTTCCGACGGGACCGTTACGCTGCTTCGCAATGATAATCTCGATGATGTTCTTCTTCTCGGATTCCTTGTCGTAGTAATCGTCCCGGTACAGGAACGCGACGATGTCGGCGTCCTGCTCGATCGAGCCCGATTCCCGCAGGTCAGACATCATCGGGCGCTTGTCCTGCCGCTGCTCGACGCCCCGGCTTAGCTGGGACAGCGCGATAACCGGCACCTCGAGCTCCCTCGCGATCTGCTTCAGCGTCCGCGAGATTTCGGAGACCTCCTGCTGCCGGTTGTCGCCCTTGCCGCGGCCGTGGATCAGCTGCAAGTAGTCGATCAGGATCATGCCGAGGCCCTTCTCCTTCTTCAGCCGCCGGCACTTAGCCCGGATATCGGCCACCGTGACCGACGGCGAATCGTCGATGTAGATGTTCGCCTCGGAGAGCGATCCGATCGCCATCGTCAGCTTCTCCCAGTCGTCACCTTCGAGGAAGCCCGTCCGCAGCCGTCCGGCGTCGACGTTCGCCTCGGCGCAGATCATCCGCTGGACGAGCTGCGAAGCGCCCATCTCGAGCGAGAAGATCGCGACGGTCTCGCGCTCGCGGACGCCGACGTTCTGCGCGATGTTCAGCGCGAACGCCGTCTTCCCGACGGAAGGACGGGCGGCGACGATGATGAGGTCCGAGCGTTGGAAGCCGGACGTCATCTTGTCGAGATCGCGGAAGCCGGAAGCGACCCCCGTGGCGCCGCCCTTGTTCTGGAAGAGGAATTCGACGCGTTCGAATACCTCCATCAGAACATCGCGGATGGCCACGAAGCCGCTTCCCGAGCGGCGGTTCGAGATCTCGAGGATGCGCTGCTCGGCTTCGCTGAGCAAGCCGCCGACGTCCTCGGCGCTCGCGTAGCCGTTGCTCACGATCGTCGTGGCCGCCCGGATCAGACGCCGGAGCATCGATTTCTCTTCGACGATCTGCGCGTAGTAATCGATGTTGGCGGCTGTCGGCACTGCGTTGGCAAGCTCCGACAGGAACGAGACGCCTCCTACCGACTCCAATAGCTGCTTGTCCTGCAGCTTGGCGGTCAAGGTGATGAGGTCAACCGGTTCGTTCGCTTCGGCCAGCTCAATCATGCTCTCGTAAATATGCCGGTGAGCCTCCCGGTAAAAATCATCGCTGGACACCCGCTCCATAGCGGTAACCAGCGCTTCGCTGTCCAATAGAATTGCCCCGAGCACAGCAAGCTCGGCTTCCGTATTCTGCGGCGGAACCCGTTCTAGCAGCAGTTCCCCTTCCATTTGCTTACTCCTCCGTTACTTGCACCTTCAAGACTGCCGTTACTTCCGGATACAGCTTGACCGGCACGTTCGTTACGCCCAGGACGCGGATGGGCTCGTCGAGCACCATTTTGCGCTTGTCGAGGGAGATTTTGTGCTTTTTCTCCAGCTCCTCGGCGATTTGCTTCGTCGTGATGGAACCGAACAAGCGGCCGCCTTCCCCGGACTTGCCCTTGATTTGCAGGGTCAGCTCGCCCAGCGTTTCCGCCAGCTTCTGGGCATTGGCCTTCTCCTGCTCCTTCTTCTTCAGCTCGGCCGCCTTCTGGTTGTCGACGACCTTGATATTGGAATCGGTAGCCGGCTTGGCCAGCGCCTGCTTGAACAGGAAGTTCTGAGCGTAGCCTTCGGATACCTCTTTGATTTCGCCTTTTTTCCCTTGCCCTTTAACATCCTTCAGCAAAATAACCTTCATTCGAATAACCCCTCTTCCGCTTCAATTTCTTCGAGCGTCTGCTTCAGCAGGCTTTCGGCCTGCTCCAGCGTGGTTTCGAGCTGGGTGGCCGCATTGGTCAGATGGCCGCCTCCGCCGAGACGCTCCATAATGAGCTGTACGTTGATATCCCCGAGCGATCGGGCGCTGA
This sequence comes from Paenibacillus aurantius, assembly GCF_032268605.1. Classification (NCBI taxonomy): domain Bacteria; kingdom Bacillati; phylum Bacillota; class Bacilli; order Caryophanales; family Paenibacillaceae; genus Paenibacillus; species Paenibacillus aurantius. Next base: position 6,284,522 of record NZ_CP130318.1, read on the forward strand.
TCCCGATCAGGCCGTCCGGCCGTTCGCTGACGACGAAGGATGCGTACACATCCGTCATGTTCAGCAGCGTATCCGCCACCTGCGCGATAAGCAGCTGGGAATACTTCTGACCCGGCTCCGTAACGGCTATGGCAATATGATCGTACACGATTTCGGCGTGCTTGATCACTTCCGCCTTGTCGACATACGTCTGCAGATCTTCCTTCTGAATGCGTTGGATCAGGGCCATGTCGGCCCCGTGACGCCTAAGGAAGGATGCGGCATCGAACGTTCGAGCCCCGGTGCGGAGGCTGAAGTTCTTCGTGTCCATCGCAATCCCCGCAAGCAGCGAGGTAGCCTCAAGCATATCCATCTTGAGCTTGTCGTGAAAATATTGCAGCAGCTCGGTCACGAGCTCGCAGGTGGACGAGGCATAGGGCTCGAGATAGACGAGCACCGCCTCCTGGATGAACTCCTCGCCGCGCCGGTGATGGTCGATTACGACGATCCGGCCCGTCTGCTGCAGGAGCCGCGGCTCCGCCACCATGGATGCTTTGTGGGTGTCCACGACCACCGCCAGCGTCCGCGGCGTCATCATCTGCATCGCCTGGTCCGGCGTAATGAACCACCGGCCCAGCCTCTCGTGATCCTCAACCTCGAGCATCAGCTTCTGGATCGACGGATTCGGCCCCTCCAAGACGATATACCCGTCCTTGCCGCTCACCTGAACGGCCTTCAGGACGCCGATGGCCGCCCCCACGGAGTCCAGGTCGGGCAGACGGTGTCCCATGATCACGACCTTGTCGCTGTCCTTGATCAGTTCCCTAAGTGCATGGGAGATGACCCTTGCGCGCACCCGGGTCCGCTTCTCAACGGCATTGGTCTTGCCTCCGTAGAAGGTCGTCTTGGAGCCGACCTTGACGGCGACCTGGTCTCCCCCGCGGCCGAGCGCCATATCGAGGCTGGATTGGGCCACCTGGCCGAGCTCGGGAATGGTTCCCGGGCCGGCGGCTATCCCGATGCTGAGCGTGAACGGAACCTTGTTCTCGCCCGTCAGGTCGCGCACTTCGTCGAGAATCTCGAAACGGTCCTGCTCCAGCCGCTGCAGTGCCTTCTGGTTCATGACGATGAAATACCGGTCGGAATTCGTCCGGCGCAGATAGAGATTGTACTTCTGCGCCCATTCGCTGATCTCTCCGGTAATCTTGGCCATCACGATGCTTCTCGTCTGGTCGTCCATCCCCTGGGTCGCTTCCTCGAGGTTATCCATCATCAGCACCCCCAGGGAGAGCTTCTCTTCCTGGTATCTTTTCTCGAGGTCAGCCGGCCAGGTGATGTCATGGAAGAAGAGCAGCCGCTCCTCCTCGTTAACCTGCACCCGGAACATCTTGTCGCCGAGCGGAATATCCACGGTCGGCTCTTTGTCCTTACGACGTTTCAGCTCCGGCAGGACGTCCTGCAGGGGCTCCCCGATCGCCGATTCCCGGCCGAGAATGTCGGCCAGGTAGGGATTGTGCCACTCGATAACCTTGTTTTCGCTGTAGACGAGAATGCCGATGGGCATCTCCTGCATCACTTTGCTTCCGGCCTTCTTGACCCGGTGGGAGAGCGTGCCGATGTATTCGTTAAGATCCTTGCGGAAGGCCTTCTCGGCCTGCAGCATGTAGTAGGCGAGCGCTCCGGTCAGAACCAGCCCCACGAAAGCCGGTACCCAGTGATAAGCGGCGAGCGCGGCAATCAATCCGATGATGAGGACGAAGGTCCAGACTATGTGCAGGCCGTGCCACCGCTTTAGCAGAAACTTGGGCATTTTCTCTATTCGCTCCTCCGGTACTTAGGATTTGTCGGCAAACCGCTCCCGAATGGCAAACATCGTATCGAACAATCCCACCATGCTGAACAAATAGATAAAGGGGGGAAAGAGAATCGTGAGGCATACGGCGGCTGCCGGCAGGAACCTTCCTTTGCGTTTGTGATAGGTGACATAGCTGAGAAAGGATAAGGCCTGCACCGCAAAAGCAAAGGTCAGCAGGGGAAGCAGGTTCCACACGACCGTAAACAGAAACGGATCCGAGTCGGGCTTGACCATGAAGTCCAGAATCATAACCGCGAGGTAGTACCACACCAGCGACTTCGGAAGCTTCCATTTGCGGACGGGCGACAAAGCGGGTACGGTCACTCCCGTTTTCCGGAGCAGCCAGCGTCCTGCGGCATGGCAGACAAAAACATACCACACACAGAAGGCAATCATAAATACCGGAAGCGATTGGATGACGTAATACACGCTGTTGTCGATCGTCTCAGGGGTCACCATGCTCTTCCACGCTTCGGGTAACGACACCAGGCTGTCGGTCAGCATGGTGCGCAGCGATTCGACCAGGTTGTAGCCGAACAGCTTGGAGACCACAAGCAGAACCAGAAGCTCCGCGAGCAGCGTCAGCGTCCCGGACAGAATCGCGAGCCGGGCGAGGTTCCTTTTGCGGTACATCCGTTGCATGGCGATGACGGAAGGCAGGAAGAACAGCGGAAGAGCGCCCAAGACGAGCCCGAGGGTTCCCCCGAGCAGGTAGGCGGCTAACAGTGCCGCTGCGGCCGTCAAGGCGAATTTGGTCCGGCTGACGGCCATATAAAGAAAGAAAACCGGTACCATAATGAAGTTGATCGTCACCAGGTTAAGGACCGGTACAAGGAACAACACGAGCATTATCAGGTACCCGGCCACCCACAACAGCGGCAGCCGAAGGCTTGGAAGGATTCGGTTCACCCGGATTCACGCTACTCTCCTACTTAGACTTTACCCTTAATTATAGCACATAACCGCCTCAAAAAGTGCAGCCCCGCCCCGGCCCTGGTCCCCCCCTAAATAAAAAAACAGAATGGAAGGTCCATTCTGTTTTTAGATGCTTCTTACTCGGTTGTGTAAGGCAGCAGGGCGATTTGACGGGAACGCTTGATCGCGATCGTCAAAGCACGCTGATACTTAGCCGAAGTTCCCGTTACACGGCGAGGAAGGATCTTCCCGCGCTCGCTGATGAACTTCTTAAGCGTATCGATATCTTTATAGTCAATGTGAGTGATTTTGTTAACCGTGAAGTAGCACACTTTACGGCGCTTGTTGCGTCCGCCTTTACGGCTGAACTTACGCTCGCTGCGCTCTTCCCCGCCATTGTCTCTTTGCTTGAAGGCCATTCGAATTCATCCCTTTCTCTTAAAATGGCAAATCATCATCCGATATGTCGATCGGCTTGCCATCGTCGCTGAAAGGATCCTTATTGCCGTTATCCCGCGGTTTCTCGTACCGGTTGCCGCTTCCGCTGCCCCCGCCCGAGTATTCTTCCCGGTTTCCACCACCGCCGCCTTCCCGGCTGTTAGCCGATTCGAGGAAACGGACGTTATCGGCAACCACTTCAGTAACATAGACCTTGCGGCCTTCGTTATTGTCGTAGCTGCGGATTTGAAGCCGTCCTTCCACTGCGGCCAGACGGCCCTTGCGCAAGTAGTTTGCACAGGTTTCCGCCAGCTGACGCCAGGTGACGATATTGATGAAATCCGCTTCCCGCTCATTCTGCTGGTTGGAGAACGGCCGGTCCACCGCCAGGGTGAACTGGGTTACCGCCACTCCCGCCGGCGTATACCGGAGTTCCGGATCACGAGTCAATCTTCCGATTAGAATGATACGATTTAACATTAAGGTTCCCTCCCCCGCGTACGAATGGGCAACTAATGGGGCTATTAAGCGACTACGTCGTTAGTGATCAGGTAACGAATGACTTCATCGGAAATCTTCATTACGCGCTCGAGTTCCGCTACTACGGCCGGTTCGGCCTGGAAGTTGACGAGCACATAGTGGCCGTCACGGAATTTCTCGATCTCATACGCCAAGCGACGCTTACCCATTACATTGCTCTTCGTAATTTCGCCGCCGCCGTTGGTAATGACGTTCTGAAATTTCTCGATAGCGGACTGAACATTCTCTTCTTCAATGTCCGTACGAATGATGTACATTACTTCATAGTTGCGCATGGATTTATTCACCTCCTTATGGACTGTACGGCTCCCTCCAAAGGGGAGCAAGGAGCGAGGATTAGCTGTATCTCAAAACTCGCACCATATCAATATAACAAATTGCGGTACGGATTACAAGCTTACAGATATAGCCAGCGTATGTAGTTTCACAGAGCTTCCGTCTTCAGAAAGCGACCTAAGCGGCTGGTCTCCCCTCTCACCTCTCACCGTCTTCGCTTACCCTTAAATTGGCTGGATGGCCCGAGGGAACGCGGCGGATACTACCCCTAGTGCCTTATCCGGTCATATTGTCGGCGGAAGGCAGACAGAATTTCGGGAATTCATCCCAGGCGGGGAGGTGGAACCATGGGAGAAAGAACACAATTTAACCCGGGCGACAAAGCCCCGAACAGCGGGCATTATATCGAAACCGGGGAGAACGATTTTCATACCGGCATTAACGATCCTCAAGTGATTACCCTCGAGGCAGGCGAGCGTTTTCCGGAAACGACCAACCACAACCGCAAATGGATCCGCAAGCACCGTTAACCTGAAGAAAGAAGGATGAACCGTCATGCTTAAACCTTTTACATTCACCGTTATCTTCGCCGTGATCGGCCTGCTCCTGTGTTTCGTTCACTACCAGGGCTGGGATCCTAAAAATATCATCCTGTTCTCCTTCAGCGTGCCCTTGTGGTTTATTCCCTTATTTACCAGCTCCCGTAACATCAACCCGGCAGCGGCCTATCTTCTTACCGTCGCTTCCTGGGCCGTGATAGGCTATATCGTCGACCGCTTCGTTTACCGGCGCGGAAGCTCTACGTATTGAGGTGAGGGACATGTTCAACAAATCGAAATACGACGAAGGAACGAACCATTTTCTCTATCTCAGCCTATTCATATGGCTTCTTTTCCTCGTCATGGTCTTTCTCTGCTACTACTTGACTCGTTAAGCCGGCAAAATAAATAATACCCCCCACGTTAGAGACGGCTAACGCAGAAGGTATTGGGTAAACGTATGTATGCAAAAATATCGAATGGCGGAGAGAGTGGGATTCGAACCCACGCACGCTTTGACACGCCTAGCTGATTTCGAGTCAGCCCCCTTGGGCCTCTTGGGTACCTCTCCGTATGAGAAACACGAACAAAATGTATTGTACCACAACCCAAGGCATCTATGCAACGCCAAAAAATAGAAGCTGCGCCGCCCTATTCCTGGCCCTCTTTTGGGAAGGACGGATTGGAGCGCAGCACTTTTTTGAGCTTGCTTTCGAACTTGGCCCGCGGAACGAGCACACTGTGCTTGCAGCCTACACAGCGGATGCGGATATCCATCCCCATCCGGATCACTTCCATTTCATTGGTGCCGCACGGGTGCGGCTTTTTCATTTGGACGATGTCTCCCAGCTGGAAGGCTTTGCGCTCCATGGCATTATCCCCCTTTTTCCGTTGGCGAATAGTTGATCTTCGGTACTTCCATTTGCTTCTCAAGCAGGGCTTTCTTGATTCCTTCATTAAGAACACGCGTAACCGTGCCTTGAGTGTTCGGTTTACACTCCGCGGCAATCCGCAGCGTAAAGTTGCTGTCCCCAAGCGTTTGGATGCCAAGTATCTCGGGCTCTTTTACGATGTTCTCATGAGCTTCGTGAAGGTTATGCAGAATTCCCTTCAGCACCTGCTGCGTCTTCTCCATATCATCTTCGTAGGAGAACGAAATGTCGATCACGGCAAGCGAGTTATGGACAGAAAAGTTCGTAACCGCCGCAATCGTTCCGTTCGGGATGATATGAACCTCTCCTGTCCACGTTCTCAGCGTGGTAACCCGTAGGCCGATCGCTTCCACTGTTCCTTTGAAAGCCCCTGTCTGAATCGTATCCCCTACCGCAAATTGGTCTTCAAAGATAATGAAGAAGCCGGTAATGACGTCCTTCACCATGCTTTGGGCCCCGAAGCCGATTGCCAGTCCCAGCACCCCGGCCCCCGCCAGAAGCGGACCGAGGTTGAAGCCCAGCTGGCTGACGACGAGCAGAATGGTAATAAAATTCACCACATACGAGACGGTATTCTCTATGAGCCGTCCGATTGTCCGGGTCCTGCGGGGGTCAAACCGCAGCGGGCTGCGTTCCCTTTCCACCATCATATGCGTGATGGCTTTTTGGGCGATCTTGATAATAATCCGGCCGACAATCCAGATGACCAGCACTTTGATGATCCCGCCCGCCCAATTCGTCCAATTTACCGGATCGGTGAAATAGTCGGATATGGAGTTCAATTGGTTCTTGGCATTTGTCAGCTGGTTCATGGAAGCCAATCCGGCGGCGGATAGAATAGGCAGCAAAGCTGTTCCCTCCTGTGATGTTATCGGCTTATGCGGGATTAATAGCCCCGCTCCCTGGTCTCTATGATCTATCGATCGTAACATATTCCCCTTCGGATTTGAAATAGATTCCCCTTATCTCCACCTTCTCGGACCGCAGAATCTCCTGCACCTCCGGAAGACGGCTTCCGTCGAATTCGATCGAGATGGCACAGCCTGCCGTAATCTCCTTCGGAGTAGGAAAAAGATCGATTTCGATATCCGCGTATTCAAGCAGCATCTCGGCCCGCAGGGCCTGCTGGGTCGAATCAAAAGCGATGAGCATCGGCTCGTTCATGACTGTCTCCCTCTTTTTTTCGTCGGCCTCCTCCGGTTACGTATAAAACTAGCTTGGCGTTCGTATACTAGTAAAAATACGATCTCCGGAGGAATCTATGAAACCATCATCTTCTACCGAGAGTCAAGCCGTCCCTTCCTTCCCGACCCCTTTTCCATCCTCTTCCCGCATTACGGACCAGCTGACCGAGCGTTTCAACCGGATTCCTCCCGAGCAGCCGATCGTGTTCGTCTGTGTGGGGACAGACCGCTCGACAGGCGATGCCCTGGGGCCCTTGGTCGGCACCCGCCTCAAGCGCTACAATTTTACGGACATTCATCTATACGGCACCCTCGATCATCCGGTTCACGCCATGAATCTCGGGGAAACGCTGGATACGGTCTCCCGCGATTATGCCGATGCTTATGTGGTAGCGATCGATGCCTGCCTGGGGCAGCTGTCGAGTGTGGGAAGCATCAAGGTGCATGACGGCCCGCTTAAGCCCGGCGCCGGGGTTAACAAGGAACTCCCGCCGGTCGGGGATATCCACATTACCGGAATCGTGAATGTCGGCGGCTTTATGGAGTATTTTGTCCTGCAGAACACCCGTTTAAGCCTCGTGATGAACATGGCGGAAGAGATTTCCAAATCCATCTATATTTCCCTTCTTAATGCCAACCGGCTGGCGGTTTTCGCTACTCCTTCTTTGAGGCGGTTAAACCAATAACATGTTTCTCCTCCGGGGACAGGGCATATTTCGACTGTCCTTTTTCGAGCGGCTTAACATACAGATAGGTCTCTTCCCGGCTGTGGATCCCCGTCAGCACCAGACCGTCCTGGTATTCATTGACGATAGCAATGGAGAAGCTGAGGTCGCTTCCCGTATGGTGAAAGGCATTGTACCGATGCACCTCCACCTTCGTTTTGCTTGTCTTCATCTGCTCCTGCAGCTCGTCGATCGCCTTGCTGTAATGCGATACACCCTCTTGAAACCCGTCCAGCCTCGCTTGCATTCCGATCAGCAGCTCCTCCACGTTCGTCGAGCTCGTTCCGTTCAGAAGCTGCTTATACCTCTTCTTCATTCTCCTCAGCTTGATCCATACGATCAGGATCAGCAGGAGGGTCAGCGCAAACAGCAGCAGCGAGGCCGCGAAATACACTTCCGGGTCCAGTATCGTTCCGTTCCCCAAGGTGGTCATCCTTTCCGTCTTCTGTTCTTCTATCTATCCTTATGAGCTTCCCCTACCGGTATGAAGGATAGGGGTTATTTGGCATAATGGCCGCCAATTTGTTTAACCGCTTCGATTAGATGCTGCACTTCCTCGCGTGTCGTGTAATAGCCAACGCTTGCTCTTACCGCCCCCGTCTCTGCCGTTCCGGCGCTTTGATGGGCAAGCGGCGTGCAATGAAAGCCGGCACGGACCGCAATTTGAAACGACTGGTCCAGGATGAAGGCCACCTCCGACGGGTCCGCCCCTTCCATGACGAACGAAACGATTCCCGTCTTATCGGCTCCCTTGGCCGGCCCCAGGCATCTCACGCCCGGAACGCCGGCCAGTCCCTCCATCATTTCCTGGGTCAGTTCCCATTCCCGGCGGTGAATGGATTCCACGCCTTCCTTCAGAATAAGGCTTACCCCTTCCTTCAACCCGGCGAGCCCAACCGCATTCTGGGTTCCCGATTCGTACCGGTCCGGACGGACATCCGGCTGGTCCACGGCCTCGGACTGGCTTCCGGTCCCTCCGTGCAGCAGCGGAACGAGCTCAAGCTCCGGATGGATGTATAAGCCACCGGTACCGAGCGGCCCCAACAGACCTTTATGGCCCGGAAAGGCCAGCATGTCGATTCCCATGGCCTCCACGTCAACGGGAAGAATACCGGCCGATTGAGCGGCGTCGACCAGAAATTTAACCCCTCTGGCCCGGCACAGGGCACCGATTTCTCCGACCGGCAAAATGGAGCCGAGCAGATTGGAGCTGTGGCTGCAGACGAACAACCTCGTTTTGGAAGTAAACGCCTTCTCCACCTGCCGCAGATCCAGATGCCCCTCCTCGTCGGTCTCCAGGTAGGTCACCGCTATGCCCTTGGTCTTCTTCAGAAACTCCAACGGACGGCGCACGGAATTGTGCTCCACCCCGGTCGCGATAACATGGTCGCCTTCTTTCACAAACCCCTTAATGGCCAGGTTCAAGGCCATCGTGGTGTTGAGCGCGAAGCATATATCATTCGGGTTGCGGACATGGAACAGCTTGGCGAGCACCTTGCGGGTTTCGAACAGCACCCGGCTCGCCTTCACGCCCATGCCATGGGCCCCTCTCCCCGGGTTGGCGGCATAGAGCTCCATGCATTCGTTCATGGCCTTCATCACTTCCGGAGGCTTGGGCCAAGAAGTGGCCGCATGATCCAAATAGTAGGTTTTCATCTTCATCTCTCCTATCCAGCTCTTGCACCCATCATGTAATAAAGCATACTTCCGGCTCGCTTTCATGAACCGGACGTATGCTTGAGTTACCCGCTATCCTGTTTTATGAGATCCGGCCCTGCAGCATTTCCAGAAGCCTTTGCAGGTCATCCTCGGAGAAATACATCAGCTCGATTTTGCCTTTGTTATTTCCGTGCTTGATTTTCACGGTTGTCTGGAAGTGATCGCGCAGATTCTCCTCCGCCTGATTGATGAACGGATTTTTCTTCTTGTCGACCTTCTTCTTGTCCTGAGCTTTCAGTTCCCGGCCGTCCTGCTTCTTGATGGCCTCTTCGAGTTCTCTAACGCTCCACTGCTCGCTGATCACCGCTTCAGCCAGCTGCTTTTTGACTTTATCGTTCTTGACGCCCACAATGGCTCTCGCATGCCCCATCGATAATGTTCCACGTGAAACATGCTGTTTGATTTCTTCCGGCAGCTGAAGCAGCCGAAGGAAGTTAGCCACATGGGACCGGCTTTTTCCAACTTTTACAGACAATTCCTCCTGGGTCAGCTTAAGCTCATCCGCAAGGGACTGGTAGGCAATCGCCAGCTCAATGGCATTGAGGTCTTCCCGTTGAATATTCTCGATCAGGGCGATTTCCATCACCTGCTGGTCGGAGAACTTCTTCACCACGGCCGGGATGGAAGCAAGACCGCTCAGCTGGGATGCCCGAAACCGTCTCTCGCCGGCGATGATCTCGTAGCCTTTTAGAACGCTTCGGACAATAATGGGCTGGATGACCCCGTGTTCTTTAATGGAAGCAGCCAGTTCCTGAATGCTTTCTTCATGGAAGGTTTTTCTCGGCTGGTAAGGGTTAGGACGCAGCTGAGTTAAAGGTATGTCGATCACTTTGTCGTCCTCGCTAATGCTTAAGGATGGAATTAAGGCATCCAATCCTCTGCCTAATCGTTTATTCATAGCTCACCACTTCCTTAGCTAACTCCATATAGACTTCCGCCCCTTTGGAACGGGGATCGTAAGTGATGATGGATTGACCATGGCTCGGTGCTTCGCTTAACCGTACATTCCGGGGAATGATGGTCTGGTATACCTTCTGCTGAAAATACTTTTTGACTTCCTCGATGACCTGGATGCCCAGGTTCGTTCTCGCATCGAACATCGTCAGCAGAACCCCTTCAATTTGAAGGCCGGTGTTTAAATGCTTCTGGACGAGACGAACCGTATTCAACAGCTGGCTCAGCCCTTCCAAAGCGTAATATTCGCATTGAATCGGAATGATCACCGAATCGGCGGCTGTCAAAGAATTGACGGTCAGCATCCCGAGAGAAGGCGGACAATCAATCAGTATGTAGTCGAACCGGTCTTTGACCAGCTGAAGCGACTTTTTGAGTCGTACCTCCCGGGAAATGGTCGGCACCAGCTCGATTTCGGCCCCCGCCAGCTGGATGGTAGCCGGGATGATTTTCAAGTTGGGCAAGTTCGTGTCCATAATGGCATCTTTGGGATGAACATCATTGATGATAATATCATAAATGCAGTAAGCCACATCGGCTTTGTTAATGCCGACACCGCTCGTTGTATTCCCCTGCGGATCAATATCCACCAGAAGAACCTTCTTGCCTAGTGCGCTCAGAGAGGCCCCGAGGTTTACGGAGGTGGTGGTTTTGCCTACTCCACCCTTCTGATTGGTAACCGCGATCGTTTTAGCCAAGCCTAATCACCTCAATCACCTTAGCTTCCGCTGGTTCGTAAGCGGCCCAAGGATATACATAATGCCTTATCCGGTAACTTTGTCTGCGGGATAACCGCTGTATGGGCACGAAAATCATACGGAAGCAGAACTTTATTTGCAGAAAAGGCAATAAAATCCCTACTACCCCACCGACCTATCCTGGTGGAATGCTTTTTCGGTTCTACCCCACGGCAAGCCGAAGGTCAAGCCCTCATCCGAAACCGGAATGACGTTTTCAAAAAAAGCGGCTGTCGCCGCAACCGTCTATTGCCTTATCCGGTAACCTTCTTGGCGGGATAACCTCCCTCTGCGCACGGGAAACAAAAGGAAAGCAGAACAACACTTACGGATAAGGCACAATGGTTATTTTCTTTTGGGTATCGAAATGACAATCTCGTAATGATCCTCGTAATCCTGTTCCTTCGTCTTAATGGACATGCCGGAATTCGAGATCATATCAACCGATTGACGTATGGTATTCAAGGCAAGGCGCACATCCTTGGAGAAGGAAACCCTCTTCTGCTTCTTGAGCTTGTCCGACTCCTTGTAGAACTGCACCCGTGCTTCGGTCTGTTTCACGTTCAGTTCTTTGGTGAGGATATCGTTCAAGACCTTTACTTGAAGCTCCTCATTATCCAGGGAAAGTAAGGCGCGGGCATGACGCTCCGTGATCTGCCGTTCCATCAAGGCGTTTTTGACGGGCTCGCTCAGCTGAAGCAGCCTGATTTTGTTAGCGATTGTCGACTGGCTTTTGCCGAGCCTCTGGGCCAGGCTTTCCTGGGTCAGTTGATGAAGTTCCATCAGCTTCTGGTAAGCGATGGCTTCTTCGACGGCGGTAAGACCCTCCCTCTGCAAATTTTCAATGAGGGCTATGGATGCCGCTTGGGCGTCATTGAAGTCGCGGATAATGGCGGGAATGGTTTCATTTCCCAATTTTTTAACAGCGCGAAAACGCCGTTCTCCTGCAATGATTTCATAACGGCCGTTGCGCATACGAACCACAATCGGCTGGATCACGCCATGGGTTTTAATCGTTTGCAGAAGCTCATCGATCCGCTCTTCATCGAAAATGGTCCGGGGCTGGTAAGGACTAGGGGTGATCTCCTGGACTGGCAAATTTCTAACCTCATCCGCCGCCGGCTTTTCCGACAACCCAAACAGTTTTGAAAATTGTTCTTTCATATGAGCTATAACCACCTAACCTGTTTACATAGGAATGGCATAGAACAGACTTTGCCTCACACCATCTACTAATCTAGCGTTTGCCCGATAGGTTTGTTGACCCCATACTCAAGAAACGCGAAAACTCAACCGAAGCAGATGGAATTCCGCCCGGCCGCTAATCCAACAGCGAACCATTGGATAAGCAGCGGGCCATTCCCTGCTTGCTAGTTGATCTCTTCTCGCATAGGCAAAGCAGCAACAGCCATTTCGCACGGCGCGCTGTTCCCAGCATGCACGGAATTCTGTTGGTCCCCCAACATACAGCCGCACCTTTGACGCAGATAAAATCCAGCGAACCTAGGCTGCGGACAAAGTCCTCACTGCTAGCCTGTACTATCAGTTTAACACAACCTAGCCCCATTCGCTCTTCTTTAAATTTCGACAACGCTTCCGCGTTTCCCTCCCAAAATTTCAAGAAAAATGTGACAGTTGTTCCACGTGAAACAGACCACTAGGCATCTAGTGCTTATCCGGTAACTTTTTTGGCGAGAAAATCTCTATATGCACACGAGACTTAATAGGAAAGCATAACAACATTCACGGTTAAGGGACTAGAGGAGCGGTGTTTTCAATGGAGTACCCGGTTTTCTTGGATATTTCCGGGGGGTGTCCGCTATTTTGCGGATTAAGAGAATATGCCGTTCGGCTTGCTCTACCGGAAGGGTCAGCCGGTGGTCCCCCATCCATTCTCCCTTGAGCTCCTTCATACTGAACCGGGCTTCTTGAATTTCATCGGTAGGATCCGATCCTTTCATGGCTGCAAACAAGCCGCCTTTTCGGACAAAAGGAAGGCAAAATTCATTGAGGACATTCAGCCGGGCCACCGCCCTTGCCGTGACCAGGTCGTAGCGGTCCCGGTGCTCGGGCTGGCGGGCTACCTCCTCCGCTCTCCCGTGAATGCACTGGACGTTCTCCAGTCCCAATTCCTTGACCAGATGCGTAAGGAATCCGATCCGCTTGTTGAGGGAATCGACGATGGTCACCTGCAGATGCGGGAACATGATTTTGAGCGGGATGCTCGGAAATCCTGCCCCCGATCCGATATCCGCGAGACGTGAAACCTCACCAAGAGGCACATAAAAAGATAGAGATAACGAGTCGAAGAAGTGCTTGAGGTACACCTGCTCGAGCTCCGTTATCCCGGTTAAATTCATTTTTTCATTCCAGGAGACCAGCTCGCGATAATAGATCGCGAACTGCTCCAATTGACGGTCGTTAACCGTTATCTGATGATCGGCGAGCAGGGAAACGAGCAATTGTTCCGCGCTGTTCATCGCTTATGCCCTCGACGCCGTTACTTTGTTATAATGCTCCAGGTACACGAGGAGAATGGAAATATCCGCGGGGGAAACCCCCGAAATCCGGGAAGCCTGCCCGATCGAGATCGGACGAATCTTCGCGAGCTTCTGCTTGGCCTCGGTGGCGATGCCATGAATCTCTTCGTAGACGATATCGTCCGGAATTTTTTTCTGCTCCATCTTCTTCAGCCGCTCCACTTGGGCAAGCTGCTTCTCGATATAACCGGCATACTTCACCTGGATTTCAACCTGCTCCTTCATCTCGGGCGACAGCTCGTTAGGGGACGGTAAGATGGATTCCAGATGAGCGTACGTGATTTCCGGTCTCCTAAGAAGAGAAAGCAGATCGACGGCATTGTTCAGCACGACACTGCCCGCATCGGTCAGCATTTGCTGGACGTTAGCCTCCGGACGGACCTTGGTCGTCTTCATCCGTTCGATTTCCTGCTCGACCATGGCTTTCTTGTGGAGGAATTTCTGGTAGCGCTCCTCGCTGATCAAGCCAATTTCATATCCCGTTGGGGTCAACCTCAGGTCGGCATTGTCATGGCGGAGCAGCAGACGGTATTCCGCACGGGAGGTGAGAAGCCGGTAAGGCTCATTCGTTCCTTTGGTCACGAGGTCGTCGATCAGCACGCCGATGTAGCCCTCCGACCGGTCCAGAATGACCGGTTCCTTCTCCTGAACCTTGCGGGCCGCATTGATTCCAGCCATGATGCCTTGACCGGCGGCTTCCTCGTAGCCGGATGTTCCGTTGATCTGGCCCGCCGTGAAGAGGGAATCGATGAGCTTCGTTTCTAGCGTTGGCTTGAGCTGCGTCGGAATGACGGCGTCGTATTCAATGGCATAGCCCGTCCGCATCATCTCCACCTTCTCCAAGCCGGGAATGGAACGGAGAATGTTCAGCTGCACGTCCTCCGGCATGCTTGTCGAAAGGCCCTGCACGTAGTACTCGGACGTGTGGCGCCCTTCCGGCTCAAGAAAGATTTGATGCTTCGGCTTGTCCGCGAAGCGCACGATTTTGTCCTCAATGGACGGACAATAGCGCGGTCCCGTTCCTTCAATCACTCCTGAGAACATGGGCGCCCGGTGAAGATTGCTGTTGATGATCTCATGCGTCTTCTCGGACGTATAAGTCAGCCAGCAAGGAATTTGGTTCGGCACTTCTTCGGTGGTTTCATAGGAGAAGAACTTTGGCTCCTCGTCGCCCGGCTGGATCTCCGTTTTGCTGAAATCGATCGTGTCGCCATGCACCCGGGGAGGTGTTCCCGTTTTGAAACGGACGAGCTCAAGCCCCAAGCTGCGCAGGTTCTCGGACAGCTTGACGGAAGGCTGCTGGTTGTTCGGGCCGCTCTCATACATGAGCTCGCCCATGATGACCTTCCCGCGCAAATACGTTCCCGTTGTCAGGACGACGGCTTTCGCCATATAGCGCGCGCCGGTCTTCGTGACGACTCCTTTGCAGACGCCGTCCTCGACAATAAGCTCCTCGACCATCCCTTGACGAAGGGTCAAGTTCTCGGTCCTCTCAATCGTTTCCTTCATCGTATGCTGGTACAGAAACTTGTCGGCTTGGGCTCGCAGCGCGTGAACCGCCGGCCCTTTTCCTGTATTCAGCATGCGCATCTGGATATAGGTTTTGTCGATGTTGCGTCCCATTTCACCGCCGAGCGCGTCGATTTCCCTCACGACATGCCCTTTGGCCGGGCCCCCTACCGACGGGTTGCACGGCATAAACGCCACCATATCCAAGTTAATCGTAAGCAGCAGCGTCGAGCAGCCCATCCGGGCCGAAGCCAGAGCCGACTCGCATCCGGCATGTCCCGCTCCAATGACGATAACGTCGTAGTCACCGGCAGCATATCCCATTATTAATCCCTCCATTAAGCCTTACTTGCCCAAGCAGAACTGGCTGAAAATTTGATCGATCAACGAGTCGCCCACGGAATCCCCGATAATCTCGCCCAGGTCTTCCCATGCGTTGCGGATATCGATCTGAATCATGTCGATCGGAACATAGGCTTCCGTAGCCTGTCTCGCCTCTTCCAGCGAGGCCAGCGATCGTTTCAGCAGGTGAATATGCCGGGCGTTGCTCACATAAGTAAAATCGTTCGTTTCCAAATTCCCGCTGAAGAAAATATGGGAAATGGCCTTTTCCAGGGATTCCATTCCTTCGTTCTCCAGCACCGACATCGGCACGACCCGTTCCATCGGCATGGCATCATATATTGGCTGCAGATCCAGCTTTTGCGGCAGATCTGTTTTGTTCAGAATGACGATGACCTGGCGGTCTTTGATTTGCTCAAGAAGCTCGGACTCATCTTGATGCAGCTCTTCGTTATAGTTGAGAACGAGAAGAATCAAATCCGCCTCTCCTACGGCGCTTCGGGAGCGTTCGACCCCTATCCGCTCCACCAAATCGGCAGTTTCCCTAATTCCTGCCGTATCCAGCAGTTTCAGGGGGATCCCGTTAATCGTAACATACTCCTCTATCACATCTCTAGTGGTTCCCGGAATATCGGTCACGATCGCCCGGTTGTCCTGAGCCAGCGCATTAAGGAGAGAGGATTTCCCCACGTTCGGCCGTCCGACGATCGCCGTCACGATGCCTTCGCGGATTATCTTCCCCTGGTTAGCCGATTTCAGCAAATCCTGTACCTCCCGGATCGCGAGGTCGCATTTCTCTTTAATGAAGGAATTCGTCATTTCCTCCACGTCATGCTCCGGGTAATCAATGTTCACTTCAATATGGGCCATCAGCTCAACAAGCTTATGCCGGAGGGCTTGGATCCGCTTCGAGAGAACTCCTTCCACCTGCTTCAACGCAATCTTGAAGGCCCGGTCCGACTTCGCCCGAATCAAATCGATGACCGCTTCCGCCTGCGACAAATCGATCCGTCCGTTCAGGAACGCCCTCTTCGTGAATTCCCCGGGTTCGGCGAGGCGGATCCCGGTGGTGAGCAGCAGATCGAGCACTTTTTTGACCGAGACGAGGCCGCCATGGCAGCCGATCTCCACCACATCCTCCATGGTAAAAGACCGCGGCGCCCGCATCACGGTGACGAGAACCTCCTCCAGCCTTTCCCCATTTTCGGGGTCGCGGATGTAGCCGTAGGTGACCGTATGGCTGGCCGCTTGGGTCAGCTTTCCCTTCGGTGAAAAAATGCGGTCCGTCCCCTCGATCGCGTCGGGTCCGCTCACCCGGATGATCGAGATGCCTCCTTCCCCCATCGGAGTGGAAATCGCCGCTATCGTGTCCGTTATCATGGTTGTCCCTCCACTCTCTTCCTTTATAGTCAGTATAGCTGTTTCGGATTCGGGATATCCCCGTACCGCCCCAAGGATACTCTTTCGCTACATTCAAAAAACGCAATGACCCGAAAGTCATTGCGCGTGATATGATCAACGTAATGCAATTACTACCCTTCGATTCGGTTCGTCCCCTTTGCTGTAAGTCTTCACCGTCGAATGGTTTTGCAGCTGGGCATGAATGATTTTACGTTCCTGCGGGGGCATCGGTTCCAGAATGACTTCCTTCTTGGTTTTGATCACCCGGGAGGCAAGCCTCAACGACAGGTCCTCTAACGTCTTACGGCGGCGGTCACGGAAATTTTCCGCGTCCAGCACGATTTTGACAGGTCGGGAAGAGTAACGGTTCGCCACGATATTGACGAGATACTGCAAAGAGTCGAGCGTCTGCCCGCGGCGTCCGATCAGAATGCCGAGCTCGGGACCCGTCAGGTTATACAGGATTTCATCCTTCGTCACCTGCTTGTCCACCTGGACGTCAAGCGGAATGGCTCCGATGACCTCCTGCAGAAACTCGAGCGCTGTCTCTTCGGCATCCGGGATTTTCTCCAGCTCGACCTTCGCTTCCCGGGTTCCGATGAGACCGAACAAGCCTTTGGACGGCTGCTCGAGCACCTCAACCTTCACCCGGTCCTCCGTGGTGTTCCACTGGGCCAAGCCCTTCTTGACCGCTTCTTCAATCGTCTTCGCCGTGACTACAATCTTCTTCATACCCCGTTGACCACCCCTATTTTTTAGATGGACGATAAATCAAGTAGGTTTGAACGACCGTAAACAAGTTGGTGTATACCCAGTAGAGCGGAAGGGCGGAAGCAAAGTTCATCGACATGACGAAAATCAGAACAGGCAGCACGAACAGAAGGAAATTCATCTGCGGCATCTGATTGTTGGTATTCGTCGCCATCATTACCTTCTGCTGAAGGAACGTCGTGAAGGCGGCCAGCGCCGGCAGGATATAGAAATGATCCGGCTCCCCAAGCTTCAGCCACAGAAAATCGTGACCCGAAATGTTCGGGTTCCGCATAATGGAGTTATAGAGAGCAATCAGTACGGGCATCTGGACGATAAGCGGGAAACAGCCGGCAAGCGGGTTCACCCCATGAGTTTGGAACAGCTTCATGGTTTCTTCCTGCTGCTTCTTCGGGTCGTCCTTGTACTTCTCCTTAAGCTTCTTCATTTCCGGCTGCAGGGCCTGCATCGCCTTCGAGCTCTTGTACTGCTTCAAGGTGAGCGGAAGAATGAGGAAGCGGACAATCAGGGTAACGGCAAGAATCGACAAGCCGTACTGCCCCCAGAACACTTTAGCGAACCAGTCCAACACATCCGAAAGAGGTCCTACAAAATACCGGTCCCAAATTCCGCTTTCCCGGTTAATGGGATGAGATGCCGGATTGCTGCTGCAGCCTGCGAGCACAAGCATGAGAACGGCCAAAGGCCACAATTTATGTAAGCGCCGAATCAAAATCAGTTTCCTCCCGTGTTCTAAACAAATTTAGGAAATCGTATACATGTCCAAATATACCATAATCGCCCCCACAAAGAAACCGAAAGTCGGTCACCCTTTTGGGGAGGAGCTTTTGGCCGTCAGCATCGTCGCTTTTTTGAGCACGTGGAGCACGTTCTTCTCCATTTCGCTGTAATCGATATCCGCTGCGGGCTTCCGGGCAATGAGGATAAAATCGAACCCGGAGGGGATCCGGTCCTTGTTCAAGCGGATGATTTCCTTCATCATCCGGCGAAGCCGGTTGCGGACGACGGCGTTGCCGAGCTTCTTGCTGACCGACACGCCGAGCCGGAAGGCCTCGATCTGAGGACGCGCCATATAATAAAGTACAAACTGCCGGTTGGCCATCGATTTGCCGTACCGGTATACTTTTTGGAAGTCTTCTTTTTTGGCCAATCGATTTTCTTTATGCACGGTACCTCTCCGTTCAACGAGATGAACCTAAATAGGGCTATCACCAGCGTTGACATTTCTAATAGAAAATAACCGGGTCCATACGTTAAAAAAGACCACTTTGCAGTGGTCTCTTTTTATGCGGATAGAACTTTTCTGCCTTTCAAACGGCGGGCTTGGAGGACTTTGCGTCCGTTCTTCGTGCTCATCCGCTTGCGGAAGCCGTGAACCTTCTTGCGCTTCCTAACATTCGGTTTAAATGTTGGTCTCATCTATTTGCACCTCCCGAGGAATTCCACCTAAAAATACCTCCATCCATTAAATCATTTTCCCAGGCAAAAGTCAACCGCCGATCCGGTCCCGCGAAGCCCTGTGCATAGCTTTCCACAGGCTGTGAAAAATCTGTCGAAATATGAACAAATTATAAACAATACTGACCCCTGTGAATAAAAATAGCCAACAGCTTAATGAAATGTGTGGATAAAACCGATAAACTCGTTGAAAACCTACCTTCGTTTTGATATATTAATATTGTTTTCGGTTGTGGATAGATGAAAATACCCACTAACTTATTAACAGTCTGTGGATAACATTGTTAACAAATCCAAATTAGTGTGCAAAACGCCGCACTAATTCTTTTATTATTGTGGATAACAAGGCTTATCGGCAAAAACCTTTATAATTCGACGTGTCTGTTTATTCGGCGCCCTATCGTTGTTTATTTGTTGAAGGAGTGAAAATCTATA